>JAMDDR010000209.1:589-12191 GCA_023488685.1 Chloroflexota bacterium | reverse complement strand
CGTGATTTGATTGTGCACCGCATCAGCCAGGAGGTCGCCGCGGTCCTGCGGCTGCCGCCCATTCACGCGATTGACGAACAACAAGGGCTGTTTGAGATGGGCCTGGACTCGCTGATGGCGGTCGAACTCAAGAGCCGCCTTGAAGCAGCCGTAGGTCGCAGCCTGCCATCGACGCTGACGTTCAATTACCCGACCGTGGCGGCGATGACGGCATATCTGCTGGGCGAGTTGGCGCTGGTGGACGACAGGCAACAGGTTCCGCCGCCTGTCGAAGAAGGGGGCAGTCATGCTGGGGGCAGCCATGCTACGGGGGATGACGCCCTCACTGAGGACGAACTGGCCGCATTGCTGGCTGCGAAGCTAGACCAGATGCATTGAACGGTTGCACGTTGCATGCAAACGGATAGTGTCAACGAGGGTACGTGGAAATGAGCACGAGTGAGACAACGAGTGGGGTGACGAATGGGCCGGCGAATGATCGGCGAGCACTGCTGCAGAACGCGTTGCGGGCATTGGATGAGATGCAAGCCAAGCTCGACCGCGTCGAGCGCGACAGGAATGAACCGATTGCCATCATTGGGATGAGTTGCCGCTTCCCTGGTGGCGCCAACGATCCCGAAGCATACTGGCGTCTGTTGCGCGACGGCGTGGATGTAATCAAGGAAGTCTCGGCCGAGCGCTGGGAGACGGCCGGTTACGGTGATGATCTACTGTCTGATCCGGCGGTGAAGTCAGCGCCCTGGTATGCGGGTTTGTTGGACCAGGTCGACCAGTTTGATCCGAGGTTTTTCGGCATCACGCCGCGCGAGGCGACCAGCATGGACCCGCAGCAGCGATTGGTGCTGGAGGTGAGTTGGGAGGCGTTGGAACAGGCCGGACAGGCTCCCAACCAATTGGCGGGCAGCCAGACCGGGATGTTCCTGGGTATCAGCACGAGCGATTATTCGCAATTCGCTCGTCAGATTGACATCCGGCAACTCGACGTGTACTCGGCGACGGGCAGCGCGCTCAATATTGCCGCAGGCCGCGTGGCTTACACGCTTGGCCTGCGCGGTCCCTGCATGTCAGTGGATACCGCTTGTTCGTCGTCGCTGGTGGCCGTGCACCTGGCGTGCCAGAGCCTGCACAACCGGGAGAGCGATCTGGCCCTGGCAGGTGGTGTCAACATCATCCTGATGCCGGAGGGGTTTGTCTGCTTCACCCGATGGGGGATGATGGCGTCTGATGGCCGCTGCAAAACCTTTGACGCCCGCGCAGATGGCTTCGTGCGCAGCGAGGGTTGCGGGATGGTCGTGCTGAAACGGTTGTCGGATGCCATCGCCAATGGCGATAACATCCTGGCGCTCATCCGTGGTTCTGCCGTCAACCAGGACGGCCGCAGCAGCGGCCTGACCGTGCCGAACGGGCTGGCGCAACAGGAGCTTGTTCGCAGGACACTGGCAGTAGCTGGTCTGGAACCAGGCGATGTTGATTACGTGGAGGCGCATGGCACCGGTACCGCATTGGGCGACCCGATCGAGGTGGAGGCATTGGGCGCGGTATTAGGCAAGAATAGAGCGGCCGATCACCCCCTGATTCTTGGCTCGGTAAAGACCAGTATCGGCCATCCGGAGGCCGCCGCCGGCATTGCAGGCCTGATCAAGGTGGTGCTGTCGATGCAACACGAGGAGTTGCCACCGCACCTGCACCTGCGTGAGCGCAGCCCGCGTATCACCTGGCCGGATTTCCCGATTGTGATCCCGCAGGATGGCATGTCGTGGCCCACGGCCGGGCGCCCCCATCTTGCGGGGGTGAGCGCGTTTGGTCTGAGCGGCACCAACGCGCACGCCGTGCTGGAAGGCCCAATCACGGAGAGCCGCTTACAGGCTTTTCGAAAAGCTACCCCAGCCGGAGCGCGCGTTGAAAGACCGTGCCATGTGCTGGCATTGTCTGCAAAGAGTGAGCCGGCGCTGAAGGCGATGGCCGGCCAATACGTTCGCCTGTTCAACGAAGAGTTGACGCGAGTTGCGGGGCAGCCGGAGCCTGCACAGGAACGGCTGGCAAATCTGTGCTACACGGCCAATACCGGTCGGGCGCAGTTCGCGCACCGGCTGGCGGTCGCAGGCGCATCGCTCGACGCGATGCGGGATGGGTTGCAGACTTACGTCGATCCTGCCGTGCGTGGTCAGGCCAGGCAGGCTGCCGTGTTCAGCCATCGCATGCCGGATACGGCACGGCCAAAGATCGCTTTTCTATTTACTGGGCAGGGATCGCAATACGTGGGGATGGGACGGCGGTTGTACGATACTCAGCCTGTCTTTCGCCAGGTGCTGGATCGCTGTGACGAACGATTACGATCGCTCCTGGACGTCCCATTGTTGTCTGTGCTCTACCCCGATCCCACACGCCAAGTGGATGCCGCGCTGGACGACACCATGTATACACAGCCGGCATTGTTCGCGTTGGAGTATGCACTGGCAATGCTGTGGAAGTCGTGGGGCATCGAGCCTTCGGCGGTCATGGGGCATAGCGTTGGTGAATACGTGGCGGCGTGTGTCGCGGGTGTGTTCAGCCTCGAAGACGGTTTGAAGCTGATTGCGGCACGGGGCCGGCTGATGCAGCAGTTGCCGCGCGGTGGCCAGATGGCGGCGGTGTTCGCCGGTGAGGCACATGTAGCGCCAATCGTGGCTCGCTACGCCGAGAGGTTGTCCATCGCAGCCGTGAATGGCCCGGAGAGCGTCGTCATCTCGGGTGATGGCGCGGTGGTGCAGGCGGCGTTGGAGACGCTAGCGGAGCAGGGGATCAAAGCCAAACGCCTGACTGTGTCACACGCATTCCATTCACCCCTGATCGAGCCGATCCTGCCGGCATTTGAACGCACTGCGGCCGAGGTTGCCTACTCGGCGCCACGCATCGCGCTGGTCTCTAATGTGACAGGACAATGGGCCAGTGGGGATGATGTCGTGCGCGCAACATACTGGCGCCAACACGTGCGTGCCGCGGTGCAATTTGCCGCAGGGATACGCACGATGGTCGAGCGCGGGTATGACCTATTTCTCGAAATTGGCCCGGCACCGACGCTCACAGCAATGGGACAACGCTGCGTGCCTGACGGTGCAGCGCAGGAGCGGGCGATCACCTGGCTGCCTTCCTTGCGGCAAGGACAGGATGACAGCAAGCAGATGCTTGAGAGCTTGGCAGCATTATTCGTTCGTGGTGCCGCAGTGGATTGGGCGAGTTTTGACCAGGGGTATGCGCGCCAGCGCGTGTGTCTGCCCACGTACCCATTCCAGCGCGAACGGTACTGGTTGAATGTACCGCGGCGTGCAGTGACTGGCGCTGCCGCCCAGGCCGCAGCGACAACGGCGCAATCCGCCATCCACCCGTTGCTGCAGCGGCGGCTGCGCTCTCCGATGCTTCAGTCGATCATCTTCGAATCCGTGTTGAGCGAAGAGGTGCCACCCTACCTGAAAGACCATCGCTTCTACGGCACCAGTGTGCTGCCGGCTACAGCCTATCTTGAAATGGCGCTTGCTGCGAGCGCGACCATGGGCACCGTGCCGGTGGTGGTACGCGAGGTGAACATTCTACGTGGTCTTACGTTGCCGGGTGCCGGTGCCTCTCACGAGACCTCAACTGTCCAGTTCATTCTCAAAGACGAGATGGATAGGGACATTCCGTTTAGTATTCTCAGCTTCACTGGTGAGGATGATGCGCAGCCAGAATCAACCGATGCTGCCAAATCATGGAAAGAGCACGTCACGGGGTTGGTGCAAACCCGGCAATCGGGCGATAGGCCGCTCCCAAGCCCAGTGTCATTGCAAGCTTTGAAAGCACCATACACCCGCACACAATCCATCGATGCGTTCTACCAGCGATTGGAAACCCTGGGTGTGACGTACGGCGCGAGCTTCCGGGGCATCACTGAACTCCACCGCCACGCGCAGGCGGAGGCGGTGCTGGCGCATATCCAACTTCCCCTGGGCCTGGATACGAAGGACTATCACTTGCACCCGGCGCTCCTGGATGCTTGCTTGCAGACGTTTGGTGTTGCCTTGCTCGCCGATGATCCTGCTCACGAGGAGATCGTGTACATGCCGGTGGCGCTGGACTGCCTGCGACTGTACCGGCGTGCTCCAGCACGTGTGTGGAGCACCGTCTCGATCCGCCCCCAGCAGACAGACGAGCAGGCGGGATCGGATACCGCAAGCAAGGTGCGCGAGACCTTCGCTGGCGACGTGACTCTTTATGACGAGTCGGGTCAGGTGATTGCCGAGTTGGAAGGGTTGCGCTTTGTGCGAGCAAATCGCGAAATCGCCGGGGCTGTTGCGCGCCAGTCGCCTGAGCATTGGTTGTACGAGGTCGTCTGGCAGTCCCAAATGCTGGCACCGGTGCCTGTGCCGCTGGCGCCACGGCCAAAGGGGATTTGGGTCATCTTCGCAGATGCCGGAGCGGTCGGCACAGCATTGGCAGCCCGCCTGCAAGCGGAGGGCGACAGGGTGACCCTGGTGCGGCCGGGCGAGTTTGACGCCGCACCGGGTGCGGAACACTGGCAGGTACAACCAGCCCATGCTGAAGATTTCGTGCGCCTGTTGAACGCAGCCCGGCACGAGGCGCCGTTGCACGGCGTTGTGTATCTATGGGGGCTGGACAATCAGCCGCTGTATAGCACCTCGGACGCCAGCCTGCAAGCCGATGCGATGCTGGATTGCGGCGGTGTGCTGCACTTGGTACAGGCATTGGTACGCAAGTCCACAGAAGGTCATGTGCTGCCGGCGTTGTGGTTGGTGAGCCGCGGTGCGCAACCGGTTATCCCAGAGCAGGGGGCGCCAGCGTTGACGCCAGCGCTGTTGTGGGGGCTCGCGCGCACGATCACCCTGGAGCATCCCGAGCTGCGCACGAACTGTATCGACCTCGATCCGGCACAGCCGGTCGCAGAAGAGCAACTGCTGTGGGACGAGTTGCAGGCGGATAGAAATGGGCGCAATAGCGGGCATGAGAACCAGGTTGCGTTTCGTGGCAACGGGCGTTACGTTGCTCGGCTAAAGCGCGTTGTGCCCAATGCGGCGAGTGAGGCGAAGGTGCCCGCGACGAATGAGTCGCAGACTCAACCATTTCGGGCCGAACCCGTTCGGTTGGCTATTCCAGTCCGCGGCATTCTCAGCAACCTGGTACTGCAACCAGCGTCGCGCCGGCCGCCTGGCCGCGGTGAAGTCGAAATCCGCATCCATGCCACAGGTCTGAACTTCAGAGACGTGCTGAACGCCTTGGGAATGTATCCTGGCGAGGCGGGTATGCTGGGCAATGAGTGCACGGGTGTGATCGAGACTGTCGGTGAAGGGGTCGACACGCTCCAGGTCGGTGACAAAGTCATCGCGTTTGCGGAGGGCAGCTTTGGTACCTATGTCACGGTGCGGGCCGATTTTGTTGTGGCAAAGCCGGAGGGACTGAGTTTTGAGGATGCGGCGACGATCCCAGTTGCCTTCCTGACGGCTTACCACGGACTACACCACCTGGCACATCTGGCGCCTGGCGAACGCATTCTGATCCATGCAGCAGCGGGCGGCGTTGGACTGGCGGCCGTGCAACTGGCGCAACAGATCGGCGCCGATGTCTATGCAACCGCTGGAACTCCTGAGAAACGAGCGTTCTTGCGGTCTCTGGGGATCAAGCATGTCATGCATTCGCGCACGACTGCGTTCGCCGACGAGATCATGGCGTTGACCGGTGGTCAGGGTGTGGATGTCGTCCTGAATGCGCTGACGGGCGAATTCATCGCCAAGGGTTTATCTGTGCTCAATGCCGGCGGCTGCTTCCTGGAGATCGGGAAGCGTGATATCTGGAGCAAGGACGCAGTGGCACAGTTGAACCCGCAAGTCACCTATCTTCCCTATGATCTGGCGGATGTGTTGCGAGAGACGCCGGCACTCGTCCATGCGATGTTCAAAGAAGTGCTGATGATGATGCAGGAAGGCACGTTGAAGCCGTTGCCGCACAAGGTTTTCCCGTTGAGAGATGCAGCCAGCGCTTTTCGCTTCATGGCACAGGCGAAGCATATTGGTAAAGTCGTCGTGACGCAGGCGACTACGGCGCAAGGGGAGCAAGTGGATGAGGCGCGAACAGAATTCCGCCTGTCAGCGGATGCTGCTTATCTCGTCACTGGAGGGTTGGGGGCACTCGGCCTGCAGGTGGCGGCGTGGCTGGTGAAGAATGGCGCCCGGCACCTGGTGCTCGTGGGGCGACGCGCTCCATCGGCGGCGGCGCAGCGGGACCTCTCTCGGCTGGAACACGAAGGCGCACAGATCGCCGTGATACAGGCCGATATCTCCAGGAACGAGCAGGTGGTCGCGTTGCTTGAGGAAATCGATGTAACCATGCCGCCGTTGCGCGGCATCATCCATACGGCGGGCGTGCTCGACGACGGCGTATTGGTACAACAACACCTGGATCGGTTTGCGACGGTACTCGCGCCGAAGGTCTATGGGGCGTGGCATCTGCACACACTCACGCGCGACATGCCCATGGATTTCTTCGTTCTGTTCTCGTCGGTCGCATCCGTGTTGGGATCCGCCGGCCAAGGCAATTACGCAGCGGCCAACGCCTTCATGGATGCGCTGGCGCATCAACGTCGTGCGGAGGGCCTGCCGGCACTGAGTATCAATTGGGGGGCGTGGAGTGAAGCCGGCATGGCTGCCGGCCTGGTGCAGAAAGCCAGGGGGAATGGTATGGATGCCATCAGCCCGGAGCAGGGAACACAAGTGTTTGGCTATTTGCTCAACCAATCACTGCCGCAGGTCACGGTGCTGCCGGTTGACTGGCACAGGCTCGCTGCGCAGTTCACCATCACGAGGGTCCCGCCATTGCTCTCTGACATGCTGCACGATATCACAGCAATGGCGACGGATCCCGATGGACGATCCGCACCGACGCTGGTGCAACAACTTAAGGTGGCTGCGCCTGAGGAATGCCGCGATCTGGTACTGGCTTTCCTGCGTACGCAAGTCAACCAGGTGATTGGAGTGGCTGCATCCGAGGTCATCGATCCCATCCAACCGTTGAACAGCCTGGGATTGGATTCACTAATGGCGGTCGAGTTACGGAATCGATTGCAGACAGCCTTAGGGATCAGCATGCCTGTCGCACAACTGCTGGAAGGACCGAGTCTGAACGAACTGTCAGCGCTGGTGCTCGCCCAGGTCGCTGACGTTCATGAGACTCAGCCCATTCAGAGTCATCAACCTGATCAACTGCTTGCGAGTCTTGATCGGCTTTCGGATGATCAAGTGGATTCATTGTTGAGTGATTTATTGGCGCAAGGAGATTCCTCTCAATGAGCACGGTCAACGAACAACTGGCAACACTTTCAACACTTTCAACACTTTCCCCGGAAGAGAAACGTGTGTTGCTGGCACAGTTGCTGGTGAAAAAGGCTGGTCAGCCTGGTACTGCACCCATCTCTTTCGCCCAGGAGCGCATGTGGCTGGTGGAACGGCTGAATCCCGGCAGCAGCGCACTCAACCTGCCCGTCAGCTTCCGCATACAAGGACCGCTTGATCGGGTGGCGTTGGAGAGGAGCCTCAACGAAATCGTGCGGCGGCATGGGACGTTGCGCACGTCGTTCGTGGAAGTTGACGGACAACTGCAACAAGTGGTCGCCCCAAGCCTCAATCTTTCGGTGCAGGTGGGTGACGTGGCACACCTGACCACGGCAGAGCGCGAGGCCGAAATCGAGCGGCTGGTGCTCGCGACGACACTCCACCCTTTTGACCTGGCGCAAGCGCCATTGATGCGGGCGATCCTGATTCGAGTCGGCGCAGACGAGTATCTTTTACACCTGGTGCTCCATCACATCGTCTGTGATGGCTGGTCCATCACCATCCTTGCGCGGGAGTTGGACACCTTCTACAATGCATTCAGCACTGGGCAACCAGTGTCGTTGCCGAAGCTTCCCGTCCAGTATGCGGATTTCGCGCGCTGGCAGCGTGAGCAGATGCAGGGCGAGACACTGACAAAGCAACTGGATTACTGGAGGCAACAGCTCAAAGACAGCCCGCCACTGCTGGCGTTGCCTACGGATCATTCGCGCCCACCTGTCAGAACGTTCCGGGATGAGCACATCCAGGCGATGCTGGCCGTTGACCTGGTCAAGATGCTGAGGGGCATCAGCCAGCAGGAAGGCGCCACCTTATTCATGACCTTACTGGCTGCCTTCCAGCTCTTGTTATCTCGTTACAGCGGTATGCTGGACGTGCCAGTGGGCACGCCGGTAGCCGGGCGTGTGCGGAGCGAGTTAGAAGACCTGATTGGTGTTTTCATCAACAACCTGGTATTGCGGACTGATCTGTCCGGGAATCCCACCTTTCGCGAATTGCTCAGAAGAGTGCGCACCGTCGCACTGGAGGCGCAGGCCAATCAGGAGGTGCCTTTCGAGAAGATCGTCGAGGTGCTGCAACCAGAGCGGAGTCTGAGCCATACGCCACTGTTCCAGGTCATGTTCAACATGTTCAGCTTTGGGCTGGCACACGCGGAGTTGCGCGGGCTGCAAGTGGAAGTCACGATGCCACCAGAAACCGGCGCGAACTTCGACATGACACTGTACGCTCTTGAACGAGCGGGGCAGGTTGAACTGATGCTGGATTACAACGCCGACCTGTTCGAGCATGCGCGCATGGCCGAGTTGCTCGACCAGTATCAACACTTGCTCGGGCAGATCAGCGCGCACCCCGATGAAAACATCGCGCAGTATTCGCTCCTGACGGCCAAGGCGCAGAGGCTGCTCCCTGACCCGGCGCAACCGCTGCGCGATGCGGGCGTGCCGTCCCTCCAGGCGGGGCTGGCACAGGTCGCCAGCCAGCATGCGGAGAAGAATGCGCTGGTGGATCCATATGGCACCTGGCGCTATCACGAGCTAGACGAACTCAGCAACCAACTGGCCAACGCGCTGCGTGCGAGCGGCATTCGATCCGCTGATCCTGTCGCCATCTATGCCGACCGTAGCGCGGCACTGGTGCTGGCCTTGCTGGGGGTGGCCAAGGCGGGTGCATGTTTCGTCATCCTCGACCCGGCATACCCCGCGGCTCAACTGGTGGAGCGTCTCAGCGCGGCCCGCCCCAAAGGCTTTATACAACTCGACGCGGCTGGTGCGCTACCTGCGGCTGTTATTGCGTTCCTAACGGATCACCCGGTGGCCTGCCATCTCGATCTCGCTCGCACGCCAAACGAGGTGCGTGAGTGTTTGAACGAATGGTCGACCGGCGTCTCCCCGGTGAGTGGTCAAACTGACGATCTGCTGTATATCGTGTTCACCTCCGGATCGACTGGCAAGCCCAAGGGCATCCTGGGCGAGCAGCGCTCGCTGACCCATTTCCTGCAATGGCATAACCAGACCTTTGCATTCACGCCGTCCGACCGTTTTAGCATGCTCTCCGGCCTGGGGCATGACCCGTTATTACGTGACGTGTTCACACCACTGTGGGTAGGCGCCACGCTGTGTATTCCAGCGGAAAAGGATATCGAGACGCCGGGACGACTGGCTGCCTGGATGAGCGAGCAGCGCATTACTGTCGCGCACCTGATGCCGGCGATGAGTGAGCTGATGACCGAGACGAGTAGCGACAGCGCGAATAGCGGTAGCACCGAACAGGCATCGCTGCGCTACGCCTTCTTCGGCGGAGACACGTTGACTCAGCGGCACGTCACGCAACTGCGCCGGCTAGCCGGTGAGGTGACCGTGGTGAACTTTTATGGCGCTTCGGAAACGCCGCAGGCGATGGCGTATCACGTCATCCACAACCATACTGCGGACGATGACGGCGCCGGTGCGGACCGGAATACCATCCCGATTGGCCACGGTATCGTTGACGTGCAATTACTCGTGCTCAATAGCGTGCGACATCTGGCCGGCATTGCGGAAGTGGGTGAAATTTATGTACGCACGCCATTCCTGGCGCGCGGCTACCTGAACGACGACACGCTTACCCAACAGCGCTTCATTCGCAACCCGTATGGCCAGAGTCCAGGGGACAGGCTGTATCGGACGGGCGATCTGGGTCGCTATCTGCCGGATGGTACGATTGAGTTCCTTGGGCGCGAGGATCGACAGGTCAAAATCCGCGGTTTTCGGGTCGAACTGGGCGACATCGAGGCTGCCTTGGACCAATATCCTGGGTTGCGAGATACGGTGGTCGTCGCACACGAAGAAGCGCCGGGTGATAGACAACTGGTGGCCTACGTTGTGCCGCACGGACAGACGCCCAGCCTGCGCGACATGCGCAGTTTCCTGGCGGAGCGACTGCCCGGCTACATGATCCCAACTGCATTCATCCTCCTGGAGGCGTTGCCGTTGACGCCTAACAATAAGGTCGATCTGCGCGCACTACCTGTGCCAGGCGCAGCTCGTATGGCGCTGGAGAGTGTCTACGTCGGTCCACGCACGCCGGTGGAGGAAGTGCTGGTCGACATATGGACGGAGACGTTGCAGTGTGGTTCACTTGGCATTCACGATAACTTCTTCGAACTAGGTGGCCATTCCTTGTTGGCGACCCAGGTTGTGTCACGAGTGCGCCAAGTGTTCCGGGTGGAACTGCCCTTGCGGGTGCTGTTCGAGGCCCCAACAGTGGCAGGGATGGCAGCGCAAGTCGAGGAGGCGTTGCAGGATACAACTGCAGCCAATGCGCCACCCATCATGCCAGATCAACGGCAGTCCCCAGTGCCGTTATCTTTTTCGCAGGAGCGCATGTGGTTCATCCAGCAATTGCAGCCGGATAGCTCGGCCTATCATATCGCCCCGGCCGCGCGATTCAAAGGGACACTGAACATGCAGGCGCTGGAATACAGCCTGGCCGAGGTGGTGCGGCGGCACGAAGACCTACGCACGGTGTTTGCCATCGTCGATGGCCAACCGGCGCAGGTGATTGCGCCCCCATCGGATTTGCGGCTGCAGGTGGTGGATTTGCTGCAATTAGATGTGCCACCTGCAGAGCGGGAGCGTCGAGCAATCGCGCTGGCCCGACAGGAGGCACAACAACCATTCGACCTCAGTCGCGGGCCGATGTTGCGCGCCACGCTATACCGGCTGAACGACGACGAGCATCTTCTGCTCACGGCCATGCATCATATCGTCACCGATGCGTGGTCGATGGGCATCATGACTCGTGAAGTGGCGGCGCTGTATAACGCCTATGTCACCGCCCGACCAGCCCTGCTGCCTGATCTCGACGTCCAGTACGCGGACTACGCCTGCTGGCAGCGCCAGTGGCTGCGGGATGAGGTGCTGGAAAATCAACTGGCCTACTGGCGGAACAAGCTGGCAGGTGTCACTGTGATCGAACTGCCCGCCGACAGGCCAAGACCGGCCATCCAAACGTATCATGGTGCCATCCGGTCATTTGAGCTGCCGGATGTGTTGCTCAACGCGCTGCGGCGGCTGAGCCTGAAGAAGGGTGTGACGCTGTTCATGACGACACTAGCAGCATTCAAGGTGCTGCTGTACCGTTACACCGGCCAGACTGATGTGACAGTGGGCGTGCCAGTTGCCAACCGGCGCTGGCTGGCTGTTGAAAATCTCATCGGTACCTTTGTCAATACCCTGCCGTTGCGGACGGATCTGTCCGGGAATCCAACA
>JAMDDR010000209.1:0-579 GCA_023488685.1 Chloroflexota bacterium | reverse complement strand
GAGCGCTGGAGGCATTTGCGCATCAGGACTTGTCGTTTGCCAAACTCGTCGCAGAGTTGCAGCCGGTGCGCGATACCAGCCATGCACCGCTGTTTCAGATCATGTTTAACGTCATTAATGTTCCAGTGCAAGTGCCCAACTTGACCGGTCTCAGCGTGGATTACATTGAGGTTGATCCCGGGGGTGCGCAGTATGACCTGTCATGCACGATGACGGATGTGCCAGGCCACCACCGTGTGACCATCTCGTACAACACAGACCTGTTTGACTCTGATACCATCACTCGCTTTATCGGGCACTACGAGACGTTGCTCAAAAGCATCGCCGCTCAACCAGACCAACTCATTTCCGAACTGCCGATCCTCACGGACGCCGAGCGGCAGCAGTTGCTGGTGGATTGGAATAACACACATGTCGATTACCCTCTGGAAAAGTGTGTTCACCAGTTGTTTGAAGAGCAGGCGGGGCGCACACCGGATGAGGTCGCTGTGGTGGGTGAATCGATTCGTCTACAAGCTAAGCAGCAAGTGCGTTATGGCGACCTGAACCGCTGGGCGAATCAACTAGACCGCCATCTGC
>JAMDDR010000368.1 GCA_023488685.1 Chloroflexota bacterium | reverse complement strand
GGCGCGTTCGCCGCGCGCGTGCGGGGGGCCCCGCCCGACTTGGACGACCGCCGCCTTGGCGCGGGGGGTGGCACGGCGTTTCCGGGTGGCGGTGACGGATGAGTGTCTCCGCCAGCATCTGGAGCGACTGGACATCGTGTGCCGGCGGCCGACCTGGAGCGTCAAGCACCTGGCCCAACAGCAGCCGGGCTATGCACAAAAAAAGGGGCGATTACCCGTCTGTTGAACCACCCCCCCCGCGGGGCGGATGTGTACGTCCAGGACGAAGCGGAGATGAGCCTCTTTCCGACCCTGACCCGGATGGGGATGCCGCGCGGGCAGCAGCGCACGATGAAGGCGCCGGGTGTGCATCCGGCCAAGCGCCACGAGGTCGCGGCAATCGATTGGCGCAGTGGCGACATTGTGCGAGTCCGCAGCCGGCAGCGCAACGCCGCGGCGTTCTGCCGTCTGGTGGAGAAGTGCATGGCACGTTCCGCGCAGCGCAAGCGGCGGGTCATCATCGTGACGGACCGCGCCCGGTTTCATCGGCGCGAGACCTCCCAGCGTGTAGCGGCACTGCTGGATCGCTACGGGCGGCGGCTGCAACTCCGCTACGTCCCGAGCTACTCGCCGGAGTGCAACCCGACGGAGTTGCTGTGGAAGGACTGGCGCCACCATGTCACGCACGATCATGACCGCGCTGATATCGCCGACCTTGAGCACGATAGCGATAGCTACTTCAGGCGTCGTGCCAGGAACAAGGGCTCGACCTTGCGCACCATTGGTAGCCCGTTGCGACGGCGGCAAAACCGTAGAAATTAGTTGGTTTCATTTAGCTGTAGGGTGGCACACTACTATGAGCTCCGACCCTTGCCGCACGGCTTTATCGCACTCCAAACCAGGTATGTGTAGATCCTTTTCGTCCTGATCCATTTCAGTACTTAACACCTGGAGCACTAAACTAGCGTTAGAGCCACCAAATGGGGTACGCATCAATGTCATCCGTATATCTGTAAATGGGATTAATCTGCGCCTGCTATAGTTGCGGCATGTCTGTTGACTCGTTGGTTGCCGAAGTCGCACCGCTGTCTGACGCGATTCGAGGCACACTTTCTTATTGCGTGCCGGAGGGGATGCGGGAGCAGATTGCTGCGGGTGTTGCGGTGGTGGTGCCTTTGCGCAGCCGTCTCGTCGCCGGCATCGTGATGGCGGTGCGCTCATACGAACACTTGACACAGGCTGAGCGTCGATACGATCTCAAGCCAATTCACACCTTGTTGGATGCCAAACCCGTGTTGAACGAAGCACAGTTGGAATTGGCACGCTGGCTATCGGCCGAGTATTGTGCTTCCTTAGGCCGCTGCTGTGCGCTGATGGTGCCACCTGGTTTTACGCCAAGCTCAGCCTATTTATATGCACTGGCCGATGAACGCTACTTGCCGAGTGACGATGGTCCGGATGCGCCGCCGAATGTACGTGCGCAGGTGATCGCGGTGTTACGGCGGCGCGGCGCCTTGGTCGAATCGAAGCTGAAGACGGCGTTGCGCGGTGTTAAGGGTTGGCGTAACGTTCTCAAGGCATTGGTGCAGGAAGGGGTGGTGACCCGGACGTCGACCGTGGCGCCAGTCGTCGTGAAGCCCTTGAAGACCACGCTGGTTCAACTGGCCATCTCCGAGGCAACGCTTGACATTGTGCTCCGGAATCTGGACGACGAGGCCACTAAAAACCCGCGCCGCGCCAATGCACTTGGTCGCCGGGGGAGCGTGCTGGGCTATCTGTTACAACGCAACGGATTGGCCTGGGCTGAATGGGTTTACGCCGAGACAGGTGCCACCCGCACAGACCTGGATTGGCTGTCGCAGCGTGATTACATTCTGCTGGGTGACGCTGAACGCTGGCGCGATCCATTGGCCGACATCGATTACGTGGTTTCATCACCTCCTCCGTTGACCGATGACCAGGCCAGGGCGTGGGAGACGATCCGCCGGGCGATGGATCAGAAGATGGATCAGCGCCAATTTTTGTTGCGCGGTGTCACTGGTTCTGGTAAGACCGAAATCTATATGCGCGCGGTGGAAATGGCCTTGCAGCAAGGGCGAGGCGCGTTGGTGCTGGTGCCGGAAATCAGCCTGACCCCTCAGACCGCAAGGCGATTCCTGTCGCGATTCCCCGGCAAAGTTGCACTGATCCACAGCCGGCTGAAGCCGGGAGAGCGCTATGACACCTGGCGACGTATCCGTGCCGGGGAACTGGCCGTCGTCGTCGGCGCGCGCTCGGCTTTGTTCGCGCCATTGCCAAAGGTGGGCGTGATCATCCTGGACGAGGAGCATGATCAGTCGTACAAGCAGAGTTCGCCACCCTACTACGACACGCGCCGCGCTGCCATGCATTATGCAGCATCATGCGATGCGACGTTGATCATGGGCAGTGCCACCCCGTCGCTTGAAGCCTGGCACATGTCACAACCGGCTTCCATCACACTGCAGGGCAGGCGAGTTGGAACTGATGGGCGTCTTGTCATGATCGAACTGCCCAACCGCGTGCGCGGTCACGTCAACCGCATCGCCGACCAACAGGCGCGTTTAGGGATACATACGTCCGTACAACGAGAGACCGACGCGGTCGCTTATCAGCCGCTCCCTGATGTGCAAGTCATCGACATGCGCGCCGAATTACGCGGCGGAAACACAAGCATGTTCAGTGGCGCATTGACCCTGGCACTGGGCGAAACACTGCAACGGGGTGAACAAGCCATTCTTTTCCTGAACCGGCGCGGTACCGCCTCTTGCGTGATCTGCCGCGATTGTGGACACGTGCTGCGCTGCCCAAATGACGACGTACCGCTCACATACCACCAGGCGCCGGCAGAGGAAACTGGCAGCCTGGAAACAAACCGGCCTGTGCGAGCCAACCCAAAGTCGCGCGCTGGCAGCGGTGCCGGCCGGACCAGACGGATGGTGGTGAGCGCGAACACGTCCGTGGTCAAATGCCACCAGTGCAACCACGTCGAACTGGCGCCGTCGAAGTGCCCGTCGTGTGGTAGCGTGCGCATCCGCTATATCGGTATTGGCACGCAAAAAGTGGAGCAGTCGCTGCGCGAGCAATTTCCCGGCGCGCGTGTGGTACGTTGGGATAAGGATGCGAGTATGGCATCCGGTCACAGCAGCGCCGACCAGTTACTACAACGCTTTGTCAATCGCCAGGCGGATGTACTTGTCGGCACGCAGATGATCGCGAAAGGGCTGGACTTGCCGTTGGTCACCCTGGTTGGCGTCGTGCTCGCCGATGTCGGGATGTTTCTGCCTGATTTCCGCGCATCGGAGCGCGTCTTCAACTTAATCGAACAGGTGGCTGGACGCGCGGGACGGGGCCTGCTATCCGGGCGGGTGATCGTGCAGACGTACAACCCAGAGCACCCGGCCATTAGCTTTGCTGCCCGGCATGATGTATTGGGTTTTGCGCAGTACGAGTTGGCCCAACGCATGATGCTAAACCTGCCACCGTACACACGCCTGGTACGCTTTGAGATATCCCACGAAGACAATGCCATCGCTCAACATGCATGCGAAATGCTGGCCCGCCAGTTGCGGCGCCGGGTTTCGCTGGAGAGCGATTTGATTGGACCAGCGCAGGCGTACTTTGTCAGGCACTCCAGGCGGTATCGCTGGCATTTATTTGCGCGGACGCAATCACCCCAGCACCTGCTCAGTGGTATAGAACTCCCACGAGGCTGTGTGGTGGATGTAGACCCGTTGAACGTGCTATAAGCTCAGGCGCCGCAGTGACTTATCAGGACTTTAACGCTTCCACAACGACGGCGAACCTGGCCACGTTGGGGGATGATGAAGCCAGCGTGATGTCGAACGGCAACGTGGCTCCGGGTGCGAGGGGGCCCTCACTCAGCACTGCGTCGCGATACCCTATGACACGCTGTTCGCTATCGTAGGTGGTTACTGTCAGGCGAATCTTGGATGCGTTCACCTGGTCGGCATTGCTAATTTCACCGTAAACGCGGTACTGCGATCCGCTGGGGGCGCCTTCACTGCGCGTCACTTGCAGTTGAGCAAAACGCGAAGCCGGGTCAACTGCTTCACCGCGCAACGGCGTGATACTGAACTTGGCGTATGCTGCTGGTGGGTCGGTGAACAGTAGCCGGAAAGGCGCACTCTGCTCGGCAGGAATGACTTCCATTGGGACGAAGACTGGTGCTGCCAGCAGGATTTGATCTGCCTGGTCCAGTAATGCAATCTGCAACTGCACGTTTCCGAGCGCATTCGGACCGGGGTTGTATACCTCACCAAGGCATTCCAGGCTCCCGACTGGCGTGCGGTAAACATTCAGACCGCGCACGTTAAACGCACCTGGTGTGGGCGAAGGCAGCAGTGCATCACTGGGTTGTGCCGCCTGCGGGCCAGTGGGAATGATGAGATCCTGGCCGATCTGCATCGTGGCAGGATCAATGTTGTTGAGCGCAATCAAGTCTGCAACGCTGACACCGAATTTATTGGCAATCAAAATGGGGGTGTCGCCTTCCTGCACTTTGTAGGTTACTGGGGTAGGGGAAGGCGTTGCCTCTTTCGGTGCAGGCATGGTGGCAGGCGCCAGGGTGGGCGTTGCCGGCGGGGTGATCGTCGGGCGTGCAGTTGGCAACGGCGCGGTCACGCTTGGGGTTGGCGTGCGATCGCTGACGCTGCCGCCACAAGCTGTTGCCACGAAAGTCAGGCACAAAAAGATAATGAGCGTAGTACGAGACATCGGCACAGCGGCATTATACTGGGATGCGCTGTGCGCCAGGCAAATCATTGTGTGTTGCGTTGTGCGAGATGCTGGTGCGTGGCTGGCACATTCATCGATATCAGTGTAACCAGTTACGTTCATGAAGCTCATTCGTATCTCTGTAACCCTGTTTTGCGCCGTTTTGCTTTTAGCCGCGTGCTCGTTGAATCAGTCTGCTCCGTTTTTGCGGTCAGTGCCGGGGCAGGTGGCTTCGCAGGTGGCTTCCGAAACGCCACTCGTGAGCGCTGAGGATGCATCAGTCACGGCGGCTGCCGCAACGCCCGCAGCGACATCCCTCGCAGATGAGGGGGTTGCCGATACAGCAACCGTGCTGCCGGCGGAACTGATGCCGTATAGCACCGCATTACGCGCCCCCTTCGTACAGGACCTGGCGCAGTTTGGCGACGCAACCCGGTACGATATTCAATTATCCATCGCAAGCGATCTCCAGCACGTCACGGGCACCCAGCAGGTGCGTTACGTGAACCGGTCGAGCGAAGCACTCGACGAGATCCTGTTGCGTCTTTATCCCAACACCGACTATTTGGGCGGAGACATGGTGGTGACTGATCTCCGCGTGGATGGCGCGGCGGTGAAGCCGGTACCTTTTCTGCGATCGGGTGTTCCCTACTCCGGCAGCACCATGATCACCGATACCTCTGTTTTGAGTGTCCCGATGCCATCACCACTGCGGCCCGGCCAGGCGGTTGTGCTTGATGCGAGCTTCCTGGTGACTGTCCCGTTGCAGGCGCGCGGGGGGTACCGCACATTCGGCTGGTCAAATGGTGTGATAGCGTTGCCCAATACCTATGTCATGATCCCGGTGCGAGGCACACAGGGCTGGCTGGTCGATGCCGCACCGACGTATGGTGACGTCGTATTCTCTGAAACAAGTCTATACCATGTGCGCATTCGTGCACCGGCCGATCTTGTCATTGCTGCAACAGGCGTGTGTGGTGAAACGCCAACATCAACAGCGGCATTACCATCTGGCGCAACACGCGCACCGGACAAAGCAACGTTGTGGAAGGAGACTGTGTGTGTGGCCGGCCCGGTGCGCGATGTTGCCATCCACGCCAGCAACCAGTACCAGGTGCTCACAACGACGGTTCACGCCGGGGGGAATATCCTGGTGGGAAGTTACTATCTCCCCTCCTATCAGCGTGGTGGACAGCGCGCCCTGATCTACGCAGCCGAGGCGCTGTCCGTTTATACCCGCCGGCTCGGAGCATATCCATTCAAAGTGTTGAACGTTTTTGCCTCACCTACGGTGGCAGGCGGTATCGAGTATCCGATGCTGGCCGGTGTTACTGATTCTCTATATGAGATGGACGGCGGCTATTTCGAATGGATAGTGGCGCACGAAGTGGCGCACCAATGGTGGTATTCCATGGTGGGCAGTGACCCGATCAACGAACCCTGGCTTGACGAGTCGCTGACCCAATACATGGCATCTCTCTATATCGAGGATCGCTACGGTGCAGAGGCCGCGGCTGCCGAGCGGGAACGCTATTTCACTGCACGGTATCAACGAGAGTTGCGTATCGGGCGTGATGCGCCGGTTGCTCAACCGACTGGCGCATTTGACCGCGCTGTCTACTCGCCACTCGTCTATGGCAAAGGGCCGTTGTTCTTCGATGCGGTTCGCCGCACGGTGGGAGATCGCCTGTTTGACTCATGGCTGCGCATCTACTTCGCGCGTAATCGCTACAAAATTGTGCATGCGGAAAACCTATTGAGCGTGGCCGACGAAATAGGGATCGGGCGACCCGTGCGACAGGCGTTTGACGAATGGATGCGCAGTGCGCGTCGCCCATAGCCTCTTTCGCTGGGGCGTTATAAGTCACTCCCTGCATTGCTGTATAAACACGCTGATGTCCTCAATCTCGTAGCGTGGTCGATCCTTACCCTCATCTGCAGGGTAGCCCACGGTAATGAGCGCCTGTGGCAACCAATCAGAGGGCAACTGCAACGTGCGAATGACGGCTTCCTGGCAAAACAAAGGCGCGCACATCCAGCACGCGCCCAATCCCAACTCAGTGGCTCTGAGCAGAATATTTTGAATGGCCGCGGCGACTGCCTGCACGGCCATGCACTGCTCCGCGATGTTGCGCCGTTCGTCAGGATACACGTCCATGTCGGTCATACAAAGACAGGCCAGGATGGCGACTGGGGCGCCGGTGATACGTTGGTATGAACGGGCTACGTCACGGTCGATGACGGTGGCCGATATCCCGTCGCGCGCTGAGTCGGCGCGTAACTGATCGCCCATGCTGCGCGCCAGGCATATGCGCGCTTCACCACGGACGACGGCAAATCGCCAGGGTTGGCGATTGTGTGGTGAGGGTGCGCGTATGGCGGCGTTGAGCAGCATTTGAATTGTTGCGGCGTCGACCGGCTGGTCGGTGTAACGCCGGATCATGCGGCGCAGATCAATGGCGGATTGGCTGGGCATGTGGGGTCAGGCGTATAGATTGAGGTGAGCCGGCCGGATGATTTCTGCCGCGCTCCCTTCGCGCCGCGAGTACGTTACGCCACGTACGAGCACAGCGGGAACACCTTCCGCGGCTTGTCCGAGCAATAGTGTGGCGGCCGAAGCCACCATATCCGCAAGACCGATGTCGGTGTGTTGCAGTTCGTACCCGAACAGGTCTGGACGCCCGCGCCAATCCTCGACCCCCGGCATTCCTGCCACCCCGACCGCCACGCCAACCGTGCCGAGGCGGTGTGGCCGGCCATGGCTGTCGACGATGACGACGGCGATGTGAACATCGAAAGCCCGTGAAAGGCACTCATGCAGTTGCAAGGCGTTGTTGTCCGGAGCGACGGGCATGAGTAACACGATGTCGATATCCGTGGAGACGTTGGAATGATCGATGGCGGCGTTGGCCGATATGAAACCGAGCCGGTGCTGGGTGATGAGCACACCGGGCGCGGCGCGCGACACGACCAGTGATTCCTGCAGAATCAACTCAACCAGCCGGGGGTCTTTGCGCGTAACCTGCGCCAGTTCGAGCGCGCGTTCTGAGGGTGTAATATCACGCAGGTTTATAAAGCGCCCCTCCGCTTTGGAGATGATCTTGGACGTGACGACCAGCACATCGCCATCACGCGGGTTGAGCGGGCGCAAGGCTGACGACAACATCCCAGCCAGATCATCGCCGGGTCTGATGATCGGTAAACCCTCAATGGGGAACAGTTCAAGCATGGATTGCAGCTATATTCCCGTAATGCGTATGCCGGCGCCTTTGACTTTGTGGCGCCGGTTGATGCCCAGAAGGATTGATGTCAACCCCTCCACGACGACGGCGTTATCCAACGGTCCCGCATCCAAACCTTTCATGCCTGCGTCGGCGACAAGCTGCAGGCCCAGTTTCTTGGCTTCCGCGTTATCGCCGCACACCAGGACATCGCAGTCAATCGCAGCGTCCAGCTTCTTCAGATGTGTGGCAGAGATGTTTTGAAACGCGGCGATAACGTTGACGTCGTCGCCGAGGAATAACTGCGCCTCTTTCGCCGCAGACCCGGCAGGAGGGATGGACACGCGCAGGATGTCGGTTGGGTTGACTGGAACCGTGACATCGACGAGTACTTTCCCGTGCAACGCCTCTTTGACACCAGATAACGTAACCTTGTGTGCGGCATAAGGAACTGTAAGCACAATGATATCCGCGCTTTGCGCAGCAGTCAGGTTATCTGTTCCCGTCATGCGCACCACACCGAGTGTCAGGTTCAACTCTTCGGCGACGCGTTGTGCTTTGGTGGAATCCCTCGAACCGATGATGACTTCATGTCCACTGTTTGCCCAACGCAATGCCAGCCCAGACCCTTCCTTGCCCGTGCCGCCCAGTACTGCAATTTTCATAAAACCTTGTGTGCTCCTCTTTGCACATGGAATGGCTTCCAAGTTTGAGATTGTATCAGTTGGTCAGGCTCAAATGCGTGGCAAGGACTCGTCTAGAATCCAGGCATCATGGGTGAATATGGTTCACAGGCTGGCTATGACTAGAGTGTTGCGCGTGCTGATAGGGATGGGTCTACTGCTGGCTGGCGCTCTGGTGGTGTGGTCTCTTTTGAGACCACAGCCGCCTTTGGAGGCGCGCGCGACGGTGAACGGTCTCGAAACGGGGATCGATCAAAATAACGCAAAATTCGCGCGGGCTTTTGTTCCGCGCGAGTTTCTTTTCCCGCGCGATCATGGCCCACATCCGGATTTCCAGACGGAATGGTGGTACTACACTGGGAACCTGACGGACAGTGGTGGCAGGCACTTTGGTTACCAGCTTACCTTCTTCCGGCGTGCATTGTTGCCGCAGAGCGAGATGCCGGCGCGT
The DNA here is from genome assembly GCA_023488685.1 of Chloroflexota bacterium. Lineage (GTDB taxonomy): Bacteria > Chloroflexota > Anaerolineae > J036 > Brachytrichaceae > CAIXPS01. The sequence goes on along the minus strand of JAMDDR010000368.1, from coordinate 36,543 downwards.
GAATCCGACTTCGTGTCCAACCAGGTCTATTTCGCTCACTTTGCCGTGACGGATAGCGCGGCAGATCAACATGTCTCATTTGAAAAGTTCAGCCGTGGGGCGGCAGGGTTGGCGGGTGCCAGTGGTGAACCTTACACGGTGTTCGTCGAAGATTGGTCGGCCGTGGCTGTGGACGAGGAAGGCAACACGGTGCGGCTGAAAGCCCGCAGCGGTGCATACGGTATTGAGCTTGATCTACACTCGTTGAAACCCCCGGTTGCGCACGGAAATAGAGGGCTCAGTCCGAAAAGTGATACGCTCGGTAACGCTTCCTATTACTACTCGCTCACAAGAATAGAGGCGAAAGGGCGCGTGCAGGCCGATGGCGGTGTGTTTGACGTGAGTGGGCTGAGTTGGATGGACCATGAGTGGAGCACCAGTGCACTCGGGCCGCAGGCTCAGGGGTGGGATTGGTTCTCGATCCAGTTAAGCGACCAGCGTGAACTGATGTTTTTTCGGATCCGCAACCGCGACGGCAGTGTCGAACCCGTCTCGGGTGGAACTCTGGTCGACGCGGGTGGCGGCAGCACGCCATTACAGAGTGATCAGGTAACGATCGAGGCATTGAATACCTGGCAAAGTTCGGTGGATGGTGCAAGCTACCCGGTGCGTTGGCGCATCACGATTCCTGATCACGACATTCAACTCGACGTCGAAGCGCGTGTGCCAGACCAGTTGATGCAGGTCTCTGTCGTTTACTGGGAGGGCGCAGTCAACGTGACGGGGCAAGTGAAAGGAACTGCCGTAACAGGCGTGGGTTATGTGGAGTTGACGGGGTACAGCAGTTCCTTGAATGGGCGTTTCTAATCGCGCAACCCGGCTCATGTCCCTAAAACTGCGTCGAGCGCCTCTCCCAGCGATCGCGCTGCGATTAACTGCAGGTTCGGTGAGGGGGTTTCAACCGGCCGGGCCGTCTTGGGGATCAGGCAACGTTTGAAACCGAGCTTAGACACCTCGTTCAAGCGCATATTCAGTTGGCTGACCGAGCGAAGCTCACCACTGAGACCAATCTCGCCGAGGATCGCCAGATCTGCCGGCACGGGAACGCCTTTGCTTGCGCTGGCGATGGCCATGGCAACGGCCAGATCTGCTGCCGGCTCGTCAATGCTCATGCCTCCGACGATGTTGATGAATACGTCCTGATCGTGTAGACGGACACCCACTCGCTTTGCCAACACTGCCAGCAGGATGAAAAGACGGTTATAGTCGAAGCCGTTCACTGTACGGCGGGGCATTGGGTTCTGCGTGAACGAGGTCAGCGCCTGTACTTCCACCAGTAGCGGGCGTGTGCCCTCCATCGTCACTGCGATGGATGACCCGGGTGCATTCATCAGGCGTTCGGCCAGAAAAGCCTCGCTGGGGTTGGCCACTTCGATCATGCCGCTGCTGGCCATTTCAAAAATCCCGACTTCGCTGGTTGCACCAAAGCGGTTTTTCATCGAGCGCAATAACCGCAGCGCATGGAAGCGGTCGCCTTCAAGTTGCAGCACAGTGTCTACGATGTGTTCCAACACTTTCGGGCCGGCAATGGCGCCTTCTTTGGTCACGTGGCCGACGATGAACACCGGGATATCGGACGACTTTGCCATCATCTGCAACCGCTGCGCACATTCGCGCACCTGGCTGACCGTGCCGGCACTGGAAGGGATGCTGTCGAGATACATGGTTTGGATCGAGTCGACAACGGCTAATTTCGGCCGCATCGATTCGATCTGGTAGATCATGTTATCCAGGTTGGTGTCGGTGAGCAGGAACAGATCGCTATTCCCCACGCCCAGTCGCTCGGCGCGCATTTTCAACTGTTGGATGCTCTCTTCGCCGCTGGCGTACAGTGTGGCGCCGACGTGCTGGGCTGTGGAGACGGCTGCTTGTAGCAGTAGTGTGGAGTTGTGAATGATGAGATCATTGGCAACAAAGTTTTCATTCCCCGGTACGCTGATGTCATAAACTGGTTCTTCGCCACATGGCGTGATGCTGACGATCCGATCCCAGTAGACATCGCCTTGCGCCAATGCCTGCAAAGGCGGATCGTGCAGAACAGCCGAGATGGCCTGTACCGTGTATCGCGTTAAGGGTTGTGCATGCCTGCGGTTCTTCAGCGTGACGCCGGCATGCTTCGCGATATGCGCAAATGGTGTATTGCCCGCCGCTTGGCGCAATCGTTGCCAAAAGGGTTCGCCTGTAGGGATCAAGTCACGGTGGGTTGATGGACGGTGCGCAGGTGTTATCGACATGACATGGATGTGTGCAGTGTCGCGGCCTAGAATGTCGATCTCACGCAAGAATTGCTGTGTCTCCTCGACGCCGAGCAGGACAATCTCGTAGGCAACGTAGAGCCTGCCATTCACACGTGTGCGTTTCGTTCGTAACGTGGCTGGCATGCCAAATCGTAGCAACAAATGTTGCACATCCTCGGCGAGACGAGAACTGATGGTGCCGTACGAAACGCCAGGTTCACCATGACCATTTACGTAGATCGAGCCGTCACAAGTGAAGAGACGGTTGAGGAACAGCGCCAGCAAATGGCGTGGTAGCCGAAAAATGGGTTCCGGAATAGCCTTGCCGGCAGCATGTGTGAAGCGTATACCCATGCTGGTGGCGAAGCGCGCGATTGGCGTCGTGCTCTGCGCTTGGTTACGCGCAGCAACAGCCAGGCTATCGATGGATAACAGTTGCATCTCGAACGCGGCGGCAATCTCCGCCAGATCTTGTGCAACTTCTGGTAGTGCACTGGTGACAGAGATCGCAGATTGGGCGGAGCCATCTGAAAGCAGATAGGCAACTAGCTTTACATGCGTTTCTGGCATCGACTCATTGCCAAAGTGGGGGAGCGAGCGCGGGCTGGCGATATAACTGCCTGTTGGCAACTGAGCGACGGGGCACCACCCGTCAGGGGTCAGCACAGGATGTTCCGGCGTACAACGAAGGAGCCGGCCCAATGCTGTCTTTACTTCAACGATAGGCCGGATGCCGCGCTCCCAGAACGCGGCGACGTCGTTTGTTTCCATCTTTAGTGTTTTGGTGTTGATGGATCGCACAGGACGCTTCATCTTTGCCCAGTCTGTGATTGGCTGGTATGCGCCACTTACCGGGTCAAAAACGCGCGTGTCAGCGGTGACACACTTCCCGATGCCAGGCTCGCCGCCGATCAAGACCAACGATCCCGGCACAATCCCACCACCAAGCACGCGCGAGAATTCGCCGATGTTCAGCGGGATGCGCGCAATATCTTCCGTATTGACGTCACTCAGCTTCTGCGGCATATTGGTGACCGCTGCCGGCCGAGTGGCATGCTTGCTTTCCTGAAAGACCTCCTCCACCAGCGTATTCCACTCGCCACAGTCGGGACACTTGCCGGTCCAACGCATTTGTGCACCACCACAACTGGAACACACGAATCGAGTCTTCATCTTGGGGACTGTTTTTGGCATGGTCTAAGTGTAGCACAAATGTTCTGAAGCCTGAAACACTATCAATCTTACCGGTTCTGTGCGTGCCAAGTGCACCTGGTGTGGGTGGGGCGTTTGATCGATGAGGCTATACTCGTGATGATGAAGCTAAGTCATATCCTAGCGGGTGCACTTGCGGTACTCGGCGTGTCTGCGCTGAGCGCATGCGGTGGGAATAATGAACCACTGAGCGATGTGTCGATGGCCCCCGCGATCATCAGTCCAAACGCAGACGGAAAAGATGACATTGCCAGGCTCAGCTACAGGGTGGCTGATCCGGTAAACATCACGGTCTACCTGGTCGATAGCGCTGGCAAGCGTTATAGCGTACACCAGGATGTGAAGCGTTCGCCCAGTCCTGTCCCTTACGAATTGCTGTTTAGTGGCGTCTCGGATGGGCGGTTGATCCCGAACGGGGATTACACCTGGCACATTGAAGCACACGGGATGAACGGCACGCAATCGCTGAGTGGTCCTCTCAAGATCGTGGATGCCGATGTCCCGTTCCCTAAAATCAGCGAGTTGACGCTCTCGACCTATACGTTCACGCCGAACCGCGATGCCATTGACGACCACGTGTATATCAACGTGTTTCTTTCACAACAGGCGGATCTGACCGTATACGTGATCGGCGCCAACGGCTTTCGCTATGAGGTGCAGCGTAACGAGGGTCTACGGAAAATAACCTCGGAGGGTGAGTTAGAGGCCGGGCGTTACACCTACGATTACGACGGCGGGATTGATCTGGGTGCGGATCCACCCCCTGACGGTGAGTACATGCTCGTCGCACAGGCTGAGGATCGCGTGGGTCAGCGCGACGTGGTTACCGCACCGCTCAAGATCACCGACAGCGGCCGGCCGGTGGCTGAAATCGTCGTGCAGCCAGACGGGCGCAGTGTGGTGTGGTCCGCTAAAGGTGAGCAGGTCGTACGGGATCCGAACGATACGAATCTGATGACGGTGGGCCTGGGCGATACTCTGTACTTCACGATGGCTGTAAGAAACGTCGGGAGCGTTCCGATTCGCACCGGTGGGCCTTTTGACCAAAGCGATTGTTATCGCATGGAAGAAAACCTCTATACCAAGAACTTCCAGGTGGAGTCGGGGGCATTTCGTGTAGGTGTTGACTACGATACGAATAACGGCATGGACCATCCCTGGCGCTGGGCTGTTGGCACACTGGAAGATGTCGACGTTGTCGAGCATAACGGACAGAAGTTGTACTACCTGGCTCCTGGGAAGCAAGTGCTGGTACGGGGCTGTATTTACATGACTAAAATCCCCGTGCGCAACCCGATGACCATTTATGCTTCGCTGATCCAGGAGGATGTTGAGATCCTGGCGATTAACAACCACGTATCGCCCTTACAGATTCAGATCGTCAAGCCGTGACTCAGGACGTGACGCACAAAACACAGCATACGAGGCCCAATGCTCAATACATCGTTACAGGTGCTGAGCTTGGGATTGTCATTGTTTCCTGGAATGTGCGCGAGTTGCTGCGCGCGTGTTTGACGTCGCTGCTGGCCGATATCACACTGGCGGGTGTCGAGGCGGTCATCATCGTCATAGACAGCGCCTCAGCAGACGGCACACCTGCCATGGTGCAAGCAGAGTTCGCTCAGGTTGAACTGATCGCCTGCAAAGAGAATGTCGGTTATGTCGGCGGGAACAATCTGGGGATGGCGCGGTTGGGGTTGGCCGGCGATGACGCCGGTTTTATCGGCGCGGTGCCACCTTTCGTCTGGTTGCTCAACCCCGATACCGTGGTTCGCCCAGGTGCCAGCCGGGCGTTGCTCGACTTCATGCGGCGCCATCCGCGTTGTGGGTTGTGTGGGCCAAAACTCCTGAACCCGGATGGATCTCTTCAACATGGCGCGTTTGCGTTTCCGGGTTTGGTGCAATTGGCCCTGGAAACATATCCGCGCCTGTGGCGATTCCGTGGCACGCGGCTGGATGGCCGTTATGCACCGGCGCATTACGAAGCCGGCGTCCCCTTTCGCATCGGTCATCCGCTCGGCGCGGCCATGCTGGCGCGAACAGAAGCGGTGAGCCGGGTGGGCCCGCTCGACCCTGGTTACGAGATGTACGCCGAAGAAGTCGACTGGGCGATGCGCATGAAACGGGACGGTTGGGAGCGTTGGTGCGTGCCCTCAGCAGAGGTTGTGCATTATGGCGGTGCGAGTAGCGGACAGGCTAGCGAACGCGCCGAGCGAACGAAGTGGCGCAGTCGCCAGCGTTATTACAGTAAGTATTACCCGGCCTTAAAGCGGTGGCTGGCTTTACAGCTTGTCCCAAAGCCTTATCGTGACGCCTCTGGCGATTGACTGCAGCACCGTCTTGCCCTTTTTGCAGGACGAAACAGCACCTGCAGTTATTTGATGAATGCCTGTCTTACAATGCGGGCAGGAGCACAAGAATCATATGCCGACACCCATACAAGCAGTCATTTTCGATATCGGTGGTGTGTTAATACGCACGGAGGATTGGTCGCCGCGCCGGCGCTGGGAGGAGCGTCTCGGTTTGCCTGAACGTGGGCTTTCGGCGGCCGTTTTCGATTCGGAGGTTGCTCTCCGCGCCGCGATTGGACAGGCAACGGACGAGGATGTCTGGCGCTACGTCGGCAACCGTTTTGCGCTGGACCCGCAACAGCTCGGGCAACTGCAGATGGATTTCTGGTCTGGCGACCGGCTCGATGTTGACTTATGCCAATTTCTGGCCGATCTGCGACCGCGTTTCAAGACAGGCATCCTGAGCAATACCTGGCCACACATGCCAGCGACCAATAAACGTTTGTTTGGTTTTGACGCCCCGGTCGATGCGGCGGTCTATTCATTCAACGAGGGTATCACCAAACCATCCCCACATATCTACCGGGTGGCGCTGGAGCGCCTGGGGGTACGGCCTGAACAAGCAGTGTTCGTCGATGACTTCATCGAGAATATCGATGCTGCGCGTGAGGTGGGTATGCCGGCGGTATGGTTCAGGAGCCGAGAGCAGGCAGTGACCGAACTGCAGCGTTATTTCGGCGGGAACGTGAGCGAGTCGTAGCGGTCAGCACCTTTGAAGCGTGGATAGAGCCCAGAATCTGAGTGGTATCAAGCTTTTGCCTGCGAAAGCCTGAATCGGGTAAGATAGCTTCCATATACGGTGAGTTGTGATATTGCGGTGGAGGGTGTATGGAAACGGCACTTCATGAGCAGTTGAGCACGGTTCGTGAACAGTATGAGCGTGATGGTTACGTGATTGTCCGTAACGCAATTGATCTTGGGCTGGTAGAAGAGGGACGCCGGCACATCGACTGGTTGTTAGAGCGCAATCCTGGCACGCGCCCGGAACAGCTTCACCATTGGCTGATGACGGATGATCCTTTCTGGGTGTGCCTCGTCAGTGACGACCGCCTGCTGGATATCGCCGAGAAGTTTGTCGGACCTAATATTGCCTTGTTCGCGTCACACTATATCGCCAAGCGCCCGTACGATGGACAAGCCGTGTTGTGGCACCAGGATGGAAGTTACTGGCCGTTGGAGCCGATGGATGTGGTGACCTTGTGGCTTGCCCTGGACGACTCCATGCCGGAGAACGGATGTATGCGCGTCATTCCTGGCACGCAAGAGATGACCCTGCAGGAGATGAAACCACGCACGGATGTGGACAATGTGCTGTCGTCGGGGATGGACGTGTCAACGGTCGACGAGTCAAAGGTTGTCGACGTCATCTTGAAGGCTGGGGATGTATCCATCCATCATCCGAACATTGTGCACGGTTCCAACGCAAATACGTCGCCACGCTGGCGGCGTGGGCTGACCATTCGCTATATCCCGACGAGTACCCGCATCATCACAGATCGTCAATGGCCCAGCGCATTCTTGTTGCGCGGCCGGGAGGTACCCGGTGTGAACGATTATCTGCCCTGGCCGAAGTACGATGCGGGCAGGCATATGCCATTTCACGGTTGCGAGGCGTGGGGGCACACCGTCTGACGTGACGGCGCCAACGACACGATGCCTGTAGGTGTGACTGCACCTGGCGCCATGTGAGCTGTTGTCTAGCGCCCGGCCGCGCAGGGACAGATCCATCCTGTGGTTCGCTTGCGGGATGGGGTTTTTCGCGGTAGTACTGGGCGTAATAGGAGGACACATGTTGGAGAGATCGGCAGTTGGATCTACGCGCCAGGATGTGCCGTTGCAGCGTATCATTGCCGTAGACTACGACCATTGCTCATATTGTGGCGCTTGTGTGGCTGTTTGCCCACCGGATTCCATCACCTTACACGATGCGACGTTGATCATCGATCACGACACGTGCACACGGTGCAAGCGTTGTATCCCGGCCTGCCCAACCGGGGCGCTGTCACTGACCATGGAGCAAGCCGCATGAGGCGCGAATACGATGTCCTTGTCATCGGCGCAGGCCCTGCGGGATCTATCGCCGCACGTACTGCGGCGCAAGCGGGCATGTCGACGCTGCTGATAGAGAAGCGCCAGGAGATTGGTTCGCCTGTTCGCTGCGCCGAAGCGGTTGGCCGTGAGACGGTTGAGACATTCATCCCGCTCAACCCCAAATGGATCGCGGCCGAGATTGACATGTTTAGCGTGTCCAACCCGCAGGGCGATTGTGTGGTGCTTCCGCCTATCGAGAAGACGCTGGTGCTTGAGCGCAAAATTTTCGACCGCGAACTGGCGCACTCGGCGGCTGACGCAGGGGCAGAAGTGGTCGTCAAGGCACGCGCCGCCGGGCTGTGTCGCGAGCCGAATGGATTGGTGAATGTAAAACTGGTCGTTCAGGGCGAGCCACGCGAGGTGTGGGCCAGGGTGGTGATTGGCGCAGATGGCACCGAATCACAGAGCACGCGCTGGGCTGGGTTGAAACCAATCCCGCAGATGAAGAACTACTACGTCGCCGCACAGTATCTGATGACGAACGTCGACGTCGATCCACGTATTTGCCAGTATCACGTGGGATGGTCGCTGGCGCCGGGCGGTTATGGCTGGGTGTTCCCGAAAGGCGATCGGCAGGCGAATGTGGGGTTGGTGATTTGGGCTGATCCGGGGGCGACGAAAACCGCGCTCCAGTATCTCGACGACTTCATCGCGCCGCGCTTTCCCAACAGCTCAATCCTCGCGCAAGTGGTGGGAGGGATCCCGGTGACTAACGTGTTGCCTCAGATGGTGGCGGATGGCTACATGGCCGTGGGCGATGCCGCTCATCAGAGTGATCCACTCACTGCAGGAGGGATCACGAATGGCATGCAAGGGGGGACGTTTGCGGCGCAGGTGGCGGTTGATGCCATCCGGCACGGTGATACCTCCGCAAGTTACCTGCGCAAGTACGAGCACATGTGGGACGCCGCATTTGGCCGGTCGTACCGGCGCCTGTTCCGCATCCGCCAGGCTGTGATCAAGGTGCCTGAGGAGAAGATCAGTCAGATGATTGGGCAAGCAGCCAGGCTCGATACGCGCAAAATGTCGCTCAAGGATATTCTGGCGATCGTCGTGAGGGTGCAACCCCAACTATTATTGGAAATCGCCCCATACTTTGTAGGCCAATAACCATGTCGAAAAAACCTGAAGCCGATACAATTAGTAGCATGCGTGATCGTGACATCGTAGCAGTCTAGAGGAGGAGATATGAAATTGCCGCTTCCCTGGCGACGTGCTGAACGAAAGCAGCAATCATCGGAGCAAACATCACAGCGACCGCCGCAGCGGCCAACACCTCAAGTACCGTCGAGCATTGGCCTCTCACGTGTGGGTGAGGCGATTGCACAGAGCCATGCCGTCGAAAACGGCCCGCTCAACCCGTATATCGACCGTTGGGTAGACATCGTCATCGGTCACAGCAATGTCGATTTGTTGACCGGGCATCAGAATGCAATCATCTTTGGCACCAAATCGGCAGGACGCCAGGCGATTATGACGCGGGTTGTAGACCTCGTGAACGCTCGCTTTGGCACTGAAAAGCGAGCAGCCGTGTACACGGAGTTGGAGCAGATGGTTTCTGCTTCTACGCTGTATGCCTGGACATCGGTCGATGCCGTGTACCGCGAGTTGATTGCCTCACCGCTAGCCTGGTCGAAAAACAAACTGCACCTAAAACCCGATAAGGAACTCCAGAAAATCGAGACACAACTGAACAAACTGCTGGATGTGCCGGTAGCGAAACTCGATACCATGGCGGTGCGCGATGCGTTCTATGCGTGGCTTGATCGTATCGGGATTCAAACCTTTTCGCTTTTTATCGATAACCTGACCTCGCTCGCGCCGGAATTTGTCCCAATTTTGCTGCAAATGCTGCTCGATACGTTCCCGCGCGGCGGCCGTGTATCGTTCAAGTTGGGTGGGATGAAGAGCGCTTTAAAATTGGAGGAGCGCGCAAAACGTGGCCCACTGAGTGGTCAGTTGGGCATGCAATTCAGTCACGATGTTCTGGTCGGCCTCGACCTGGATCAGCTCCTGCGAATGGCCGACGCAGGTGCCTCGCCGTCTGACCCGCGCCAGATTTTCCTGCTCGCGAGTATTCAAGCCCTGGCGCCGGATCTCGCGGCGGTAGTGAAACCACAACCCGACCCAATGTGGGCCAAGCTGTTTGACCCCGAGGATGCCTGGTTGACACTGTTCAAGGCCAGTGATTTTGAAATCGATATCGTGGGTGCGGCACTGGAAAATCTGTTGCCGGCACTGGTGCCGACGTCTTCAGGTGCGGAGCCGTCCAAGGCCGACGTTCCCAAGATCGAACAGGCCGCACACCTTGCGAAGGCCCAGGCGGGATTGAGTAAGCCAGATGCACAGACGAAAAGTGCTGAGCCGGCGCCGGTGCCGGCGGGTGAGAAGCCTGCAGCGGAACAACCCGGAACCCCGTTGAAACATGTCGAGCACGATGACCGGGATGATCTGGTCGATCTGGAAACCTCATGAACGCTCATGATTGGTGAGCATTGCAAAACAGGATTGATTGGGGGAATGCCTCAGCTAAGGTAACACATCATGAACGTTCAGCCATCCAGCGTGAGACCCGCCGATCCCTCCCGTGTGTGGGACGGATCACAACGCCTTATTGCCTACGCCGATCCATGGACCACGCCGCCGGAAGCGTTCTATGACATCTACGATCTATCGCCACGGCTATGTGCACCTGAGTCCAATTTGCAATTGGAGGGTCGCCGCGGCACGGGAAAGACCGTTCTGATGGTGAACTCCTATCTGAAGCTGCGACAGCAGTTTGAGGAGACGAAAGGTTCACCGCCCTATAACGTGGCGATATACATCGACCTTTCGCAGGATGTCGGCACGCCGCGCAGCAACCCGCCGATGATGCGTGGCTATCTGTTGTACAGCCAAATCCTGCAATTGGTTTTGACAGCTTCGATGCGTCCCGGCCATCGGCGGGATCGTCGCTTCTGGGGGCTGCAGGATTATCTCGAAGAGCGCCCGCAGTGGTTTAGACGTGTGTTTGCGCGGTGGCGGGTGGATCGCTATCGGTCCTATGTCGATGCGTTGGCTGATCAGTTTTACCAGGACCCGCTTTTCCAACAGATGCTGAAATCACTGCGTGGCGAGTTGCCGATGACACAGGCAAAACTGACTTTTCGCGCCGCCAAAGTGGTCATGCCCAAGGGTCAGCCGGCGCAGTTCAAGCGACCCAGGGCGCGAGCGCTACCCGCGTTGGTCTATGAGAGACGTTTGCTGACCCTGTACAGCTCCTTTGGTACGAAGGTGCGCGGGTTACTGGAATCCGCACTCGACGCATTGCAGGTAGAGAAGCTCATCCTGTTCATTGACGAGTGGAGCGGGCCATCGATTGGGTCTGAAACGCAACCCTACCTCTACGAGCAGCTTGCGCACACGTTCCCACAGGATGGGAGGGTCGTACTGCGCCTGGCGACCATTCCCGGGGCAACCAAGCTCACCTTCGACGGCAGCCGCACTCAGATCCCGGCGGTTCATCTCGACCATTTGGCGACCTTCCAGCCCAATTGGATGCGCAAACGGTTGCTGCGGTTGCTTATCATGAACCTGAAGGTAACGGTTGGCCCGCGCTTTCCTGCGGCGGCGTATATCAATGATGAGCAGGAGAAACAAGGATTTCCCTTGTTTCTGCACGACGTATTCCAGGATGAGGCCGCGGCCGATGAACTAGCCCTGGCCAGCGAGAGTCTGCCGCGCCAGATGTTAATCCAGTTTATGGCGGCTGCGCAATTGCGCGGACTTTATACGTCCCAGCGCAAGATATCGGCGGGGTTGATCCGTATGGCAGCGGGTGAGCACTTCTCTACCCAGCTTGCTGTAACCATTCGCCAGGATTCAACCGTCAGTGCTGTGTTCGACGCTATCCTAAGTGCGGGTTGCCGCGTCGTGGACGTCGAGCGCGAGCCGGCGTTCTATGATGCGCTTGATTGGCTGGTAAACGAAGGCGTGATATTTCGTTGCGAGCCGGCACCTGGTAAGGGATCTACGCTGGTAGACGGTTTCATCCGTTACCGGCTAAGTTACCCGGTCGAGATCTACCGGCTCGCGTTTTTCCAAACGCCGTCGCAATCCGGTTCCGCCCGACGGTTGGAGCAGTTTGAGAAGCTGGCGATTGAAAACGTGCCGTATTGCGAGGAGTATCCCAATCCACCCAAGGTTATGTTGGCGCCTCTCATCCCATCGATATTCGAACAGGCCGAGACAGCGTAGGAGCAGCTCCTGGCCGTGGGGGTGCTCCTATCTCGATAGGGTTGGATTGATTGGATTGACTGGATGCTGGAAACGTCCTAATGCTTGCGGCGCTGCATGCGAAATAGTGTGGCGAGCATGAATCCCCAGGCGGTGATGCCGGCCAGCGCGATTTTGGTGACGTCGACCACGGGCTTCACGGTTACGCCCTCGGGTGAGACGACGATCACTGCAACCGGGCGCGAGAGCACGCGCCCGCCGCCACCACCTCCACCGCCGCCCCCACCGGCGTTGTGCGTGTCGCCTTCACCAGTATCTTCACCGCGGCCAAAACCCGATCCGACGCCAAATCCAGCTACACTGAGTACTTCGGCGCAGGGGATGATTGTGGCATCGCCTTGTTGCAGCGGCTCACCGTATACGGCCTGTACGTCGGCGGCACTCAAGAACTGGCTCAGGGTGTCCTGCGCGGCGGTAATTGCTCGATCTGCCTGCGCCATTGAGGCATTATCGGATGCCTGATTTGACTCTTGCGTCATGTTGTTCCCTCCGGTTATCGTTTGGGTTCGCTCATAAACTGCGCCTGAACACTCATGTCCATCAGGCGGATCGTCGCACCATCCTGGCGATGATCACGGCGCTGATGACTCCCGCCGTGAGGATCGCGATTTGCAGCACGCGTGTCAGGTCGACGACAGATGCTATTTGTTGTTGCCCCGCGGCATCCTGTTGGATAACGGCCACTGGACGGTTCCAGATAAAACCCCAACTCCCGACACCGAACGGCAGTTGGACGGTGAGGACCTGGCTGCTCAGACGAAGAACAGTCTTCCCAGAGATAATGGGATCGCTGGTTTTGGTCTCGATCTTCAGAAACCGGTTTTGCATGTGCCCTCCTGTGTGACACACGAACGTGGCAGACGAAAGACATTATAAGGGGAAGTATTCGTTCATCGCCACAGGGTTCCGACATCGTGCGCCTGGGCACGTTCATAGACGTGCGCTGCCAGCGCTATGTCCCACAGCGCAATGCCGTGTGACTCGAACAGCGTTATCTCGTCTGAACCTGTGCGCCCGGCGCTTGTGCCGGCGATAACGTCTGCCAGCGGCCGCACCTGTGACCAGTTGAGAACGTTCCGTTCGTACGCACGAATCAGATTACCGCTCTCTATGCGCGCCTGTTCCACGTCGTCGGTAAAAATGTGGCTCGCGCGCCGGATCGCGGTTGCGTCCAGCTCTGCACGAATTGACGAATTCGCCCCGGCCGCGTTGACGTGCGCGCCCGGCGCCAGATCATTGCCGTCAAACACGGGATCGGTGGAGGTGGTGATGGTGGTGATCATGTCTGCCCCGTCGACGGCTTCTCGTGGTGTGTTCGCGGTGCGGATATCCAGATTGAGCCGGCGGCTCATGCGCTCGACAAACGCTGCTCGTCGCTCCGCGCTGCGGCTGTACACGCGCACCTGGCCCAATGTATGGACGGCGGCGATGGCCTCAAGTTGTGTCTCCGCCTGGTAGCCCGATCCAAACAAGGCGAGGATACCGGCATCGACTCGCGCCAGGTGTTTTGTGGCAACGCCACTGGCTGCACCGGTGCGTAACTGCCCGAGTAAATCTGCTTCGATCAGTGCGAGCAGCGCACCATCGTGTACATCGTACAAGTTCACGGTGAAGCGGGCGCCATGCCGCGTGGCCGTGTAGGCTTTGAAACCCCAGTAGCCACGTTGTGTCAGTGCGCCGCCCATCAACTGCAACGTGCCGGCCGGTTGGTGGACACGGCGGCGCGGCTCGTTGATGGCGGTGCCACGGCCCTGTTCCATAAACGCAAGCTCGACAGCGTTCAATGCGTCAGCCATCGTCACGAGCGATCGGACTTCCTCTTCGCGCAGCAGTCGGACTGGCATTTCCGCCCCCTTCTTGATGGATGCCGACAATCATAATGCGAATCACCGATCAGTTAAAATCTTCACAGATCATATCAGGGAGTGTTTATAGGGAGTGTTTATATGGTTTTTAAGCTTCCGGCTTCCGTAGAATCACTCATGCAGATGACCTGGCCGCAGTTCGAGCCCTGTTACCAGACGTTAAACGCCACCGTTCTGACGTCTGACAACGTGAATGGCTGGCTGGCCGATTGGACGCACATGAGCGAGTTGATCAACGAGATACATCAGCGTCTGTACGTGGCGACGACGATCAACACTTCCGACGCAGTCGCGGAGCGCTGTTACACGCACTTTCTGGATGACATCTACCCATCTGTGCAGGCAGCGGAACAGAAGCTGCGGGAGAAGCTGCTGGCAAGCTACCTGGAGCCGAGTGGCTTTGAAGTGCCTTTGCGCAACATGCGCGCGCAAGCAGCGTTGTACTGCGACGAAAACGTGCCTTTGTTGGCGGAAGAGCACAAGCTGGAGATGGCGTATGACAAGATCATTGGCGCACAGACCGTCGCGTGGGGCGGCAAGGAGATAACGATCACACAACTGCGGCCGGTTTTCCAGGATAACGACCGTCACTTACGTGAGCGGGCATGGCGCCTGATCGCACAGCGCCAATTAGCCAATCATGACGTGATTAATGCCCTCTGGGTAAAGTTCATGGAGTTGCGGCGCCGGCTGGCAGAGAATGCCGGTTACCCTGATTATCGCGCATTCCGCTGGCAGCAATTGCTACGGTTTGACTATACCCCACGAGATTGTGGACAGTTCCACGACGCTATCGAGCAGGTGGTGGTGCCAGCCGCCGAACGAATCTACGAGCGCCGTCGGCGGAGGCTGGGCGTCTCGTCGTTGCGACCGTGGGATCTGGAGGTCGACGCACTCGGTCGACCCGCGTTACGACCCTTCGCCACGGTGGAAGAATTGGAACAAAAGGTGGAGGTCATGTTCCGCCGCGTTGATCCGCAACTGGCCTGTTACTTTGCGACAATGCGCCAGGAGCGCTTGCTTGACCTGGACAACCGGAAAGACAAGGCGCCTGGTGGTTACTGCACCTCGTTCGCCGTGGTGAAGCGCCCGTTCATCTTCATGAACGCGGTTGGCCTGCATGACGACGTGCAAACGTTGTTGCACGAAGGCGGTCACGCGTTCCACGTGTTCGAGTCTGCGCATTTGCCATACTATCACCAGCTCGAAGTAGGCATGGAGTTTGCCGAGGTAGCGTCAATGTCCATGGAACTGTTGTCTGCACCGTACTTGCCGTCAGAGCAAGGTGGGTTCTACAGTGAAGCTGATGCGGCACGTGCGCGGGTTGAGCACCTGGAGGGCATCATCACATTTTGGCCTTATATGGCAGTCGTGGATGCCTTCCAGCATTGGGCTTACGAAAATCATGAAGCCGCGATGGCGCCGGCCAACTGTGACGCTAAATGGGCCGAATTGTGGCGACGCTTTATGCGTGGGGTTGATTGGAGCGGGCTTGAGCAGGAAATGATGACGGGTTGGCACCGTAAACTGCACATCCACCAGGTTCCGTTCTACTACGTGGAATATGGCATGGCACAGTTGGGCGCGGTGCAAGTATGGCGCCAGTCGTTAGAAAACCAGGCGGCTGCAGTGTGTCGTTATCGCGATGCGTTGTCATTGGGAGGCACAGCTACGCTACCTGAACTCTACGCTGCCGCCGGCGCCCGGTTCGCGTTTGATACGTCCGCCTTGCGTGACGCTGTGACATTGGTCGAGCAGACGATCGAGCGGCTGGATACGGCTTGACGGCGCTTCTATTGAAACGGCGGATCCAATCGAATTCAAGACTCCCGCAAATTCTCCCGTCGAACGAGCTACGGATTGGGCGGCCAGCATGTGCCCGGCGCATCAAAGAATCATCGGCGATGATGCGCCGGGCAAGCTGAATGATTCAACGGGCAATCCCTCCAGCCGGATCGGCCAGTTCGTGGTGTGTATGTATGATGTCACTGCAATGGTACGGTGATCTTGTTGCTTACCTCAATGAGCGAGATCAGCTTCCGCATCGCATTGCCACTGCGGATCGAGCGCTGTGCCATCTCAACACCTGTCTGCAGGTCGTTTGCAGCCCCGGCAGCGTATAGCGCGGCTCCCGCGTTCAGGACGACCACCTCATGGCGTGCCAGTGTTGCCTTACCTTCCAGGATGCTGCGGGTAATCGAGGCATTGAATTCTGGTGTTCCCCCGCCCAGGTCGGCAAGCGTGACACGCTGAAAGCCCAATGAGGTCGCGTCAAGTTCGTATGTCTTGACCTGCCCGGCGCGCAACTCCGTGACCTTGCTGACGCCGGTGGTCGTCAGCTCGTCAACTCGATCCGACCCACTGACCACCAGCGCGTGGTCTGCGCCTAAATCGCAGAGCACCGCGGCCATCATCTCAGTCAGGTCTGGGTCGAATACACCGAGCAGTTGACGTGTCGCGCCGGCGGGATTGGTTAACGGACCGAGGATGTTAAAAATCGTGCGCGCCCCGATCTCGCGCCGTGGACCAGCCGCGTGTTTCATGGCAGGGTGGTGGACTTGCGCGAAAGCGAAGCCGATGCCAATGTCGTCGATACACTGACCAACTTGTTCGGGCGTCAACGATACGTTGACACCAAGCGCAGCCAGCACATCAGCGCTACCGGACTGGGAAGATGCCGCGCGGTTGCCGTGCTTGGCGACCGGGACATCTGCCCCGGCGACCACGAACGCTGCGGTCGTGCTGATGTTGAACGTGCCTGAGCGATCTCCTCCAGTGCCGCACGTGTCCACCAGGATGGGGCGCTGCGTATGGATCCGTAGCGACTTTGCCCGCATCGCCCGCGCGCTGCCGACGATTTCATCGAGCGTTTCACCTTTCAGGCGCAGTGCTGCCAGGTATGCGCCAATTTGTGCAGGGGTCGCCGCGCCTGACATGATCTCGTCCATGGCGGCTTCGGCCTCTGTCACGCTGAGCGATTGCCGGTTGAATAACTTTGCGATTGCTTGCTGGATCATGGCCTACTCCATTTTGGATTTTGGATTTGGGATTTTAGATTTGGAATTTGGGATTCGCCCACTCTCGGTGGACCTCAAATCTAAAATCGAAAATCCAAAATCGGAAATCGTTACGCTATCGCCAAGAAGTTAGCGAGTAACTGCTTGCCTTGTTTCGTGAGAATGCTCTCGGGATGGAACTGCACGCCAAACGTCGGGTGTGTGCGGTGGCGCAGCCCCATCAGTTCGCCTTCTTTTGTGAAGGCCGTCACTTCGAGTTCCGGGGGAACGGGCTCTTCGACGATGAGCGAGTGGTAACGTGTCGCCTCAAGCGGATTGGGCAGTTCGTGGAACAACCCTTTGCCGTTGTGATAGATCATCGACGTTTTTCCATGCATCAACCGCGGTGCGCGCCGCACGGTTCCGCCGAATACGTATCCCATGCACTGCTGTCCCAGGCAGACGCCCAGGATAGGCACACGCCCGCTGAACGTTCTGATCACATCGTTGCTGATGCCACTGTCCTTTTCAGGGGTGCCTGGGCCGGGGGAGATCACAAACGCCTGTGGGCGCATCTGCTCAAGGTCATCCAGGCCAATTTTGTCGTTGCGGAAGACGCGCAGTTCTGCCCCCAACTCGCCTAGATACTGCACCAGGTTGTATGTAAACGAATCGTAGTTGTCGATTACCGCTATCATCGTGCCTCCTTTTGTCGTCCCTCCTAAATGCCGGGTCTACTGTTCTGCTGCATCAATCGCAACGATCAACGCGCGCGCTTTGTTCATCGACTCGTGGTATTCACTGGTTGGGTCGCTGTCGGCCACGATGCCCGCACCGGCTTGCAGGTAACATCGGTCGCCGCGCATCACGATGGTGCGAATCACGATGCACGTGTCCATCTGTCCATTGAACGAGAAGTAGCCGACGCAACCGCCGTAGATGCCCCGCCGCTCGCCTTCCAATGCCTCGATGATCTCCATGGCGCGAACTTTGGGCGCCCCGCTCAGCGTCCCGGCAGGGAACGTGGCTCGCAACACATCGAACGCGTCCATGCCCTGCCGTACGCGTCCCTGGACAGTGCTGACGATGTGCATCACGTGAGAGTAGTTTTCTATCGTCATCAGATCCGGCACGTGCACGCTGCCATACTCAGCTACACGGCCAATGTCGTTGCGGCCCAGATCGACCAGCATCACGTGTTCGGCGCGCTCCTTTGGATCTGCCAGTAGTTCCTCTGCGAGGGAGTGATCCTCCTCTTCAGTCGCACCCCGCCGGCGCGTGCCTGCGATGGGGCGCACGGTGGCGATACCGTTTTCGAAGCGAGCATGCATCTCAGGCGACGCTCCGATCACACGAAGAGGGGCGTGATCCAGCTCCAGCAGGCCGTCAAAGTTGAGGTAGAACATCCATGGTGAGGGGTTTAACATCCTCAACGCTCGGTAGATTGCAAACGGGTGCGCCGTCGTGCGGCGCTCGAGACGGCGCGAGAGTACCACCTGGAAGATGTCACCGGCCTTGATAGATTCCTTTGCGTCACTCACCATCTGTTCGTATTCGGCTTGCGTCTTGTTCGCACGGGTGGGGGAACATACAGCATCGGGGTCTGGCAACAATGGCAACAGAGGCGCATCGAGCCGGGCGTGTATGGTTTTTATGCTGGCGACGGCATTCTCATAGGCTGCCTCAATGGCCTCATCCCCCTCGCCTGTGACGTGAGCGTTGGCGATGATCAGCAGGTGATTGCGGGCGTGGTCGAACACCACCAGCGTGTCTGCCAGCATATATACGGCGTCGGGAATGCATAGCACGTCTTGGGCACTCTCGGGCAGGCGTTCGAACTGTCTGACCACATCATAGCCGGTGTACCCGACGAAACCCCCGCAGAAGCGCGGTAGGCTGGCGCTGGGCACGAAGCTGTAACGCTGCATCTCCGTGCGCAACGCGTCTAATATATCCCCCTGGTAGGCGACCGGCTGTATGCTCAGCCCATCCTCAGTGAGGGTGTGGCGTGTGAGCAAATGATCTTTCATTACCAGGGCTTCCTTGATTCGCACGCCCAGGAATGAGTACCGCGCCACACGTTCTCCGCCAACCACGCTTTCAAGCAGAAAAGATGGCCAGTTGCCGGAGAGCTTCAAGAAAAGCGAAACGGGGGTATCGAGGTCGATGGGCATTTCGGCATAAACAGGAATCAAGTTGCCCTGGGCGGCCAATGACCGAACCTCATCGAGCGAGGGTTTTATCGTGATACGGGATGCGCGAAACACGCTGGCAGTCCTCCACCTGAGACACCTGGCCAGTCGTGGGTCAGGCGCTTCGAATGAAAAACAAAAACGTCTCTCGCCAAAAGGGACGAGAGACGTTCGCTCGCGGTGCCACCCCTGTTCGTGACCAATCACGTAAGTCAATGAAAAACCTTACGTGCGTGTTCACGCACTCATCATACGCACTACCATGCGCTCTGCCTTTTAACGGTAGCAGTTCCGGCTCACCTACACAAGTGCTGAAGTCCATTCGGCACTTTTTCGGATCGCGGCTCCCAAGTCCATTCTGCGTCGCTCCACGTACCGGGCTTTCAGCGCCAGGCCCGGCTCTCTGTTCGCTTCTGCAACGCGTACTCGCCTTGATCGTTGCCTTGAGTATTCGTGCTGTTAGGAATTTAGTATACGGATTGCGGCGGCGTTGTCAATAGGCTGACGCAAGGCTGTGCTAGTATTTACCTATCCGGCCAGTGGAGTGAGTGATGGGGCGATGGGGCGATGAGGCATGGATGGAATAGTCTCTTTGCTGGATGAGGAACACTATCAGATTGTAGAGCAAATTTGGGCTGAGCTTGACAATGCATTTGGGCTGCGTGGAATCTATATTACGCCATTCCCACACTTCTCATATCATGTTGCAGAACACTATGAGATAGACCAGGTCGGTCCTCTTCTGGAGCGTTTTGCAGCCAGCCAGGCGGGTTTTACCGTAAAGACGGCGGGGTTGGGTATTTTCACAGGGGAGAATCCGGTCGTTTACATCACAGTCGTGCGCAGTCCAGAACTGACACGTTTCCACCAGGCGTTATGGCAGGAGATAGGGGATGCGGGGGTGGGTGTCCTGGATTACTATCACCCTGAGGGCTGGATGCCCCATATTACCCTGGCGCATGGCGATGTTGATCATCTCAACTTGCCACACATCATCCGTTACTTTGGAGGGCGAAATTTCTACTGGACGATCCCTGTACACACGCTGTCGCTGGTTTATAGCACGGGAACAGAGTACGGCTTACGGGCGAAAATGGATTATGCCTTAAGTAGTTGATCGGTTACATGCCAGCCATGGGGGTGGCGATATTATGTGTTGTCGTTGGGTGTTGGGTGGGGTAGCGTACTGGGAAGCCGATTGTACCGTGTGGATTCGATTCGAGAGCCATAACGATTTGCATACATCTGCGTGAACTCAGCGCCGAAAAGGAATAACTGGGCCGAGAAATTGACCCACACCAGGAGAGCAATGAGCGATCCTGCTGCTCCATAAGCTGACCCTACACTGTTTATCCCCAAGTACAGGCTGATCAGCAGTCTGCCAATATTGAATAGCAGCGAGGTGACGGCGGCCCCAATCCAAACATCCCCCCACGAGATGAAAGCATCGGGTAGCGCTTTGTAGATCACCGCGAATACCAGCGTCGTCACCAGGAACGTCACCACAAATGTTAGCGCTTGAGCGATGTAAATGTCTGCCTCAGACCACACGCCTTTGAAGAACGCGCTGAAGCTTGACAACGCAGTGCTTATCACGAAAGCCGCTAAAAGCAGCAGGCCGGCACCGAGCACCAGCGCGAATGCCAACAGCCGGCCCCTCAGCAGTTGCAGGGCGCCCCCGAGCAGGCCTTGTGGCGGTTGCGTGTGGATGCCCCAAATAGCGTTGAGCGCGGCCTGTAGCTCGGTAAATAAACCGGAAGCGCCGATGATAATCGTCACGACACCGATCCCTGTTGCGATAGCACCGGCACCAGGCCTGGCCGCATTTTCGACCAGATCCTGTATCACTTTCGCTCCACTGTCGCCGATCAGTTGTTGTGCCTGCAGGTATAGCTCTCCTTGGGCGGCTTCTGGTCCCAGTACGAGACCCGCAACGGCGAGCACAATGATCAGAATGGGCGCCATGGAGAAGATGGCGTAATAAGTCAACGCCGCAGCAAATCGCGGGGCGTTGTCCTGTTGCCATTGGTTAAAGGTGTCGCGTAGAAGCTCCCAGATCGATTTCACATTTTCTGCAGGTGTGGACAGCCAGCCTGCTACCTCATGATCATATCCGTGTTGCTGATGTGATCATACGCCTCTTTGATTTCGTAGTGCTGCTGTTTCACGAGCTGTTGTACTTGTGGTGGCAGGTCCCCATTAAGCGCATTTTCATATGCGGACAAGGTCGCAGCCTCAGTTTGGATGATCTCCGCGACAATGGCATCATCCGATCCGCCGGATTGTGCCAACTTCATCTTCTCTCGATTCAATGGTGCTGCCACGGTGCCGGTGCTATCGGTATCAGTGCCGAACTGCTCCAGCGCTGCCGATAAGTCGTCAGCGAAATCCCCGCGCTGTTGGGCAATGCTCTTAAACCATGTCACCAGGCTGGGATTACTGGTACTCTCCACCGCGGTACGATAAGTATGCTCGCTGTCCCTGCATATATCGTTGAGACGCTTGAGGATTGTCTCGACTGAGTGGCTTTCATTTCTCATACCAACTCTCATACCAACCCCTTATCGTTCTCCGACCCATCTCAACCCCCAACTTATGGAAGCCTAATTCTCTGAGATGACCATGAGAGGCATCTAAGCGCTGAACGAACGAGAGTGCCATATTCAGCGCGATTCACTGAGATGCCAGTAATTATCACCGACAGGCACATAGGCGCCGTTGGTGTGCAATGCGGCAAACACATCGAGTGGCGTTGCGCGCGTGATGACGTTCACCACTGCATAGAGTGTGCGTGCGTGTACATTGCCTTGTGGGCTGAGCTTGGCTATTTCGGGGAAGGCCTCGCGTACGGCCTGCATCACGTCGCGCGGATGATCGCTGCGCAGATTGTCCAGCGCAGTTGGGCTATCGACAAAAACCGACATCAGTTCGTCAAACTCACATGCCACGGCGCGTTGTGCTGTCTCCAGCCGCAAATGACCTTCACGGCTGGCAGCAACGCGCACCCACTCACGCTTGGGGCGCCGTCGTTTGTAGTCGATCAGGACGACGTTACCTTCGGCACTACGCGATAACTCAAGGTACGCACCCGCCGGTAAGTCATTTTGCCTGTACCATTCGCCAAGGCCATAGATGTAAAGCCCATCCCTCACCAACCATACGACCAACTGTTTACCAGTCACGCGATCCTGGAAGTTTATTGGCAGGCGTGGTTTGTTCGTACTGGGCAACACGGCCGCCACGCGAGACGACCAGCCAAGGGTGCCAGCACGGCGGTGTGGGAATGTGAGCACCAACTCCACACTCGGCTGTGGTTCAATCGGTGCGTCCGGACCACGCGCCAACTCGTCATCGAGCTCCTCTGCCAGGGCGCGCAGCTCAGCACTGATGTTCTTGTCTCCCTGGAATCTCGTCGGGTGCAACGAAGCTGGGATGGTACGGACTTCGGGCGGTTCCAGGCGACGCAAGAACCATGCCGATGTGCCATCGTCCAGGCTGACGTTGTCGAAACGGTCATCTCGCGCCAGGGCGTTATTCAGTGAAATCTCCTGAACACTGCCGGCAATTTCGGGAGGCAAGCCAAGCTCCTGAAGGATGACACCAGTTGTCAGCGGGCCACCACCGGTCATATCCAACACTGCTTCAGCCAGATTGAGATGGCCGATGTTCACCTCCGCCATCAGCGCGCGCAGGAACCATTCATTTGCGATGCGGAGGAAGTCGCTATGCTTGACCAGCGTGGCATCAATCACTTCAGCCACGCGTGCGCCATAGCTTTCATACAATTGTTCAGGTGTAGCTTGTTCGCCTTCTTCGCTCAGCGTGGCGAGCACATTGTCATCGTTCAGCCGGTGCGGCCATTTATAGTTGGCGGCATACTCACTCCGCTTCCCGTCCGCCATCTCGACCATGATGACATCGAACGGCGCTTTCTCCGGGTTGTGGCCGGGACGTTGTTCGACGACACGCCCTGGGGCCAGTTGTAGTGCCGGGAAGATGAGTTCCTCACCGATGGTGTATTGCTTCTTTGGCTGGTAGATGGTATGGTGTTCCAGGTTACGGCGTAACATGGCTGTCTCTTTGTCTACGCGATGTCGTATAAGCGCAAGCGCCAGTTCGCTAGAAGGCTTGGGTTCACCAGCTTCAAGCAAGTGGTTCGAAAGAAAGTCCGTGTCATCAGACGCCAGATGAAGTGCGGACCAATAATCGGGTGTTTGTGTTTGCCTATGGATCACAAGATCGAGAACCTTTAAGAAGATGTCAACCAGACGATTATACTCAAGTCCCCCATCCTGTTAACGGTTAAACCTAATAATGCTGCGGCCGTGCGGTGCGTTCAGCATCACGGCCCCAAGCAGATGCGCGTGGGCGCTGTTGAGCAAATCTTTGGCTTGCTGGGCTTGTTCGCGATACGTTTTGCCGATCTGAATGGTGAGTAGCACACCATCCATCTGTGAAGCGAGAATGGCTGCATCGCTGACTTCCGTCACAGGAGGTGCATCAAATAGCACGATATCGGCCATGGCGCTCAACGCGCTAATGATACTACTCATCCTGCGCGAATTAAGCAGATCCAGTGGATTGGAGAGCGCCTTTCCCCCTGTTAAAACTGAGAGACCGGGAACGCTGGTCTGGCACAGCGGTGGTTGTTTGAGTGCGGCACTCGATGTGCTTGCCTCTGCGGCCAGTAGGTCGGCCAGGCCGCGTTCATTGCCCAGGTCGAAGCGTTCATGCAACACTGGGCGGCGCAGGTCAGCATCAACAGCGATCACCTTCTTCTCCACCTGCGCCAGCACAACGGCCAGGTTGGCGAGCGCAGTGGTTTTATCCTCAAGCGCTGATGGTGATGTAATCACGAGTGTTTTCACCGGCGCTTCCAGGGTGGCAAAGTAGAGGTTCGTTCGCAGCGTGCGATATGCCTCGGCGGCAGCAGACTGCGGGCTAGTGAGTGTCACTAAGTTCATGTCTATATGGGTTGGTGAGTGCTTGTGAGTGCTTGTGAGTGCTTATGAGTGTTTGTTAAGTGTGAAGACTTAAACGTTTTTGACACCGGCGCACCGCGCCGGCTCGTTTCTCATTCACTAGGGATGGCTCCGATGATCGGCATGGAGAGTTTGCGTTCGACATCGGACGGCTTACGCAAGAGACCGGCTTGAGACCATTCCAGCGCCGCCACGATCAACAGCCCGACGACTGCTCCGAGAATGCCACCTGCAATTGTATTGACGCTCGTGCGTGGGTAGTCCTGGTGGTAGACCGGTTCATCGCCCAGTATGGCATCCACCCGATCTTCACGGCGCTGTTTGGCGTTTTCAGTATCCCGCCAATTGACAAACAACAATGCCCACTGTTTGGCGATGCGATTTGCGGTATCACCGTCGTAGTCGCGCACCTCGATCTGAACTGCGAAACGCGCCGCGTCGCTCGCCACTTTTGTATTTTCGTATATGCGATCGGGGGAATAGTCCAACCCAAGTTCCTGCCGTAATTCGTCTGCATTGCGTTTGTTGATGATGATGCCGATGTACGAGCTTAGTAATTGCTGAGCTGATTGGGTCAGGCCAAAGTCAGTGCGCGCCGGCTGTATGAAAAGCTCCATGGTCGATTTGTAGACCGGCGTCTGCAACTTGCTGACGATATAGGCGCTCGCCGCCGCTACGACGGCGACGAGGATCACAATCCAGGCGCGCCGGCGCGCGATTTGAAGATAATCTTGCAGTTCCATCGTGAATATAAACGTTCGTGTTTAAGGTCGGTCACGTACATTGTATCGGATGTTGCGGCTCTGTTCTGTCGCCGAAACAAGCATCGTCTATTTCACCCGTCACGGGGAGTGGGCTTATGTTCGAGGGATTTCACCGATGATGGAGAAGCCCATCCGCTCAAGTTCGCGCGGCTCGCGGATCACCGGATCCAGTGTATGTGCGAGCAGTATAAGCGCCAGGCCAGCGACGAGGGCAAGCACCAGCCGGATGGGGAGATCAAGGCGGTCACGCAGTGACGCGGCGATTGCAGCCGGAGCTGGCTGGTCAAGTGAGACGACTGGGGCAGCAGTCGTGTCCACGAGTTGTGGCCAATAGCTGGTGCCACGCTCGGTCAGTTCCGCGATGATGGCATTGCCGATGAGTGTGTTCTGGACCTCGTCCGGCCAGGTCAGGTACACGACCACGATGCTCTGGGTCTGATCGGCGTTGAGGGCTGCCTGGATCTGTGCAGGCGTAACGTTTTGTCCCAGGGCGTTCACACGCTCGGCTACATGCTGTGCGAATAAGCCGGTCCGCACGATGTCAGACAACCCGTTGGCAATGTACTCCGAAGCCAACCAGACATATTGGCGATCATAGTTGTATACGCCGTTGGTGTGCTCCGGGGGAAGTCCCGCGGCAAAACGCAGAGTGGTTTGGTAGGTCACACCCGGCGGGCGGTACGTGACGGCGGTAACGGCAACGACCACGACGACTGGCAATAGCGCCAGCCACCAGCGGCGCAAGATCATGCGAGCGTAATCAGCCAACATGGGATTTTCCGATCATAGTACGTCGTCACGCCGCCTGGCGCGCAATTGTTCGACCATCGTCTTGACTTCCTGTACACGCTCCATCGGGCAGATGAGCAGCACGTCCGGGGTGTCGACAATGACCAGGTTTTTCAGCCCGATGGTGGCGATCAAGCGGTTGCCACCTCGCACGAGCGAATGCTCGGTATCCACGCCAACGTGGTCGCCAATGACGACGTTCCCACTTTCATCCCCAGATAAGACGTCGAGCAGAGATGCCCAGGTGCCGATATCGCTCCATTCGATGTCAACCGGGATGATGGCCATATGCTCCGCGCCTTCCATGATGGCAAAGTCGATGGACTTCCTGGGCGCAACCTCCCAGGCATGGGCCAATGCAGGACCGTATTGCGGCGTATCGATTGCCCGTTCGCTCGCTCGCAGTGTCTCTGCAAACTCAGGTTGCTGGCGGCCGAATTCATGCCACATCGTCGCACAGGTCAGCACGAACATGCCGCTATTCCAGGAATGTTTTCCGTCCGCAATCCACTGTTCTGCCACCTCAAGTGTCGGCTTCTCGGTGAAGCGTGCGGTTCTAAACGCTGCCAGGCCAGCGTATGTACCCACCGGTTCGCCACGCTCGATGTAACCAAAGCCTGTGTTTGGGTTCGCCGGTGTGATGCCCAGTGTGACGATGTAGCCTTCCTCTGCGACTTCAGCGGCGGCTTGCAAGGCACGTTGGAATTCACCAATCCGGCCAATGTAATGGTCAGCCGACAATATGGCGACTGTGGCATTGGGGTCGCGATGGTGGATGTGCGCCAGACCCAACGCTGCAGCCGGACCACTGTCTTTAGGACCTGGTTCTGTTACGTAATTCTCGGCGGGGACAATCGGCTCTTGTTCCTGTAACATACGCGCCATTTCCGCGTTCGTAACGACGTACACGCGATCCATGGAGATGAGCGGCATCAGCCGTTCCACGGTGATGCGGAACATGGTGCGGTTGCCCAGCAGAGACAGCAGTTGTTTGGGTGTCTTCTTACGGCTCAGTGGCCAAAGCCGTGTACCGCTCCCCCCCGCCAGAATGAGTGCATACAGTTGACCCACGGTTCAATCCCCCTCATACGGTTTCTGTAGATAAGGAGCGCGTTCCTCGCGTGCAACCACATAGCTCGTGCCGGTCGCCTGTCGTACCATTCCCTTCAGTTCCATGAGCGCCAGCGTGCTGGTGATGATCTCTGTGGGAAGTTTTAGCGCATTTACCAGATCATCGGTGGGCGTTGGTTCGTGCGACAGGTGTGACATCAACAGGCGTTCGACATCGTTCTCAGGAGCGACTTCCTGCGCTTCCTTGTGGCTGGCGACCATGCTCAGGTTCAGCTCCTCCAAGACGTCGTTCACGTTTGTAACCAGTTTTGCGCCTTTCTGGATCAACTGGTTCGTCCCTTTGCTGGAGCGGTTGAAGATATTCCCAGGAACCGCGAACACCTCACGCCCTTGCTCGGCGGCAAATTCACTGGTGATCAGTGCGCCGCTGCGTTCATCAGCCTCAATCACCACCACACCCATGCTCATGCCGCTGATGATGCGATTGCGTGGCGGAAAGTTTTGCGAGTCGGGCTGTGTCCCAGGAGGGTAGTCGCTGACCAACGCGCCGTGCTCGACGATCTGTTGTGCCAGTTTACGATGTTCGGGCGGATAGACGATATCGACGCCGCAACCCAGAACGGCGATCGTGCGCCCGCCGGCCTGCAGTGCTGCCTGGTGGGCGTATGCGTCAATGCCGCGTGCCATGCCACTGACGATGGTGATGCCGTTGCGAGCCAACTCGGTCGCCAGTGTTTCTGCCACCTCGCGTCCGTACACCGTTGCCCGGCGCGTGCCTACCAGGCCGATGGCCCAGGCATCTGCGCTGGTAAGGTGTCCACGCACGTATAACACGGGTGGTGGGTCGTTTATCTCTTTCAACAGCTTGGGATAGTCTGCATCATCCCAGGTGATCACCTGGATATCGCGTTCCGTGAGGCTTTGGAGATCCTCTTGTGGCTGTATGCTCTTACGGGCTTCCAACAGCGCGGCGATTGACTTCTGATCGAGGCCTGAGGTGAACAATGCCTGTGGATCAGCATTCCACGCGGCAGCAAGTGAGCCGAAGCGGGATTGCAGCAGACGAAGCCGAACCGGGCCGATGCCCTTGACGCGTGAGAAAGCGAACAAGTATGCCCGATGATCTGGCTGGTCCATTGGATTAAGCCGATGATTGATTGCAGTTAATCCCGTAATCCTTGCGGAACGATGACGCTCACCACCTGCGCTTCAAGATCAATCTTGCGCACGACGCTTTCGATGGCAGGAAGCAACAACTCCTTCCCTACGGCTGGTTTGATGACGTAGACATCATTGCTGCCGGTGGATAGAACCTCGGTCAATTTGCCCAGATCCTGCCCTAATTCGTCGATGACACGCAGGCCAATGAGGTCGTGCGTGTAATACTCCCCTTCACCGAGCCGGGGCAACTCTTTGACCTTTATGGACACGCGCATCCCGCGCAACGCCTCGGCATCGTTGCGCGTGTCCACACCTTCCAGCTTGAGCAATGCTGCGTTCTGATGTACCCGGAAGCTCTGGATTCGTTTGGCATCGGGAGAGCCATCCAGGTAGACGCGTTTTACACGCCCCAGAGCCTCGATGTACTCGGGGGCAAGCTGTACTTTCAGCTCCCCGTCAATCCCGTGCGGACGTGCCACGATGCCGATATCAAGGAATGTCGACCGTTGAGAATCAGCCATTTATCCTCTTTCGACATTCGCCCGCCGGACATTGCCTGCTACATGATTTTAAGGGCGACGTGATCACCTTGCCTGTTGCTGGCGATGCGCAGCAGGACACGGATGGCATTTGCCACCTTGCCGTCTTTGCCAATCACCCGACCAGTTTCATCTTGTGCCACTGTCAACGTGTAGACGAGCACGCCACGATCTTTCTTCTCGACAACACTGACCGCGGCGACGTCATCGACTAGTGACTGAGCGATGTACTCGATCAAATCTTTCATTAAACGTTGAGCACGCCGGAGACATGCAGCACGCTTTTAGCATGCTCCATGCCAACGGCGAGAACTATGCCGCGGCTTTCGAACCGGCCACGCGGCCAATGCGTGTGCGCGGATCTGGCACTGGGGTCGCGGCTTGTTGAGCGGCGGCTTCGGCCAACAGTGTCTCCGGCGTTTCACCCTTCATCAGGCGTTCGTATCGGGATGTGGTGCCGGTCTTTCTGAACAACTGCTGCACGGAATCGCTGGGTTGAGCACCAACCTTCATCCAGTACAGCGCGCGATCCTCCTGAACCTTGATCGTTTCAGGTTGCGTGCGCGGGTTGTACGTGCCGATGATCTCGATAAAGGCTCCGTCGCGCGGTGACTCCTTGTCGGCCACCACGATACGGTAGATCGGCTGATGCTTAGAACCCATGCGGCGTAGACGAATACGTACCATTTAACTCCTTTGTCGTTGGTAAATCGAGATTAGAGACTGAGGATTATAGTCTCCCTGATCCAATCTCCATCTTCCCAGCTCTCATCGCTTATCTTCTTCCAAATAAACCACCCAATCCGCCTCTCATGCGCGGGTTGGTGGACAACTGCTTCATCATTTTTTGCATGTTACGGAACTGCACGATCAACTGGTTGATCTCCTGTACGCTGGTTCCACTGCCTTTTGCCACACGGCGTTTGCGTGACGCATTCAGGAGGTCCGGGTTATGGCGCTCGACCATTGTCATAGAACTGATCATGGCCTCGATGCGCTTCATCTGCTTATCCGTCATGTCTGGCGTTAGATCCTTGCTGAGCTTGCCTAGCCCCGGAATCATGGCCAGAACATCATTCAGCGGCCCCATCTTTTTGATCTGGCGGATCTGATTCAGGAAGTCCTCCAGGTCAAACTTGGCCGACATCAGCTTCTCAGCGGCCTTCGCCGCCTCGACTTCGTCGAAGGACGTCTGGGCCTTTTCGATGAGGCTGAGCACATCTCCCATGCCCAGGATGCGTGAAGCGAGGCGGTCGGGATAGAAGGGTTCAAACGCATCTGGCTTCTCGCCCACCGCCATGAATTTGATGGGCACACCCGTCACCGCGCGCATACTGATGGCGGCACCACCACGAGCATCGCCGTCCACTTTTGTCAGGATCAAGCCGGTCAGGCCAAGGCGTTTGTTGAAAGTATCCGCGATGTTGACGGCTTCCTGGCCGGTCATTGCATCTGCGATCAGTAGAATTTCTTGTGGCCGGGTGACCGCCTTTATCCGTTCGACTTCCGCCATCATGGTGTCGTCAATCTGCAGACGTCCGGCTGTGTCCAGAATCACGATGTCGTATGCGCCTTGCACGGCATGAGTGACCGCATTTTGGCAAATCTTCGGCGGGGGGATTTTTGCATCCTCGGAATGAACTGGGATATTCAGTTGCTTGCCAAGCTGCTCGAGTTGGGTGATGGCGGCAGGCCGGTAGGTATCGGCGGCGACAAGGATGGGGCGCATGCCATTGCCACGCAGCCGGAGCGCCAGCTTTGCGGCTGTCGTGGTCTTGCCGGAGCCTTGCAGGCCGACGAGCATAATCACGTGAGGGGCGGGGCCACCCAGGTCCAGCTTACCCGGTTCGCCCAACGTGGCGAGCAGTTCATCGTGCACGATCTTGACGACGGCCTGACCGGGCGTCAGACTCTTATGCACCTCTGCGCCAATCGCGCGTGCGCGCACGCGTGCAAGGAAGTCCTTGACGACTTTGAAGTTTACATCGGCCTCAAGCAAGGCCAAACGCACTTCGCGCAATGCCGTATCGACATCCTGCTCGGTCAGGATGCCGCGTTTATTTAGGCGGTCAAAGACCGCTTGTAGTTTGTCGCTCAGGCTTTCAAACATGCGTGTTTCATAAGGAACTGGTCGATGGGAGTGCCCGCTGGCGCTCACCCATCATCCATCAATCGGGCTGCACTTGCCAAACCAAATAAAGCGTAGTATTTTAACGAATATATGGCACAATCGTCAAGCAATATGAACGCGGAACAAGTAAAGTCGATTATCGCCGATTCGGGCGTCATTGCCATCATGCGCGGTAACTATGACGGCTGGTTTGTGGAAATTGCGCAAGTGTTAGCTGAAGCGGGCGTACGCGCCGTGGAAGTGACCATGAACTCGCCCAAAGCGTTGGAAGCCATTCGCCTGGTGCGCCAGGAACTGGGTAACGCGGTACTGATGGGCGCTGGCACTGTCTTGACAGAGGCAGATGCGCAGGCTGTCACGGACGCCGGTGCGCAATTCGTGGTGTCGCCAAACACCAATCCCGCCGTGGTGCGCTTTTGTGCGCAGCGCGATCTATGCGTCATTCCGGGTGCGTATACTGCAACCGAAATCTTGACTGCAGTGGATTTGGGCGCCACCATGGTGAAACTTTTCCCGGCGGAAATGGCTTACTTCAAGGCCATGCGTGGTCCACTCAACAAAGTGCCCTTCGTCCCAACCGGTGGGGTCGAGTTAGGGAATGCGGCGGACTTCATCAAGGCCGGTGCGGTCGCCGTCGGCATGGGCAGCGCGCTGATTGGCGAGTACGTCAAGCAGGGAGATGGCTTGCAAGTGCTGAAGCAGCGTGCCACCGACTTGGTGCGTGCCATCAAGGAAGTAAAAGCTCGGACGGCAAAGCGTTAAAGCATAAATTTGCCTTGACGCCATGATATGGTTCCGATACAATAATCGTCGAGCGGTGACGTAGCTCAGACGGTAGAGCAGGGGACTCATAAGCCCTTGGTCACTGGTTCAAGTCCAGTCGTCACCACTACAGGAAGACCTCGCAGGTTTCAACGTCGCAATGCGGCGAAAGGGCTTGCGAGGTTTATTTATTACCACATGAGACCTACAGGGATAACGGCTGACCGGCATCGCGCTGTGTTGGCGATCACTTGGAATGACGGACATTGCACGAATTTCCCATTCGTGGAATTGAGTGCAGCCTGTCCGTGCGCGAACTGCAACGACGAGCGCGAAAAGTTACGCGCACAAGGCCTCGACCCTCGCAAAGACTTCAAACCAAAGTCCAGTTTGTTACAGGCAATCGAACCCGTTGGCAGTTACGCTGTCAATATCGTGTGGCAGAATGGTTGCCGCTTTGGTATCTACACCTGGGATTTGTTGCTCGATCTGGAACGCCAACATCCCGAATGGTCCGTGCAAGAATGACAAACACCCGGCTCCTCAACTGGAGCCGGGCGTTTTGCCCATACTGGACGATGGGTTCAGGGGCACAACTTGGTTTGATGCTCTTCAAACGTGTTGGAGAACTGGTGTGATCCATCCTCGTTGCACGAGGCCACAAAAAACAGGTAGGTGGTTTGTGCAGGCGTGATCACCGCTTCGATGGACGAGAGACCGGGACTGGCAATAGGACCGGGCGGCAGGTCCGCGGTGACATAGGTGTTGTAGCCGGCCGGATCGGCATATTTTAGATCTTCGGCCGTAAGACCTGTTTTCCACCAGGATTTTTGATCAGGCTGGTATCCGAGCGCATATTGTGTGGTTGGGTCAGCCTGCAGCGCCATCCCAATCTTCTGGCGGTTCAAGTAGACACTTGCGATGAGCGGACGTTCGGTTGCAATCACCGCCTCGCGCTCGACGATGGAGGCCAGCGTCAACACCTGGCGCGCCGACTGGCCTGTGGCTGCGGCTTGTTCCATCAATGGTGCCACCTTGACGCCGTAGTTGTCAAGCATTTTTAGCAAGATATCCTGGGCCGTGGGATTCTGTGGCAACCGGTAAGTGTCTGGGAACAGATAGCCTTCCAGCGACGCGCCTTCGGGCAGATCCTGCAGGAAGGGATAGTTGTAGTCTGCACGCCGCGCCAGTCGCAGGAATTCATCAGCGCCGATACCCACCTGCTCTTCCAGAAGCTCTGCAACCTCTTCCATGCGCTTGCCCTCAGGGATGGTGATTTGCGTCTCTACGGCCAACGCGCGCTGCAACGTCTGTGCTACTTCGGGGATGCTCATATTTGCGCGCAGCGTAAACGTACCTGCATTGATCGTGTTATCGAGGCTGTTGTAACGCACATAGAGGCGAAACAGATCTCCATCGCGTACCAGGCCCTGTTGTTGCAGATTGGTGCCTATCTCAGAAACCGACTCGCCTGGTTGGACGACGAATAGCTGGGGCGTCGGATCGTTGCTCATCGGCCGGTCCAAGTCATTGTTGCGGATCAAGTCAAGATAAAGACCGATCAGTGTCTTGTCGAGGCTCGTCAGGCTGGTCGTGGTTGCATTGACATTGCTCAGTTGCTGGGACAATTTGGAGGCTGCGAACACCAGCGCGGCGAGCGCAACAACGAAAATAACCACTTTGACTGGGGAAAGCTTTGCTTGTCGTTTCATATCGAGTGTAAGTTGCTGGTGGGTCCGTTTGGGCCGGCTCGTATCCTGCTTTCAACCGGCTTCCAATGGGCCGTCATCCACTGTCCATAAACCATCATCCTGTGCTGATGGGCGATGTTCATCAAGGTAGCGCTGCAAGATGACGGCGGCAGCGATGGCGTCGTCATGCTCGACCTGTTGCTTACGTTTCCTGGAACTGATGATACCCTGTGCTTCGCTGGTGCTAAAGCGTTCGTCGTATAAACGTATGGGGATGTCCAACCGCGCGCGCAACGATTCAACAAATTGCTCGACCAGGCGTGCCTGCTCGCTGACGCTGCCATCCGCGTTCAATGGGTATCCCACGATTATTTCATCAGGTTGTTGTTCGCGTACGTGTTGGGCGAGACGCACGAATGCGTCCTGTCGTTTGCGATCGATCACTTCGACCGGGCGGGCAATCGTTTTCGTCGTATCGCTCACTGCGATGCCAATGCGGCGATTACCCACATCCAGCCCCAAACTGCGTGCCATGTTTATGTATAAGGCTGGGGCGAAGCGTGGCCGATGCACTGCGCCATCCTTTTCCCCAGCTCCCCACCTTATTCTCGTTTCACCTGAATCCCGATCCGTAAGATGACAAACGGCAGACGATTGGTGTACTGCAGAAGCCATGCCGGCTCTACATCGATGACCGGATTGCCTTTCAGTGATAGTTCCTGCAGCAATAATGATTGTGCATCGGCAATCGTCTTGCCGCGCACAAGTTCCTTCACCTCGGTCTCATCAATCTCCGCCCCAGCAATACCGTGAGATACGATGTATAACTCGGTGCGGTTACCGGTGCCTTCCTCTGCCACGTCGCCGCGTTCCGTGTTCATTTCGAGCAAACTGAACCCAGTAGGAACCCTCTCTGTCAGCGCGGCGCGCGAGATATCGTCCAGGTCCGCTGGTGCCACTGCAAGCCCAGCAATCTGTAAGCGCATGTTGAGATTGACTGCATCAGCCTGTTCGGTGATAAAGCGATCATAGGTTTCGTCCTGCACGTCGGCGATGAACAAGGTGTTGGGCACGACGAACCACCCGTTGCGCACGACTTCAGGATCCTGGTTCATTTTCTCAACGGCTGTCTGCAACAATCGATCTCGCACGGTGGCTCTGGCAAGCTTATAGTCATCCTCAGTGACGGAACGCACGGTCTCATTTCCACCACCCTCCGTGGGTTTCGTGTTGATCACCTTCACAGCCAGCGCAGGCAATCCCTCGACGCTATTCACCTGGTTTGCCGGGACGTTGCCGCTTGGGCCTTCTTCGATGGCCTCGATGCTTACTTCGGCGCGGCCACCAGGTGGGACTTCCACATCACTTAAGGTAATGAAGCGAACGGCCACACTTGCCGAAGACGTGCGGACGACCGTATTCTTCGGCACGACATAGGGCGTTGCAAGCACATTGAGGAAATAAACACTGCCTTTTGCCTTGGACTTGGGGATGTCTTTCGCGCCGGTCGCGGGGGCGGACGCGACGTCTTCGACGATCACATCTACCCGTCGCGCGGGCACCATACGCCCTTCGATGTCAACTTTGTCGATTTGGGTATCGAGCGTCACCGGGACGATGAGTGAGATGCTCTGGCTCGAAGCCGTCAATGTGATCTTCGCACTGGGCACTATCATCAGCGCTGCCGCGGCGACGATGGCAACCGTGGCGAGAGCCACTATCAAACGCAAGCCGAGCAGTAACCAGTTGTGTCTGGGAAAGAACTGGCGCAACGAGTTGGGACGGAAACGACGAGGGGGCGACAACCGTTCGATCGGATCAACAATCTCGTTATCTATCCAATGCTGCTGAATGGCTTGCTGCACTGTGCGAAATGTGACCAGCCCGACGCTTTCGGCGATCTGGCGTTGCGTCCACGAAGGGGACACGACGGCGACCTCACAACCGAACTGCTTCCCGGCGCGCCCGATGAGCTCGAAATCCACCTCACGCACCGAAGCATTGCTCTTGTCGGATGGGAGAACCAGCACAACCCGATCAGCGCATGCCCATTCGATGCGGTCGCGTGCACCGGCGACGTCATCCTCGGGTGTGAGGTCTTCGGGTGTGAGGTAGATGATTCTGCCGGTCATTCTGCCGATCACTTGGGTCAACCCAACCACTCGTTGATGAGCTTCGTCGCGTGTGCCAACGCTTCGTCCAGTTTGCCTGCGTCCCTGCCGCCTGCCTGTGCCAGGGTGGGGCGACCACCACCGCTGCCGCCGACCAGTTTAGCAACTTCGCGCGCCAGCTTTCCTGCGTCCAGCCCCCTGCCGTTCAGATCCTTAGAGACGGCGACTACGATCGCGGGTTTCTCGTTGACGACAGCGCCAAGGACTGCAACCCCACTCTGGTGCTTCTCGCGGAACCAATCTGTCATATCGCGCAGCATATCCACGTTATCTACAGCCGCGCGAACGATGAGTGCCGGCACATCCTTGATGGATATGACATTTGCCAACATTTCCCCAAAGCGCGCGCGCGCCAGCTCTTTCTGGGCGCGCTCCAATGCTTTCTGGGTCTCCGACAAGGAGGTGAGGATCTTGCTGGTTTGCTCGATCACCTGTTCAGGGGTGGTGTTCAGCGCCGCCGCCAGCGTAGCAAGCTGCTGCGCTTGCTTACGGGCATAACTCAATGCGCCGTGACCGGTGACGACTTCGATGCGACGGACTCCAGCCGCGACCGCTGTCTCACTGACGATGATGGCGCTGCCGATATCTCCTGTCTGGTGCACGTGTGTGCCGCCACACAGTTCAACACTGAAGGGTTGCGCATCCGGCGCGCCGATGCGCAATACGCGCACGATATCGCCGTATTTCTCGCTGAAGAATGCCAGAGCGCCCTCCCGGATGGCGTCCTGGTAAGACTCCTGCCTGACGGTAACCGGGTAATTCGCCAGGATGGCGTCATTCAGCATTTCACTCACACGTTCGAGCTGCTCTGAGCTGAGCGGGGCACCAT
The DNA here is from genome assembly GCA_023488685.1 of Chloroflexota bacterium. GTDB lineage: Bacteria > Chloroflexota > Anaerolineae > J036 > Brachytrichaceae > CAIXPS01. The sequence goes on along the minus strand of JAMDDR010000368.1, from coordinate 395 downwards.
GCGAGTAATCGAAGCGCAGCCGGTCAGGGGCAACCAACGATCCTTGTTGTCCTACGTGGTTACCTACGACACTGCGCAGAGATTTCTGCAAGATGTGCGTGGCCGTATGGTTGCGCATGATATCCAGCCGGCGCGCGGTATCGACTTGCGCGACGCATGGGTCGCCAATACGCGGCTGGCCGTATTCGACATCACATACATGCACGATCAGGCCGGGTACCGGGCGGCGTGTGTCGCGCACGGTTATCTGCCATGCGGGGCAGTCGCCAGCACGGGTTTGTGAGGTCAGGATGCCCGTGTCGCTCACCTGTCCACCGCTCTCGACATAGAAGGGTGTGAAAGGCAGAACAATCTCGACACGCTCACCAGGCACGGCATGCTCGTCCTCATCCTCG
>JAMDDR010000538.1:7882-12271 GCA_023488685.1 Chloroflexota bacterium | reverse complement strand
TGGCCTTTCAGTTTCATCCGGAACTGAAACCCCTGAAACCCACTCCTTCTGCACAGGCCTCTTGACATAGGGGACACCTGTCACTATCCCGATTTCTGGATGTGCACGCCACAATCTGTCGCGTTCAGAAATCGGGTTTCTGATGGCGCGATAATCTCTCTGCAATGGCATCGCGATATCCCATTCCCGCACAGGAGACACGTGCTGAGACGGTGGTCGTGAATTCGCGCTTCGTCTGCACCATCGCCGAGGCGCGCAGCGTGGATGAAGCCATGGCCTTCATCCGGCGCGTGAAGGCGCAATACCACGACGCCTCCTCGCACGCCTACGCCTTCCGCGTCGGGTTCGGCGCCAGCGTCACCGACGGCTGCAACGACGGCGGCGAACCCAGCGGCACTGCCGGCAAGCCCATGCTGGCGGTGTTGCAGGGCAGCGGCCTCGGCGATGTGGCAGCGGTGGTGTCGCGCTGGTTCGGCGGCACCAAACTCGGCACCGGCGGGCTGGTGCGCGCGTTCAGCGGTGCGCTCAAGGCCGCGCTGGACGTGCTGCCACGCGACGAGCGCGTGGAGCGCAAGACCTTCCTGCTCGAAATCCCCTACCCGCTCTACGAGCGGCTCAAGCTCCTCGTAGCCCAACACCATGGCGCTGTCGCGGGCGAGGAGTTCGGCGCCAGCGTGTTGCTCACGCTGGTGTTCGCCGTCGACGACGTCGTGCCGTTTGGCGCGGCGTTGCGCGAGCTGAGCGCCGGTAGTGTGGAGATGTTGCCGGTGGAGTAAGCGCAGGCCGCACAGGTCTCAGAGACCTGTGTCTTCAAAAAACTTCAACAGTAAATCGACCGCTTCTTCCGGACGGTCCCGCAACGCCCAATGCTTGCGGTTCTTTAGCAAAACGAGCTCGGAATGGGGAATCAAGGCGTGGGCTCGCTCAGCACAGGCGACCGGCACCGTGACATCGTGATCGCCATGCAGGATCAGGGTCGGGACACGGATCTCGGCCAGCCGGCTCGTATAATCCGAGCGCAGGCTGTTCCAGCGTAACTCATCGCGCTGAAGAGACATGAATGCCCGGCCCACGCAGGGGTCCTGGAGCGCCTGGCACACTTCGCCCAGCAGCTCAGCGGTGATATTTCGAGGGTCATCAACTATTGCCAGCAAGCTCTGGCGGACAAGGCTCCGGCTGCGGCGCAACAGCCAGTACGAAAACTCGTTGAGCGGCGTGCGCGCGTACAGGTACGAAAGCTTGTGATAGGCGACCTGTGACTGGATGCCGTAGGCGTCCACCAGCACCAGTTTCTCTACATGCTCCTGCCGGTTCAGCGTAAAGCCCAGGGCGATGCCACCGCCCAACGACAGCCCGGCCAGGCTGACCCGATCCAGGTGCATGGCAGTCAGGAAATGCTCGAGAAAATGGATGTAGAAATCCATGGAATAGGTGATGTCCGGCTTATCGCTGTGGCCATAACCGGGCAGGTCCGGAGCGATGACGCGGTGCTGGGCTGACAGTGGTGCGATGATCTCTCCCCAGGACATCATGGCCGAATCCAACCCACCGCCGTGCAAAAGCACGACCGGAGACCCAGCCTGGCCGGCGGCGTAATAATGGATGCGCTGCCCGTCAATGACAGTGGAATCGCTTTGAATCGTGTTCATTTTCATGCCTCGCCTTCTTTGTCGTACTGCTGCCGCACGAATGCGCCCAACTTTTCCATGGCCTGCTTACCAGCGGCGCTGTCATCGCCCGGGCCGGCCAACCCGCGCTGGATGACGTCCGCCAGCGCCGTGGTGATGTCCTCCAAAGGAATCTGCGCGGTATCCGGGAGGATGGAGCCGATGTAAATGAAGCCCACCGCAATGACGCTGAACAGGTAAGCGATCACTTCCGGGCGCAGATCCGCGCGCAAGAGTCCGGCAGCCTGCATTTGCTGCACCCCTTCCTCCGCGAGCAAGAACCGGCCGGTGTAGCGCTGGCTGTCCTGGCGGCGCACGAAGTCCCCCAACACGCGGCTGTCGCGGGTGTACAGCGCGCGCATCAAGGGGTTGGCTTGCAGCGCGAGCAGCGCATGCCGGTACAGATTGGCGATGCGTCCCCCTTGCGGGTCTTGTTCCATGCGCTGCTGGAAGTCTGCCAGCAAGCGCTTCATTTCATAGGTCAGCAGCGCGTGAAAAAGCTGTTCCTTGCCCTGCCACTCCAGGTATAGCGCCCCCTTGGACACACCGGCCTCGCGGGCAATATCGTCCATTGTGGTTTTGTCAAAACCATAATGAGCGATCAACCGCGATGCGGCCTCAAGAACACGGGTGGGACGATCGTTTGACTTCACAGCAAGTACCATTTGACTAAATATGCTAATATGGTCAAATAATACAAGCGAAATGAGCGTTTGACAAGGGTATTCAGGGCATTAGCGACGACGGAGCCGATTAATCAACCAGGAGCGCGGCAGGCAGTGCGTTATTGAGATTGCACTTTAGGTGATGTTTCGGTATAATCGTCTTACGTTTTTGGTTCGATAAGGGAACGTAAGACATGTATGCAACAACGATTTCCTCCAAATATCAGGTTGTTATTCCGCGCGAAATCAGGGAGCAATTTGGCATAAAGCCGGGGCAAAAGGTGGTATTCATCCCTTACAGAAAAAGCCTGCGGGTGGTCATTGTGCCCCCCATCGAAGAGGCCTATGGCTTCCTGAAAGGGATTGATACTACTGTCGAGCGCGACGAGGAAGACCGGGTATGAACGTCGTCGATTCATCCGGCTGGCTGGAATACTTTGGCAAAGGGTCAAATGGTGAATTCTTTGCACCAGCCATAAAAGCAAGCACCCGACTGGTGGTGCCCACCATCAGCATGTATGAAGTTTATAAGCGCATCGCTTTACAACGTGATGAAGAAGAAGCGCTAAGCGCCATTGGATGGATGACTGTAGGCCTGGTAGCTGATCTGACGCAGGAGATAGCGCTGATTGCTGCCGACCTTTCGATGGAACACCAATTACCGATGGCCGATAGTATCATCCTTGCCACTGCCCGCGCGAATAACGCCACCTTATGGACTCAGGATAAGCATTTCAAAGATTTGCCTGATGTCAGGTATATTGAGAAGAAATAGGTAGAGCCTGCCGCAGACCTCACAGGTCGCGCGAACGCAAGGCGTTCGCCTGAGACCCGTGAGGTCTACTGTCACACGCGGCGAATGTCGCGGCGGCGGAAGCCGGCCAGCCCGGCGGCGGTGAGCGCCGCGGCGATGACGACCAGCACGAAAAATGGCGCCGTGATCCCCTGGCCGATCAGGACCTTTGGCGCATGAGCGAACGGCGAGAGGTTATAGAGCGACTGGCTGATCTGTTGCAGTTCCCAGCCAAGCTCAAGCAGCACACACACCCCTAGCACTACCCAGCTTCCGATCTCAAACCGGGGCAGCAGACCATACAGCGCTGCTGCAATCCCGCCCATTACCCAGGCGGATGGCAGCTTCAACGCCACTTACGCGCACGCGGCCAGCTTCGTTGAACGGTTCAAACGCGCGCAGCCAGACATCCAGGTGCTGGCGTGGATTGGGCTGCCGTTGCGCTGGCCCGGCAACGCCAGCGGCGTGGACCTGGCAGATGGTGCCGTGCGCCAGGCCATCAGCGCGTTCTGCGCGCGGCTGGTGCACGAGATGGGGTTCGACGGTGTGCACCTGGATCCCGAGCCCGTCGCGGACGGCGATAGCCATCTACTCGACCTGCTGAGCGAAACTCGCCGGTCCATCGGTGCGCAGCCTATGCTGTCAATCGCCACCCCCCACATCTGGCCACTCTTCCCCGATGTGTCCTGGCCGCTGGTCGGGCGGGTGATGTGGCTGGGTGACTATTACAGGCAGGTGGCCGCGCGCGTCGATCAGATCGCGTTGATGACCTATGACAGCGCGCTGCCGCTGGACAGCCTGTACCGCGGGTGGACGCGCTTCCAGGTTATCGCGTTGAGCAGTGCCCTGGCCAAAACCAGCGCTGAGGTGCTGATCGGCATTCCGACCTCGGAGGAGCAGACAGCCACCCATCTGCCGGGTGCGGAGAACATGACCAGTGGGTTGTTGGGACTGCTGGACAGCCTCAACGATGCAGCCTCACACCCAGAAGCCATCACCGGCACCGCCATCTATCCATACTGGGAAACGGACGAGCGGGAGTGGGCGGTCTACCGTGCGGAATGGTTGGGTGAAAAAGGTGAATAACACGCGCGGGACCCACCCGCAGGTTCGGAACCTGCGGGTGGGGGTCCACCGGTTCTCTACTACCGTCGCCGGCCGGTGATGAGCTTGAAGCCCACCATTACCAATCCGGCGGCGATGCCCGCCAGCAGCCCGGCGCGCATGTCGAACATGATCTGCGCGTCGCCGCTGATGTTCCCGG
>JAMDDR010000538.1:0-7872 GCA_023488685.1 Chloroflexota bacterium | reverse complement strand
AACATGACCAGTGGGTTGTTGGGACTGCTGGACAGCCTCAACGATGCAGCCTCACACCCAGAAGCCATCACCGGCACCGCCATCTATCCATACTGGGAAACGGACGAGCGGGAGTGGGAGGTCTACTGTACACAATGGATGGGAGAATAATACGGCAGCGCGTGAAAGAGGATAGATCATCAAATGGGAATGGCACCAACAGTACTTTACCCTTCATGCTGAAATGGTTTGCCATCTGTAACGGTGTAAATGTCCTCGCTGGCATCCTGTAAGAAGTGAAATACAGGATTGGTCGTCGCAGCATGCAACCACTCGCGCTCATCCGGATCCGTATCGTCAGGCAGTAAGATAATCACACGTGTGCGGCTGGGACCTGTGATAGGCAAGAGCGTATCCAGGCGCAACTGGCCGTGTTCGTCAATGGTTCCAGTCACTTCAAGGGCTTTCAGGTTTTCCATAGCTCACTCGCTCGTGTTGATCACGCCCTTACATTGTAACAATCACTAGAGGCGATGCGCCGCCATGAGATTTTACCCGGTTGCAGCGACGGCGCATCGCCCCCAACTACCGTCGCCGGCCGGTGATGAGCTTGAAGCCCACCATTACCAATCCGGCGGCGATGCCCGCCAGCAGCCCGGCGCGCATGTCGAACATGATCTGCGCGTCGCCGCTGATGTTCCCGGCCATGGCCACGGCGATCCTGGAGCCCTTCACTGTGACCTCCTGCGCCATCACCGCGCCGACGCCGCCGTCCTGCACAGATACGTCGACCTTCTGCGCCATCACTGCGCCGACACCACCATTCTTGACATTTATCGTAACGGTGTCGCCTTTCACCGCACCGGCGCCGCCGTTCTCGATCGTCACCACTTGCGCGTTGATGGTGGTCACCTGGCCGCTGAAGTTGACGACATCCGCCTTGATCTCGTCACGCTTTTTCGTCTCACTATCGCTGGGGGTGGTTGGTTCGGTTGATTCGGTTGGTTCGAGCATCTGATCGTCCATCGCATACCTCCTGATCGATTCCTAAAGCCAGCCTTTGGCCTTTTCGACCGCCTTTTGCCAGCCTTGATAGGCTGCGTCGCGCCGAGACCGCTCCCACGCTGGCTCAAACACCTGATCCGCCTGCCACTGCGCCTTCAACTGATCCAGGCTGCCCCACACACCCACGGCCAGCCCTGCTGCGTAAGCCGCACCCAGCGCAGTCGTCTCATGCACGGTTGGGCGCACCACCGGCACGCCCAGCACGTCGGCCTGCAACTGCATCAGGAACTCGTTCACCGTCGCGCCGCCGTCCACTTTGAGATGGGAGATTGGAGACTGCGGCCCAGCGTACTGGGCTTGCGGCCCAGCGTACTGGGGCTGCGGCCCAGTTCCCTGGGCGAGATTGGAATCCATCTGCATGGCGGTGAGGATGTCGCGGGTTTGATAGCAGATAGCTTCCAGCGTCGCGCGCACCAGGTGTGCCCTGGTCACATAGCGCGTCAACCCCACGATGACACCGCGCGCGCTGGTATCCCAGTACGGCGCGAACAAACCGCTGAAAGCGGGAACGAAGTAACAACCACCCGTGTCCGCGACGCTGCGCGCAATCGCTTCCGTCTCACTCGCCTGCTGGATCAACCCCAGATTGTCTCGCAGCCACTGTACCGCCGCGCCGGCGATGGCGATGCTGCCCTCCAACGCGTACACGGCCGGCGCCGAACCGATCTTGTATGCCGGCGTCGTCAACAGGCCGGTGCGCGACATCACCACATCCGCGCCTGTGTTGAGCAACATGAAGCAGCCGGTGCCATAGGTATTCTTCACGTCGCCTGGCGTGTAACAGGCCTGTCCGAACAGCGCCGCCTGTTGATCGCCCAGATCACCACATACCGGGACACCATCCAACACGCCGCGCGCGACGCCGAATGCGTTGGTGTCGGCCGACGGCACAATCGCCGGCAGGATTGGGCGCGGGATGTTGAATAGCCGCAGCAGTTCGTCATCCCAATCCAACGTGTGCAGATTCATCAGTTGCGTGCGCGAGGCATTGGTGACATCAGTCACGTGTGCGCCGGTGAGATTCCAGATCAGCCATGTGTCGATGGTGCCACACAGCACCTCACCACGTTCTGCGGCGGTGCGCGCACCAGGCACGTGCTCCAACAGCCAGGCCAGCTTGGTGGCCGAGAAATAGGTGGCGACGGGCAACCCCGCGCGAGCCCGGATCAGCGGCTCCACGCCGTCCGCGATCAGGCTGCCACACACGTCCGCCGTGCGCGTGTCCTGCCACACCAGCGCGTTGTGCAGCGGCTTGCCTGTCTCGCGATCCCACAGCACGATCGTCTCGCGCTGGTTGGTGATGCCCACCGCGCGCAGGTCACGCGGTGTCAGGCGCGCCTTGGCCAGCGCGGCGCCGACCACACCGCGCGTGCGGGTCCAAATCTCGTCCGCGTCGTGTTCCACATAACCGGGCTGGGGATAAATCTGGCGGTGCTCCTCGTAAGCCGAGTCGACGATATGCGCGTCGCGGTCGAAGATGATACAGCGCGTGCCAGTGGTGCCGGAGTCAATCGCGGCGACATAGGTTGGGGTAGCCATAAGGTTAGTGTAATCCCACTGGCAGAGGAGGAGTCTGCATCTGAGGATGCAGACTCCTCGCGCTTCGTTAGGACACGGCCAGCGCCGTGAGAATCAGATTGAATAGGGAATGTCCCTTTTCTCTCCCGGATCATGACGACATCCGGTCAACTCGCCTGAACAGCACGGCCAGCAGCGCAGTCGTGACGGGCAGCACCACACCCCATGCCAGGAATCCCACTGTACTCAAAAAGGGGATCGCCAGCGCAAAGCCAATGGCACACAAGAGGCCGATGACACCATAGCTGACAAAGAGCCAGCGAATCCAGCGCTCCAACCTCCCTGGGCCGAACACCCAGGCCACAAACAGCGCAGCCAGGCCCAGGAAAAAGCCCCAACCCAGGAGCTCCAGCGCGAACATGACCGATCCGTCGCCATACGGCATGAAGCGAGCCAGCCCTTCCGTCTGACCAGACAGGACACTCTGCCGGACCACGGCTAACTGAACGAAACGGTTAATACTGACCATCCCTGCAAAAAGGGCGGTAAATACCAACCCAAGCAGGCTGAAAACCTTCCTTTCAGCGGGGCTGCGGTCATGAACGCAAGCCATCAAGACGACCAGTGTTGGGGCCAACAGGAGTGTCGTCACAGCTCCCAGCAACTGTAGCGGTTCTGCGGGCGGGATGGTCAGGCCCCATATCAGACTGCCCACAATCAGACCTACCAGATAAACGACGCCAATCGCCGTCACCAGCAGCGCTGCCCAGAACCCAAGCCGACTCGCCAGCCTGGGCGCGAGAGCGCCGGCATCGACTGACAGCCTGCCACCCTCAAATTGGATACGCGCTTCAAACTTCGGTGAACTCATGAGGAGACCTCCTATTGGCTACGGCGGCGCATACATGTCCTCAGGAACACATGGCTGATCGCGAATACGATGAGCGCCTCTGCACATCGACAAGTGTACGTCAAGCCATCCATCCGGCAAAACCGCACCCTACGCGTATCTGTGCATGCTCATATCCGCAGATGCGCGGGTTTGATTGCGCGTACAATGCAACCTGGTGATTTCGAAGCAGTCCATGAACCAAGACGCAATCCACGACCTCTTTTCGCACCACAAGCCTTTCATCAAAAAAGGCGGGCTGGACTTCTGGTTCCGTTATGCACCCTATAAGAACAATCACAGAATTCTGAAGTGGTTCCTATAAAAGAAGCTTCACAGACCTCACAGGTCTCGGAGACCTGTGAGGTCTGTGAGACTAATCATCAGAGGTAGATCATGAGCGACAAGAAAAACCGGCGACCACTGCGCATCATCAACAGTGTGGCGCCCATCCGTATCTGCGACAACGGCGGCTGGACCGATACCTGGTTCGCCGAGCACGGCAAGATCTTCAACATCGGCGTGTACCCTTATGCCGAGGTGCAATTGGAGATCTTCCCGCCAGGCAGCCAGGAGGAGCGCATCGTCATCTATGCCGAGAATTACGGTGAACGCTTCGCCGTACACCCGGAGAAGAATGGCTACGACCGCCATCCGCTGCTGGAAGCTGCCATCGAACGGATGAACGTGCCGCATGATATCGCCCTGCAGGCGACCATCTATTCCGAGGCGCCAGCCGGCGCTTCCACCGGCACCTCGGCGGCCGTGGCGGTGGCGCTGGTCGGCGCGCTGGACTGCCTGACGCCCGGGCGCATGACGCCACACGAAGTGGCCTACACCGCACAATCCATCGAGACGGACATGCTGCACTTGCAGTGCGGTATCCAGGACCAGTTGTGCTCGGCCTACGGTGGGATCAACTACATCGAGATGTTCAAATATCCCTACGCCTCGGTGTCGCAGATCCAGGTGCCCAACTCGATCTGGTGGGAGCTGGAGCGGCGCATGGTGTTGATCTTCCTGGGCAAATCGCACAGTTCGTCGAAGGTGCACGAGAAGGTCATCCGCCAGTTGGAGAACGCCGGGCCGCGCTGCCGGCAACTTGAAGACCTGCGCGCCTCCGCCGATCACTCGCGCGATGCCTTGTACGCCGGCGACTTCGACGCACTGGGGCGCGCCATGATCGAGAACACCGAGGCACAGGGTCGGCTGCATCCCGATCTGATCTGCCCGGAGGCACATCGCATCATCGAGATCGCACAGGCGCACGGTGCGCTGGGCTGGAAGGTCAATGGCGCGGGCGGCGACGGAGGCTCAATCGCCATCCTGTGCGGGTCGATCTCACACGTCAAACGCGCCATGATCCGCGAGATCGAGCAGGAGAACGCGCTGTTCAGGAATATCCCCGTCTATCTCAGCCGACATGGGCTGCGCGTGTGGGACCGCGAGTGCTGTTAACGGACGGAACGGATGAAGCCTCGACCTCCGGTTTTTTCGTGTTCTTTACGCGCTGGGCGGTTCTTCACTTGAACTGCGGCAGATAGCGCGCATGTGCGCGCAGCAATTCGTCCAGCATGTACCTGGCCTGTGCGAACGAGTGCACCGTGGGATCGAGCAGCAACGCCTGCAACGCAGCGTTGCGGTCGCCCTTCACCCCGGCCTCCACCGCCAGTTTCTGGATGTCAACCTGCTGGCGCAGCAGCGCAGCCAACCCTTCGGGCAGTTGGCCGACATGCAATCCTTGCACACCGTACCCACCCACCAGCGCGGGCACCTCGACCACTGCATCGGCGGGCAGATTGGCAATACACCCATTGTTCGGGATGTTGACAGCCAGTTCGTGCCGGTTCAGGTCGTGCGAGATTGCATCGATGATCTGGACGGCACGCTCACCCGACAACCGCAGCGCCACCGGTGCACGCCCTTCGGCCACGGCGCTGACGTCGTCACGTTGCGCCTGGGCCTGCCGCTCGTAAGCGTCAAAGTCATAGCCTGTGAGGGGGATGGTCTCGGAGGCGAAGCCGATGTACTCGCCCGCATGCCCGTCACCAGTGGCGCAAAACAGCCCGAAGGCATCCATTAGCCGGCGCGACATCAGTTCGAAGTCAGGTGGCATCGCCCGCGCCTTCTCGCGGAACTGCGGGTACAGATCCTCGCCCGTCTGCCGGTCGCGCATGTCGAGGATGAAGGTGATGTGATTCAGACCGGCGGCAGTGAGATGGATACGCTCCTCCACACGGCGCCGATACTCGGACTCAACCTCGCCTGCAATATGGGGCACCAGGCCCAACACATCGTTGACCAGCCGATAGCCCTTGCCGATCTGGTGACACAACCCCACGAAGCGCGCCCTGGTGTGCTTGTGCAACGCCAGGCACAGCCGGCTCATCGGGTTGCTGAAGTTGAGCAGCAGTGCGCCAGGTGCGAGTGCCTCCACGTCATGGGCAATGTCGAGTAACAACGGTATGTTGCGCAACGCGTGCGACAGGCCGCCCGGGCCACCGTTCTCACCCAGTACGTGCCGCACGCCGTGCTTCAGCGGAATTTGCCAGTCCAGCTTCCATGTGGCGACGCGATCCACCGCGACCGACACGATCACGAAATCCGCACCAGGGAGCGCCTCGCGCCGGTCGATGGCGCAGTGGAGGTCGAATGGTTGTTGCTGTCCGTCATTCAATCGTGCGGCGTAACGGCCCATCAGGTCGAGTGCTGCTGCGTTGATATCCACCAACCAGACACTACTGCCGCGCAATTGCGCCGCATGACTGAAGAGGTCGCCGAGGATGGCAGGGCCAAACGAGGTGCTGCCAACACCGACGATGACGATCTTGGTCATGTTGCTTCTCCCATTGGAACCTATGCCGCGCAGTGCGCGCGGAACTGGCCCAATTGTAAGAGCCTTAGGTTCGAGTCATGATCATTAAAGAAGCAGACACCCCATCATCGCCGGCCATACCAAAGCCAGTTGACCGCCCACCCGGTGCCACACCGGCAAGCAGGCCGATCAACGCCAGGAGGTTGGTGCGCTCGCCGCGCTCGTCATAGAAGCAACCGCCTTCACCGCGCCAACCCAGGAGATGACTGTCATCCACATCATAGTATCGATTGCCGATTAATAACGCTACGGCGTTGTCGTCGCTGTCGTACACAATCCCGCCGATATCACTCCAGCCTAACCGCCTGCCTGACGCATCGAAGTGCGTGCCGTTCTCAGTCCACCCGATCTCGCGCCCCAAGTAGTCGTAATGCCGGCCAGAATCATGGCTGATACTACTATCACTATCATCGAACGACGAATCGAAATGATTTGGCATGATGTCTCCCATGATGAAACGAGCATAAGCTGAGGTACCCCGCCGAACTGTAACACTCATGGCTGACATCCGCAAGCATCATGCCTAATGGGGAGTATTGCACTAAAGCGCGAAACCCTCTCGCAGGTGCCGTTATGCGCCGGCACCGTTGAGAGGGATCACAGGACAGTCCCTAGCACGTGGCACAGGGGTTGTCTACTACTGCCGCAGTGGGATTGGTTTCCGGCGCCAATCGTCCCGAGCGCGGCGACAATCGATTGAGACCTGTCTGCAGCCAGCGGCGTACCGCCGCTACAGCCACGTAGTAAGCAGGCACGCTGTCAAAGTCATGGTATATCGCCCGCTTATTGCGGCGCTCAGCCTCGCGCTGTATCTCTTCCCACCGTAGTTTCGACAATGTCATGATATCAAACCACATACAAAACCTCCATATCATCAACTCAATTGTTGTCCTGTGTGGGGAGCATCCTTTGAAGACGCGCGGCCATAGGCATGCACGCACCATGCATGTGCGTGACAGGCTGACCATCGAGGCGCCAACACGATTCGACCAGCAGAGGTCGAACACATCAGTCGAGTGGGTACTCGAGGCTACCGCGCTGGCGGCATGAGCAGCGCGGCATCGATCCCTGGGATCACGTCCTCACCACCGCATTGAGCAGCACGCGAGGATCGTTACAACTCCCCCACACATCTTTCGACATTGACGTTCCTTATGCAAGACAACACTGTTTTACTTCGTTCGAACTGTGGAGCAGCATAGACGAAGCCAGTTAAGCCGTCGTTAGCATTTGATTAAAGGAACATTAAACGCCGTCCCCATAACAGCAGCCCACATGATCAACAGATAAGCAGGTTTTGGGCTGGATGATCGTCCACGGCCACTACTCTTTCCCGGCTGCGGAACAGGCCGAAGGGGAATCATTCCCGAACCAGGAAACGGTGATGAGCCGGCAGTAAATCGCATTCCGTCTATTTCAGCTATCAGCAGGCCCGGCACCAGCGGCTGTATCAATGTGTTGGATATTCAACAGCGCGGCCGCCTGGCCGAGCAGATGGTCGCGCAGCGTGTCATCACGCAGTTCCACAGCCAGCGAACGCACGATA
>JAMDDR010000373.1 GCA_023488685.1 Chloroflexota bacterium | reverse complement strand
GAAGGTTGCGAATGCGTTTGTACGAGGAGATCGTTAAGATGGAAAGCGAAAAGAACCAGGAATATGTGTCGGATGTTCAATCTGTAGATGCCGGGGTGGCAGAGGCTCAGCCATCGCGCCTGCCGTATCTGCAAGAGCGCGTACAGTTCAGGGCGCTCATCCTGGCGAATCCCAACTACTTTGGGAATATAAAAGTCAGCCCGTTCACACCAGTTCTCCAGATCCAATCGAACACCGTGTACGAAGAGTTGTGCTCGGTGGGTTTCCAGCCGCAGTTCAACCGGCTGGAGGCAGTGGTGTTCGTCAAGCAACCGTCCGGTTACGGCGGCGATATCTGTTCAAACGGGACGCCGGAGTATGTCCGCTTCTACGTCTCGTATGACAACGGCGCGTCCTGGGATGATGAAGGGGTGGCCAGCTTCACCGCCTATAACATCCCTGCCGGGACGACGGGGGCCAGGCGTTTGGAATATGCGGTGACTGCACAGATCAACCCGCCCAAAAAGCCGTGCTCGGTCCGCAACATCGTGCTGGTGCGAGCCATTCTGTCCTGGAATGTGCCGCCGCCACCTGACACACCGGACTTTGTGCCGGTTTGGGGTAACGTGCACAACACCCACATTCAAATCGATCCTCGACGGTTCTTCGTATTGGGTGAGTTGCTCGATCATATTCAGTTGTCGCCGGAGCTGCTCAAAACGCTCGACCTCACACAGCCCCTGGCAGAGGTGGAGACGACACCACTGGCGGCATCCGAACTGCAGGTGTTGTACAAGGACAAGGGTATTGAGCCGCATCGGTTTGCATTGCCCGAACTGCATCAGTTGATGAACCAGCCGGCCTTGTCGGCATCGCTCATGGCCCCCGGAGGGGGTGGAGGGTTGCAGGGTCTCGATATCGACCTGTCTAACATCATCGGTAAGTTGTTCCCGACTGACGGCGATACACGCTACGAAGAGCTGGTGTGCGTGGGGCTGAACCCGAACCAGGACACGCTGGCCGGCGTGATCAAGGTGAAGCTGCCCAATGGCTATTCCGGCGACCTGTGCACGGCGGGTAGCCGGGAATTCGTCACCTTTTGGGCAGACTTCAACAACAACGGCACCTTTGAGACTTGCCTGGGCACTACCTCGGTCAGGGTGCACGATATCGCTGATATCCCTGCGGAAGGATTGGAATACGCCGTGTTCCTGCCGGTAAACCTGGCACCGTACCGCCAGCCATGCGAGAAGGGTCCGAAGGTGGTGCGTATCCGGGCAATCCTCTCGTGGCAGGTCGCGCCGCCGTGCTGGAACCCCAACTACGTTCCGGTGTGGGGTAACCGCGAAGAGACGTTGATTCATATCAAACCCGGTCCATCGATTCAACCCGGCACGCATGCGCCTTTCATCGAGACGGTGGGCAGCATGGCGGTGGAGGATATCCATCCGGTCACTGGGTTGGCGAGTGGATTGTCGGCCCTGGCGGGATTCACGGCGCATAACAGCCCGTTTGGTGGCGAGGTGGTGATCACAGGGCACATTGCGTATCCAACCGATATCAGCAATGGCGCTGCTGCGTTGGAGTACCGGGTGTTTGTGCGCAAGTTGGGTGAGCCATGGCAGCGGTTGACAAATACCTTTAGCGTGGCGCGCAGCCAGTTGCTGGACGGCGTGTGGAGTTCCTTACCCAGCGTGACGCAGGCGGTGGACGCGGATGACTTCTACCCGTACCGTGAAGACCTGACGAGTGGCCCAGGCAATCCACAGATCTTTGTGGTGGGTAATGTGCTCGCGCGCTGGCAGACGGGTGGGTTGAGCGGCGTGTGGCAGATCGTGATTGAGGCGAAGAACCCGGCTGTGGTGGGGCCGAGTTGGTTCAGCAATAGCGTCACTGTGCGGTTGGACAATACCGCGCCAGTGCCGTCCATCGCCATCACCTCGGGCGGCGGGAATTGTGCCGACTTCACCATCGGGGACATCATTTCGGGCACGTATGCGGCGTTTGACGAGCACTTTGGCAGCCTGACGCTCAGCGTATTGCCGGCACAGGGTGGTTCGTTCACCACTCCGCCTCCACTCCCCGCGGCGCCGTCCCCGCATATGCCTTTGTCGCGCTCATACCCCCTGGTTCCCACGGGGGGTGAGGCCGGCACCTGGTCTCTTGACACGACTGGGATGCCACGCTGTGGTTACGTGCTCGAAATCGGCGTGACCGACCGTACGATTGTGAATAGCGGTGCGATAGGGTTCTACAACCGGGCGCTCGTCGGCTTGTGCCTGCGCGCTCCCGAAGAGTAGGCTCTCCGGCGCCTGCCAACAGGCTGTGGCAGCACCGCCAGCGTCCTTGCTGAGGTCATGCCCGGGGGGGACATGACCTCAGGCTTTGCTCCCCAATTCGCAAGTGGATTGGGGAGCAAGTGCTGTCTGCTGGTGGAGATTGATCAGGTTGGCCGGATGGGAAGCGGCGATATTCCACATCGTCGCAGTCGACAGTACAATCATTGGGATGAAACCCGTGCCCTCTTCCACGCTTGACTTGTTGTGGTTTGACAACGATGCACGTGAATCACGCCTGCGCGAAGTCATCCAGCAGCGATTGATCGAACAGCCGCCGCCCAGCAGCCCTGATCACCTGGTCGCCACCTACTTCTTTGCGTTCCGCAACACGCAACTGGCAGACGCAGTAGAGGAAATCAGCTATCATGCCACGAGTGGTGTCAAACATCCACCGCGTGGCTCTCTGCTCGAGCAATGCTCAGCCCAGCCGGCGGGTGTGGACGCGTTCGACACGACCGGCCGGATCGGCCTGTTGCACGTGGCGTTCCCGCTGAAAATGATGTTGCAGCCCGATGGGCATCTTACGTCGTGTGACATGCTCCATACCGTTGCGGCGGCCATCATCTTTGACGTCTACGAGAACCAGGACGCGCGGTTGATCGCGTTGCAAATTCCCGAAACCATCATCAAGACGTTTCCTGGGCCGGCTCATGGACCTTTGGGAGTGCGGCAGGTCACCCATTTCCCTGACGGACAGCCCGCGTTTGGAACCATTCTCAAACCGACCGCTGGCATCACCCCGGACGAAGTGGGTAAATTGGTGGAAGACGCAGCCCGTTGCCCGTTGTTTCTGTTTGTAAAGGAAGATGAAGACCTGTACCCGAATCTCAGCTACTCGCCGGTGTGTGAGCGCACTCGCCAGGCCGTCGTTGCGATCGAACGGGCGCGTGCACGACGAGATGGCTGTGGGTTGCTGTTTGCCCCTCACATCAGCGGTGCGCCACACGAGATTCTCGCCACCGTGCAGGCAGTGATCGAAGCCGGCGCCACGGCGGTGATGTTCAGTGAAACCTTTGCGGGGGGCACGGTCCGTATGGTACGCGAAGCGACAAAACACCTGCCGCAATCCCCGGCTATCTATGGCCATAATGCTGGTATTGGCGTGAAAACGCGCGGTATCTGGCGCGAGGTGATCGACATGCTCGCGCGGCTTGATGGTATTGACTTTCGGCAAACCGCGCCGGTGCGGCCCGGCGCGCCGTTCCTTAAGCCTTACGGTGCAGAGTGGGAGGCATCCGAGCATGCTTTGACACGCCCGTTGCCCAGTATCAAACCAACGATGATTGCGCGGGCTGGCGCACTCGACCAGGGTAACATCGGCCTGAACCTGGCCGATGCGGAACGACGGGGCTTGAGCGACGGCATCTTATTTCTGGCCGGGTCCGCGATAAACTCCATTAAGAACGCGCAGGGGCAAGCCGATCCGGCTATTGGAACCGAGGCGATGCTGCAGGCGTTGGAAGTTCATCGCTCCGCCGAATTGCGAGACGTTCCACCGGACGAGCACCTACGCGCATTATTCGCTGTCGCGCAACGACGCCACTTCGTTGCTCTCTGTGAGGCGCTGCGGCAGCGTTATCCTGGCAATTTATAAGTGTGACCGTGCTGGTCGCTGGTTGCTAAATGGTGTTGTGCTGTCAGCGACATCGCGGTTTGTAACCAAACAAAAATGAACAAAGAATCAAGATTGCTGCGCATTGGCATCCTGGGCTGCGGGCCTATCGCGCAGTTTGCCCACTTTGACGCATGCCGCAAAGCCCGCAACGCCGAACTGTATGCCATCTGCGATGTGGCAGATGACTTGCGTGCAAAAATGGCGGCCATGCATGACCCGAAGGTTACCTACGCAAGTTACGACGACATGCTTGGCGACCCTCAGGTAGAAGCCGTGATCATCGCCGTTGCCGACCAATTTCATGTGCCTCTATGCATGAAAGCATTTGCGGCTGGGAAGCACGTACTGGTGGAAAAGCCACTGGGTGTGAGTGTCGAAGAGTGTGAAGCACTGCGCCGGCACGTGCATACTACAGGGTACGTGCTGCAAATAGGCAACAACCGCCGTTTTGATCCTGGGATTACCTTCGCGCGACGATTTATTCAGGAAGAGATTGGCGAATTAATGGCACTCAAATCATGGTACTGTGACTCCACGCTGCGCTATACCATGACTGATAACCTGCAACCAATCCCTGTTCTCAGCCAGAGGGCAAAGCGCCCCGAAGGTAATCCAAAGGCAGATAAACGGCGCTATTTCATGTTGACACATGGCAGCCACCTGGTGGACACCGCTCGCTTCCTGGGTGGTGCCATCACAGCCGTGCGTGCGCGGCTCAGCGAGCAGTTCGGCGCTTATTGCTGGTTTGTAGAAACGGACTTCGCCAATGGTGCGCTGGGGCATCTGGAGCTAACCATCCCGCTGCGCGGTGATTTCGAGGAAGGTTTCCGCGTTTATGGCGAAAACGGCAGCGTGAACGGGCGTGTGTATCTGCCCTGGTACCACAAGTCGAGCGAGGTGGAGTGTTTCTCCGTCAAGGATCGCCAGTATCACCGCCCACTTGGTGAGGATGCTTACACTTATAAGCTGCAGATCGAAGGTTTTGCTGACACCATCCTGTACGGTAAGCCGCAAATGGGGGCAAGTGTTGACGACGGCGTTGAAGCGGTACGGGCAATGGTGGCTATTGCGCGTTCTGTGGAAACAGGCACATGCGTGTCATTGGCTGATGTGATGGGAAGTGTCTGATGGACATTGGTATCTTTGCAAAGATCTTTGCACGCCCCACGCTCGAAGAAACGTTGGATGCTGTGCGTGCACACGGTATCCAGCACGTGCAATTCAACATGGCTTGCGCCGGGTTACCGTCATTGCCGGAGCGCATTCTGCCGGCACTGTACGAGCGTATCCGCACGACGATGAAGACACGTGGGCTGACGATGACAGCCGTGTCAGGCACATTCAACCTGATTCACCCTGATGTGGGACAGCGCCGTGAAGGTCTGCGCCGGCTACGGGTCCTGGCTGAAGCCTGTGGTGCGATGGGTACCGCAGTGATTACGCTGTGCACGGGGACACGGGATGCTGAGAATATGTGGCGCCGCCATCCCGATAATGACACATCAGGGGCCTGGGCTGACCTGCTTGTATCGATGCGTGAAGCTATCGTTATCGCGGAGGATTACGGTGTGACGCTCGGTGTGGAACCCGAGCTGTCGAACGTGGTCGATTCAGCGCAAAAGGCGCGCCGGTTGCTGGACGAGTTGGGATCGCCGCGCGTCAAGATTGTGATGGACGGCTCCAACTTGCTGCATGCCGATCAGGTCGCGCAGATGGGTGATATCCTCGACGAAGCGTTTGATCTGCTGGGGCGCGATATTGCAATCGTACACGCCAAGGATTTGATCCTGGAAGGGGCAGGGGGGCATGGCGCCGCCGGCACCGGTGTACTGGATTATGACCGTTACCTGGCACGCCTGCGGGCGATTGGTTTCACTGGTCCATTGATCTTGCATACACTGACCGAGGACCAGGTGGATGCCAGCGTCGCGTTTCTCCGGTCAAAGATAGGCGGCCCCATATCTGCTGCAATGAGCACGGAACGATAGCGTTATGCCGTATTTCACGCACGATGGCATCTGCTTTCACTATCGCGAGGCAGGGCAGGGGGCGCCATTCATCTTCCAACATGGACTCGGCGGCGATGTGAACCAGCCGTTTGGCTTGTTCCAACCGCCTGGCGGAGTGCGCCTGCTGGCGTTTGACTGCCGGGCGCACGGAGAAACACATCCGTTAGGCGACACTGATCGCATTCGCATCGCTGTGTTTGCCGATGACACCATTGCTTTCATGGACCATCTGCAACTGTCGCAGGCTGTGGTAGGTGGCATCTCGATGGGAGCAGCCGTGGCATTGAACGTCGCACTGCGGTACCCTGACCGTGTGCGCGCGCTGGTACTTTCACGCCCGGCCTGGCTTGACCAGCCGAATCCACCCAACCTGCACGTCTATGCTTTGATTGCGCGTCTCATCCGCGATTCCGGCGCCGCGAGAGGTTTGGTGGACTTCAAACACAGCGAGCCATACCAGGCTGTGTTGCATGAATCACCCGATGCCGCACAATCACTGGTTGGGCAATTTGAACATTCTCGTGCCGAGGAGACTGTCGCCAAGCTCATCCATATCCCTAATGACGCGCCGGTACAACACCTGGGTGAGTTACAAGCGATTCATGTGCCAGTACTGGTGCTTGCTAATCGGCGCGATCCCATTCACCCGTTCGACTATGGACTGGCGCTGGCCGAAGCGATCCCCGGCGCTGTATTCCACGAACTCACTGCGAAGTCCGTCAGCAAGGAGCAGCACCAACTGAATGTACAGGCGTTTGTGACGGGCTTTCTTCGGACGCTGGACGGATGACAGGCCCCTGGAAGGACATTATCCTTCACCCCACTCCAGTTCGTAGTCGCCAATGTAAACGGTGTCGCCCGTTTTGATGCCGCGCCGTTTCAACTCTGCTGTAATGCCACTACGCTCCAGCAAGCGCTGGAACTTTTGCACGGCCTCCTCCAGATCCCAGCGTGTCGTCTCGACGCGCCGTACCAACTGGGGACTGTTGATGCGAAAGCCACCCCCTTCGCGCACGATGTCGAAGGTGTCCTGATCCTCCATGAGCAACACAGGTTCGGCTTCGAGTGGCTCAAGTGCCGGCAGTTCGTCCAATACCTGCACGGCGCGCAGTAACAGCTCGCGCACGTTTTGCCCTGTTGCGGCAGAGATCGGCTGACATGCCTTCAGTTCGGCCAGAGCAGTATCGCTGTGGCAAAACAGCTCATATGCGGCTTGCGCATCTGGTAAATCCATTTTGTTCATGGCGAGGACCTGTGGTTTCTGACCCAGACCATGGCCGAACGCTGCCAATTCAGCCTGGATGGTTTGGTAGTCGCGAACCACATCCTCGCTCAATCCGTCGAGCACATGGATGAGCACACGTGTACGCTCGATGTGACGCAGGAATTCATGTCCCAATCCCGCTCCCTGGCTGGCCCCTTCGATCAAACCCGGGATGTCGGCAAGAACAACCGTGCGTAATCCGTCGATCTGCGCCACGCCCAGATTCGGCTGCAGCGTCGTGAACGGGTAATCGCCGATTTTGGGCCTGGCTGCCGTGAGCACCGACAACAGCGTGCTCTTGCCCGCATTAGGCAGACCGACGATGCCGATATCCGCGATCAGCTTCAATTCGAGCAGAAGCTCTTGCGTGTCGCCTGGCGATCCGTTTTCCGCCATGAGCGGCGCCTGATTGCTGGAAGTGGCGAACCTGGCGTTGCCACGCCCGCCGCGCCCCCCGCGCACCACAATGATCTGCTGATCGGTGTGGGTGAGGTCACCTATCACTGCGTGTGTTTCAGCATCACGCACGATGGTGCCGGGTGGAACTTCGACAAACAGATCCTTGCCGGATCTCCCGGTTTGGTCCTTGCCCCGGCCGGGTCGCCCATCCTCGGCCTTAAATAACCGTTTATGTTGGAAGGTATAGAGTGTGTTAAGGTGACGGTTGACTACCAGGACAACGTCTCCGCCACGGCCGCCGTTGCCGCCGTCTGGACCACCGCGCGGAACCATGGACTCGCGCCGGAAGCTGACGACGCCGTCGCCACCCTTGCCTCCACGTACCGTAATCGTTGCTTGATCGTAAAACATTTCGAATACTGTTTGATGAATTGCGACTGTGAATTGTAGATCGCTTATTTCGTGAGAACGTATACGGCAATGTGGGCGCGTAGGGTAGGGAGGATATGGATATGGCGTTCGTTATTGAGAAACATGGCGCGTTCGATCCGTGCATGGCAGCAGTCGCAAAACTCGTTGAACTGCCGCAGCGTAATCGCTCGCATACGCGGTTCGCCTGAGCATAGCTCGTAGCCTGCGCCGCCGCCACGCGCCGCGCGCCAGCGCTCTTTCCAATAGCTAGTGTTCTCGAAAGAAATGACGGCGTGTTTTCCGACGCGCAACATTTCCTGCACGACTGGCTCCGGCTTGTCGAGAAAGGCCAACGTCTGGCTGAGGATGACGTACTCGAACGCGGTATCGAGGTAATCGGCCAGCCCCTCTTCGATATTCCCCTGGCGTACCGAAAGCCCACGTGCAATGCACGCGCGGACGTTCATCTCACTTAGCTCAACACCACGCGCGACGACCTGCTTGCGCTGTACGAGTTGACCCAGCAAGGTGCCGTCACCGCATCCGAGGTCCAGCACGCGTGCACCGGTGGGAATAATCTCAACGATGGCTTCGAGATCAAGGCGGCCACTTCTGCTGACACTGTCTCGTTGAGTCTCTGATTTAAGTGTCTGGCTTTGACTCATATATTCATTGCAAGGTCGGTGGGGAGTTTCGTCTGGGCAGCCCGACCGTTCGATGGATGTGCAGGGGTGGTGAACCGAGATAGGAAGTCGTGTGTCAACTCGGCCAGGCGTTCAACCTCAAGCAGGAATGCATCGTGACCGTAGTTGCTTTCTATCTCTACGTAGGTAACGTTGATACCATTTTGAAGCAGAGCGCGTACCAGCTCCTTTGACTGTCGCGACGGATACAGCCAATCCGATGTATAACTGACCACCAGGAAATGGGTGTCGGTGATATGTTTGAAAGCGCTGGCAAGCGACGGCTGTCCGTAGGATAGGTCGAAATAGTCCATCGACTTGCTCAGATAAAGGAAAGCGTTCGCGTCGAATCGCTTGGTAAATGCATTGCCGCGGTAACGCAGGTAGCCTTCGACCTCGAACTCGGTATCAAAACTATAGCCGTACTTCTCATTCGTCAAACGACGTCCAAACTTCGCACGCATCGACTCGTCACTGAGGAAGGTGATATGGCCGATCATTCGCGCTACGGCCAGGCCGGCATTTGGCGGGGTTTTATCGTAGTAATCCCCATGGTTCCAGTTCGGATCAGCATAGATGGCCTGCCGGGCTACTTCGCTCAGCGCTATGGATTGTGGCGACAGTGAGGCGGTGGCTGCCAGCACCATCGTGCTGCGCATGCGTTCTGGATACGATACTGCCCATTGGAGCGCCTGCATGCCACCCATACTCCCGCCGACGACCGTCAACCACTGGGCAAGACCCAGATAGTCCATCAACCAGCGTTGCACTTCCACCATATCGGCGATGGTCACGATCGGAAATGACAAGCCATACGGGTTGCCGGTTTGTGGGTTGATCGATGCCGGGCCGGTGCTGCCCGAACAACCGCCGATCACGTTCGAGCACACGACAAAGTATTTATCGGTGTCAAATGCCTTGCCTGGGCCGACGGCTTCGTCCCACCAACCGGATTTGGGATCATCCGGTGAATGCCGGCCTGCAACATGAGCATCACCGCTCCAGGCATGGCAAATCAGGATCGCATTGCTGTGATCCTCGTTCAACGTGCCGTAAGTTTCGTAGGCCACTGTGATGGGCCCTAGCGTCGCGCCACTCTGCAGGCGCAGTTCAGTGTCGAAAGTTACTGTCTGTGTTTGGACAATCATTGTTGGAGAGTATTGGAGGCAGGAAATGAGAGACCGGCTTGACGATCGAACCGCCGGTCTCTTATTCCCGGACCGCTAGGCGGTCACATGTGCCTCACGTTTGCTGTGGCCATTGCCGGCGGTGGTGACGGCTGCTGCCAACGCCTGGTCCAGGTCCCAGATGATGTCGCGCACGTCCTCCAGCCCAATGCTCAGCCGCACGAAGTCGTCCGTCACTCCCGTGCTGATCTGCTCCTCCGCCGTCAGTTGCGAGTGCGTCGTCGTCGCCGGGTGGATCGCCAGCGACTTCGCGTCGCCGATGTTCGCCACATGCGACAACAGCTTCAGGTGGTCGATGAATGCACGACCTGCCTCGCGCCCCCCTTTGATCCCGAACCCGATCAACGCCGTCAACCCCTTCGGCGCGTACTTCGCCACCAGTTCTTTCTGCGGATAGTTGGGCAGGCTGGGATGCAGCACCCACGCCAGGTGCGGACTCTGCGCCAGGTGCGCCGCCACCGCATTCGCGTTCGCGATGTGCCGCTCCATCCGCACCGGCAGCGTCTCCAGCCCCTGCACGTTCAGGAACGAGTTGAACGGCGACTGCGCCGCACCGATGTCGCGCAACAGCGTCAGGCGCGCCTTCAGGATGTAGGCCGGCGCGCCCAGCGCCGAGTACACCAACCCGTGGTAGCTCGGATCCGGCTGGTTGAACTCGGCGTGGCGCGGGCTGTGCGACCAGTCGAACTTGCCGCTGTCCACGATCACGCCGCCGATCGACAGGCCGTGCCCCCCGATGTACTTGGTGGTGGAGTGCACCACGATGTCCGTGCCCCACTCGATCGGCCGCACCAGGTAGGGGGTGGCGGTGGTGTTGTCGATGATCAGCGGGAGGCTGTGCGCATGCGCGATGGCCGCGACGGCTTCGAAGGGGAAGACGTCGAGCCTGGGGTTGCCGACGGTCTCGCCGTAGATGGCCTTGGTGTTGGGCTGGATGGCGCGGCGGAAGTTCTCCGGGTCGGAGGGATCGACGAAGGTGGTCTCGATGCCGAGGCGGGGGAGGGTGTAGTGGAAGAGGTTGTAGGTGCCGCCGTAGAGCGAGGTGGCGCTGATGATGTGATCGCCGGTGCGGGCGAGGTTGAGGATGGCGAAAGTCTCGGCGGCCTGGCCGGAGGCGACGACGAGTCCGCCGACGCCGCCTTCGAGCGCGGCGATGCGTTGTTCGACCACGTCGTTGGTGGGATTCATGATGCGGGTGTAGATGTTGCCGAACTCCTTGAGGCCGAAGAGGTTGGCGGCGTGTTCGGTG
This sequence comes from Chloroflexota bacterium, assembly GCA_023488685.1. Taxonomy (GTDB): domain Bacteria; phylum Chloroflexota; class Anaerolineae; order J036; family Brachytrichaceae; genus CAIXPS01. The sequence continues at coordinate 34,727 of JAMDDR010000373.1, read as the reverse complement.
TTCTTGAACTGATAGGAGGTGGTTTGGTAGATCGGCACGGCGCGCGCGCCGGTGGCCGCGTCGGGCTGAGTGCCTCCGTGCAACGCGAGCGTATCAAAGTGAAACGTGTGTTGTTCAGACATTTAAACTCTTTCCTTTCGGCGCAGGCTGCTGGTGCAGCATACCCCAACAAAACAATATGCTTCATGACCCAACTAAACACAATACATACAGATTAAGCCGTGGACAGAACCAGCCTTCTGCGCGCTCCACATGGCTTTAACCTAGCAGAAAACGCAATCGCCCTCTTATCGTACAGCTCGATAAGAGGGCGATAACAAATATCCTTTGTCAAGGCCGTCTCTCATCTTCCAGCCGTCCGCTGTCGGAGTTGGCACCTTGGTAGCGTTCCATGGATACGCTGGCAGGTTGCCGAGGCTTCATTGGGCCGTTCCCTCTGCCTCTCTGGATAAGAGCGCGGTTGCAGGCGTAACTCTGCTGCCACACAGCAATGCTACACCATTATTTAACTTAAACGATGGCGCATAGAATACAGATTCGCTTGCTTCTTGTCAAGTCCCAATCCACGTGTAGAATCTGATTTTAAGATTCGTGACGTCTGGCAATATCTTCATTCTGCCTATAGCCTAAGAATCGAGGCGACTAACAGTCGAGGCGAGTTCATGAAAGCAAATATGAATCGAGGCGTGGTTGTCTTTACCTCCATACTGGCCGGGTTGCTCATTGGTTTGTTCGCAGGAATTTACATCTACTACGCCTGGGCACCGCCGGAAATGGTGTTGCGGGATGCCCCGCCTCGCATGCTCTATCACGATACGAAAAGCAATACGCCGCAATACCGGGACTTTTACGCTGTTCGCGCAGCGAACAAGTTCCAGGGCGAAATGAGCGCCGGTGTTCCCAACGCGTTACAGAATGTTTATGACGTGCTCGGTGTCACCACGGGGGATGCAAGTTTCGACGACGCGTTGACCATGGTGCGGGACGCTGAAAGAGTGGCGACGCTAGAAAACCGGGCAAATGGGGATCAGGGACGCTTTACCGCCAACGACCAGTTGGCGCTGACCAGCCTGGTCAACACCATGCAATCGGCCAAAGATACTGGCAATGTGCCTGCAGCGAACACGGCGCCGAGCGCGCCAGCGGTAGCGCGCAGTAACGCAAGACTGGTGGGTTTTATCCTGTTGCTGGTGTGGGCGTTGCTGTTGGGTATCATCGTTTACGTGGTAGATCATTGGGTGGGACCCCGCATGAACCCGGTCGCCACGATCAATCAACGCTTTAACATCGCGCCGAGCCGGGTAGAGGCCGAACCCTATGTGCCTGCGCCGAACGTCACGGTGAATGTTGGCCCGACATCCCCAGGCTCTGTTGGATCGGTTTACTCGCCCGCGGCACGTGGCGCCCATGTCGTCACTAGCGAGACACCGCTGGCTACATTCGCGCCGACGATCTATCGCCATGGCGATGACCATTACGATGAAGACTTTGCGATCAACGGCCCGATGGGGGAGTTGATCGGCGAGTGCGGCGCCAGCATTGCCGAGCGCATTGGGGGGGATACCCCTGCGCGGGTCTCAGCGCTGGCATTGTGGGTGTTCGACAAGAATGACTTTCAGAGCACGACAAAGGTGCTCATGACGGATTATGCCTGGAACGACAGCGTGACCCGCAATAAACTGAAGGCGCGAGGCGATGCGGTATTGGCCCAGGATGGCGGCGTCTTTGAGATCCTCACCTCAACCTTGCGGGTGGAGGTACAGGTTTCGGATCTGCAACTGAACCCAGACAGTAATCCGCCACGCGGCTATTTTCAGAGTGTCACACTGACGTTCGCCGTCTATAAACGTCAAGGCTGAACAAACACTGCCACGGTCTCCACGTGGTGCGTTTGGGGAAACATATCGAGCGGCTGTACACGCGCAAGCCTGTAACCGCGATCACAGATGAGCCTGGCATCGCGTGCCAGCGTGGCCGGGTCGCACGATACGTAGACCATGCGCGCAGCATGCAGTGCGCATATGCGCTCGAGTGTGTCACGTTCAACACCTGCCCTGGGTGGATCCAGCACAATGGCGTCCCAAGCTTGACCGCTCACAATCTCCTGTTCCAGCGCATGGGCTACGTCGGCTGTGATGAAGTGGGTATTCGTGTGTGCGGCAAGATTCAGCGCTGCATCGGCCGTGGCCGTGGGATTGGATTCCACGCCGGTTACAGCTTTAGCCTGGCTACTGATGGGTAACGTGAACAACCCAACCCCGCAATACAGATCCAACACGTGTTCGCTACCGCCAAGAGCCAATGCTGCCATGACTTCGTTGACCAGCAGTGTTGCCACTCCTGTATTCACCTGAAAAAAGGACGATGGCGAAACGGCGTACGTGAACTCGCCGATGCGCTCGTGTATATGGCTTTGGTCGCTGAGCCGTACATGCGACCCGTCCTGCAGTTCGAGAACGATCATCTGTTCGCCAGTATTTACACCCGCGCGCAGGTGCAACTCGCGCAATGCGCCCAGCACACCGGCGAATCGCGTCGCGGTGATCTGAAACCGCACATTCCTAGTGTCACCATCAGACGCGGTGATGAACTTTCGTAACGCGGGAGCGAGGATGGGGCAGTCTTCAACTTCGAGCACGGTCCTCGATTTGCTGACATAATAGCCTGGACGCTGAGTGGGCGATAGTACGAACTGAGTGTGGTTGCGATACCCATACATTTCTGGGCTCGGGAGGCACGGCAATACGATCACTTCGGCGAGCCGGCCTATACGTCTCAGTTGACCCTGGACGGACTCGGTTTTAAAGATTAACTGCGTTCCATAAGCGATGTGCTGCCATTCACAGCCCCCACACGCGCCAAAGTAAGGGCAGGGAGGCGCAACACGGTGTGGCGAAGGATGCAAAACTCGCAGTATCCTGGCATGTGCGTAGTTCCTGCGCCGGTGGGTCACCTCAACTTCGACCGTTTCGTCGGGCAGGCCGAACGGCACAAAGACCACCATACCTTCATACCGGCCAATCGCCTCGCCTGTAGGAGCCATGTTCGTCAGATCGAGAATCATATTCATCGTATCGTCCACTTTGACACGCCGTGTTCTGAATGTTAAAGTCAGGTTTGGTTTGGTTTGAACAGAGAAGAATATGGCGTTACTTGAAATGATCTCACAGCAGCCGTTGCGCATTGGGAAAATGGCATCTTTTGGCGAACCAGGATTGACCCGGCTGACCTCACAACGCCGCGTATTCAACCGCCTGGATTGGTGGACGCCTTTCGAATGGCTGCACAGTGATGCGTTTTGCACGCTCTCGTCAGGCGACGGTGTGGGTGCGGCGACACTTGCGGTGCCCGTTTCGTTCGGCGATATCAACCGCCTCGATTCTACACAGTCTGCGGTAGCATGGTTGCGCTGGTGCGCGGTCGCCGATGGTGTTTCGGCTTCGGGCACTCTGCAGCCGCTGTTGGAGCACTACAGCACATTGCTCCCCGCAGTGGGGATTAAAGAGTTATTTTGTATCGTGGAACCGACGCACTGGCTGCTTTCATACTTGCGTGAAGCGGGCCTTGGGCGTGTGGATGACGTGATTACCATGGTGTGGCGGACCCCGCTCGACACGTTGCCAGTATCATCGCCCCCTGACGATCTTACTATCAGGAAGGCGTTGGAAGCTGACCTGGACGTGGTGTGTGTTGTTGACGCTAGCGCGTTTGAAGAACAGTGGCACTATCCGCGTTTTGTGTTGCGTCGCGCCCTGGGCAGAAGCACCTACTTCAGCGTGGCTGAATTGGATGGGCAGGTGGTTGGCTATCAGTTCTCAACGCATTACGGAGATGAGGCCCATATCACACGATTAGCGGTACGTTCTGAGTGGCAGGGGCGTGGTATTGGTGCCCACCTGCTTGTCGACGTGCTCAAACGCTTGCGGCGCACCTACGGCGTATCGACGGTTACACTCAATACCCAGGCTAGCAATCAGACGTCGCAGCATCTATATGGTCGCCTCGGTTTTCGGGTGGCACAACCTAGTCTTCGCGTCATGTACAAGCGTTACGCATCAGAAGCGACCACTGTGGCAGGTGAAACTGGTGGTGTTCCGGGCACATGAAGAGACAGGCGAAATCCCCACCGGGAGCTACATCCCGAGAAAGTAGCGTGCAGCGCGCGTCTGTGAAACGCGCACAGCAAGCCGGCAAGCGTCAGGCTGTGGCTGGCGCACGTCGCACTGCTTCGTCATCAGGCCGAGCGGCACGTGTTGCGCCTGTTGAGCCGGACAGTGGTGATGTGTCTGTGGAAATGCCATATGGTATCCGGCGTGCGTTTGTCCTGGGAATGATCGCATTGGCTGTTGGGTTAATCTTTCTCGTCGCGATGCGGTACGTACCTGGTTGGCAGCAATTCCAATGGACATTATTGCAAGCCACGCCAACGACAGATGCGACGGCAACGGCTCTCGCGGCTGATGCAATGCGGATTGGGTTGGTGAGCGGCCATCGGGGCAATGACAGCGGGTCGGTATGCCAGGATGGATTGACCGAGGCGCAGGTGAATTTCGACACTGCAGTGCGCGTGGCAGATCAGTTGCGTGCTCAAGGTTATACGGTAGATGTGCTCGACGAGTTCGACACGCGACTGAAAGGTTATCACGCTCGTGCGCTGCTGTCGATCCACGCGGATTCGTGCACATACGTCAACGACCTCGCCACCGGATTCAAAGTCGCACGTGTGTTCGACAGCAAGATGCCGGAAGAGGAGGACCGGTTGGTAACCTGCCTTACGACGCATTACACCGCATCGACCGGGCTGCGTTTTCATGCGAATACGGTGACATTCGACATGACCAAGTATCACGCTTTCTATGAGATCGACGAACGCACGCCGGCTGCTATCATTGAGATAGGTTTTTTATACCTGGATCGTCAGATCCTGACGCGCAAACCCGAATTGGTTGCGCAAGGCATCGTTGATGGTATCCTATGCTTTGTCGAAAACAAAAACAAGGATGTAGGTACAGGAAATGACGAAGGCAGGTGAATGCCTGCCCGAATCCGTCTATGGTTGTGGAAGAGGGAGAGAGAAAGAACATGAACAGACGCTCGATATACACTGTTGTTTCATCATCCATTCGTCGCCTGGTTTATGTTGTCACGGTGGCGGCACTATCTTTTGCTGTGTTTGCCACCTCCGGAAGCCTGGCACAAGCTGATTCGTCATTGACAGGTAACATCGGCGATGTAACGGCGGATGATACCTCGGTTGCCGGGAACCCCGCCGCGATGGAGGCTGTTGAGGGTGTTTACCACAATATAGTTAATGCCGCAGCAGTTAAGGGAAAGTGGATCGAGGTCATCCTTTCCAAACAAAAGTTGATCGCCTGGCAAGACGGACGTGCGGTGATGTCGTCGCTTATCTCAAGTGGCACAAGCCGGCACCCGACGCGCCGGGGCACATTTCGTGTCTATGTCAAGTATCGCGCTACACGCATGCGCGGTCCCGGCTATGACTTGCCTGGCGTGCCTTATACCATGTACTACTCGGGCAGTTATGCAGTGCACGGCGCATATTGGCATAATAACTTTGGCCACCCAATGAGCCATGGTTGTGTGAACCTGCCGGTCGCTTTTTCACAACGCCTTTATGCATGGGCACCGGTTGGCACACCTGTTGTCGTGCATTAAGCCATCTTGCACTGCGACAGTTGTCATTACGCCGGTTAATGAAGGCTCACTTAATTGCTGTTGCGGCTCAAGTCGTCCGATGCCTGGGGCGTGGTAAGAAACGATTTGTCCTGGGTGCCATCGTCGTATGCCTGTCGGCGGTCTGTGCAGTCATGGCGGCCAATGCCATCCAATCACGCCAGCTCGCCGACAAGCAATGGGGTGATCTGCATGCCCGCGGCGCGTTGCGAGTGGGTATCGACCCAGGTTGGCAGCCTTTTTCATTCTATGGCGTTACCGATTGGGAAGGGTTGGATGCAGATCTGACGCGTGAGATTGCCAGGCGCCTTGACCTGCAGGTGCAAACGAATCCGGTTGGCTACGACTCGATGTATGACGCGTTGACCTTATGGCAGGTGGACATAGTGGTATCGGCGGTGGTCGTCGATCCAGCACGTATGGATGATGCGGCTTACACCCAATCGTATTTCGACGCCGGTCTACGTCTTGTTACCAAGTCCTCTTCCGGGATCCGATCCGTTGCTGACCTGGATCACCGGCGGCTAACGGCAACCCTGGGTTCAGATGCGGATCGTACGGCACGCCACTGGGAACGCCGCGCGACGAATATGGTGCGCGTGAGTGCATCAGACGATATGGCTGCAGTGCTGGCCGTGCAGTCTGGACAGGCCGATGCCGCGATCGTAGATGCGCTCAGCGCCATGAAACTGGTGCGGTCTGCCGACGGTCTGATCAGCATCAGTATTGCGCCCCAACCGTACTCGATCGCCGTGCGACGCGATAACCCGTGGCTGCTGGAGGCGCTGAATCGTGTGCTCACCGAGATGCGTTCCGATGGCACTCTGGACACGATTGTGGGGCGCTGGGTTCAGCGCTAGCGAATCTGTTTTTTGATACCATTTCAGGCGGAGCTTTCATCGCTGCCCACGTTGACGACGTTCATCACCCGCTCAATATCTTCTTTGAGCCAGCGCTCAATACCATCAACCGCCCGATCGTATGTCGGCTGTATCAATTCCTGTTCGCTCTTTGTAAATGGCACCAATACGTAATCCATTGGATCCATGCGCCCAGGCGGTCGCCCGATGCCCACACGCAGGCGCGGGAAATTTTCAGTGCCAACACGCGTGATGATGGATTTCATGCCGTTGTGACCGCCAGCCCCGCCAAACTTGCGCATGCGCAGTTGTGCAACTGGCAGATCCAGGTCATCGTAGATCACTAACAATCCGGCCGGGTCCGTCTTGTAAAACTTAACGATCGGTCCTACTGCTGTGCCGCTATCGTTCATAAAGGTCTGGGGTTTGACCAGGATCACCTTGTGACCTTCGATCTCACCCATGGCAATGAGCGCTCGGTTCATCATCTTGCCGAATCTCAAACCGTGCTTCTCTGCCAGACGATCAATGACATGGAAGCCGGCGTTATGCCTGGTGTGAGCATACTCCCTGCCTGGGTTACCTAAACCAACAATAATGCGTCGTTCCGTGGAGTTCAATTCGTCCATCATTGTTTATCGCCCATAGTCGATGTGGTTGTTCATCATACGCCGCAGCGCCAGACCGATCAGCTTCTTCACCAGGACGTAGACACCCAACGCCCCAAACGCGTACAGGGCATAACGCGCACCACGCAGGAACGCGCCCGGCAGTTCTGAAAGGTCCAATGAAAATGCCGCGTCGCTTTCATCTGTTGTCGTGTCGGTGATTGTGGTCGTCGCTGGAACGTCTTCTGTGGCTGCCGTGCCGGCGTTGGCAAGTGTGAGGTCGCGCACAAACGTCTCGTTGACTGTGCCGTCGCTATTGAACACCTGCAGTCGCAGGGCGTACGTCCCGTCTGCGAGCGGGCGTGTGTTCCATACTGCCAAGACGCCATCCGTTACAGCTTGGAGCGCTCCATTCAGCACTGTCCAATTAGCCAGGTCGGGCTCCAACGCGTATGCGACCTCATAACGTATGAACTGTGGGGAAGTAGCGGTTCCCTGGATACTGATATTCCCACGCACAGTCTGCCCGCGCACGGGCAGTGTAATGCGCGCCAGTGTCACATCCTGGGCATAAACGTGCGGTGCGGTGATCCCCACTGCACCCGTTGTCGCCAGTACGCATGCGAGTATGGCAAGTGCCTGCAATCTTCGAGTAACCAACCTGTTCGTCAACGTGATTTCTCCATCGATTTGTGCCTGTTTGGAAACCCGATTTTACCCGCTTTAGGGACGGATCCTGGTATAATCATGTCCATACCACTAGGGGATGCAACGGCTTCGACGGAATGGGCAAACTCCGGGTGGCGAGCCGAGACGCGACTCTCGTAAAACAGCGCACCGCACATTAAGTGCCAAGAGCATTAACTGGAATGCTGTCCCAGTCGCCGCGTAAGCGTCGCTGAGAAGCATCCGGGGTAGGAATACTCCGGCGTCGTCCAAGACCTCGCGCTGGTGGGGCTTGGTTGCGGCGTAATAAAGCCAGCGGGCGCCCCGCCGAGGTTCGTAGGCGACTTGGGTTGCTGGCCGGCAGGCCAAACACACGAACTAGCGTTGCGATAAGTCAGTCGCTAGACGTGCGCGACGCGAAATTAAAGTAGCGACTACGCTCGTAGTCATTCGCAGTAGGTTCGTTTCGGACCCGGGTTCAATTCCCGGCATCTCCACTCACAAGGCCCAGGGAGCGGGCACACATGATCGTGTGTGCCCGCTCCCTGGGCCTTGTGTTACCGGTTACCGGCCATGTTAACTGGCTTGGGGACCCGAATCCCGCACGGCGGCAGGAACCTGGTTCGCAAACGTTTTGAAATTCTCCACAAACATGCCGGCTAACTTGCGTGCCTGCACGTCGTAAGCCGCCTTATCTGCCCAGGTGTTACGCGGGTCAAGCACCTCCTCCGGTACGTTAGGGCAACTGGTGGGTACAAATAGCTTGAAAATGGGGTCGACGCGGGTAGGGACGTTGTTCAGTAAGCCTTCCAACGCTGCGTGCACCATCGCACGGGTATGGGCAATCCTGATGCGTTGACCTACGCCGTAGGGTCCGCCACTCCAGCCAGTGTTGATGAGCCACACATTCACTTTGTGTTCCGAGATGCGCTCGCCCAGCATGTTGGCATAGACCGTTGGCGATAGCACCATGAAGGGCGCTCCAAAACAAGTGCTGAACGTCGCTTGCGGCTCGGTAACGTCTTTCTCTGTGCCGGCAACTTTGGCAGTATACCCAGAAAGGAAGTGGTACATCGCCTGCTCGGGCGTGAGCCGTGCGATTGGTGGCAGAACACCAAATGCGTCAGCCGTGAGCATGATGATGTTATTCGGATGCCCACCCATGCCATCACGCCTGGCGTTGGCGATGTGGCTGATCGGATAGGCCGCGCGGGTATTTTCTGTGAGCGAGTCATCATCCAGGTTCAGCCGCCCGGTGGTGCTATCATATGCGACATTTTCCAGAATGGTGCCGAAGCGACGGGTGGTTTCATAGATTTCCGGTTCGGCTGTGGGTGAAAGACGGATGACTTTGGCATAGCAGCCCCCTTCGAAGTTGAATACACCATGGTCGCTCCAGCCATGTTCGTCATCACCAATCAGGGTGCGCGTCGGGTCTGCTGAAAGGGTTGTTTTGCCGGTGCCGGAAAGGCCAAAAAAGACAGCGACATCCCCCTTGGGGCCGATATTGGCGGAGCAATGCATGGAAAGCACATTCTGTTGTGGCAACAGGTAATTGAGCAGCGTGAAGACGGATTTCTTGATCTCCCCCGCATATTGGGTGCCACCGATTAAAACGGTCTTCTCGCTGAAATTAAGCACAATGAAGACCTCCGAACGCGTTCCGTCCACTTCGGGCTTGGCATGGAAATGAGGCGCATCGATGATCGTGAATTGGGGCACATGTGTCAGCAATTCCTGTGGTTTGGCCTGGATAAACATGTCACGTGCGAACAGACTATGCCAGGCTGTCTCTGTGATGACACGAATGGGGAGACGATAGCGTGGGTCGGCCCCGGCGAAACAATCTTGCACGAACAGGTCTTTGCCTTCCAGATACGCCAACATGCGTTTGTTTAGCGCGGCATAATGTTCCGGGTCGAACGGGCGGTTGATCTTCCCCCACCAGACCTTGTCCTCGCTCGTGGGTTCGCGTACGATGAACTTGTCGTTGGGCGAGCGGCCGGTGTGTTGTCCAGTGCGCACCACTAGCGGCCCCAGATGTGCCAGGCGCCCTTCGCGGCGTTGGATTGCCTCCTCATAGAGTTGGGGGGTCGAAAGATTCCAATACACCGAATGAACATTCGCGAACCCGTGGTTTTCCAGGCCATAGCGACTCTGGGTTGATTCGAACATCTGCATATCGTCCACACCTCCAAACAGATCCGTAGACTCACTCATGCTTTACGGATGACTATGGTCTTCTACTACATCACAATTGTAACTACGCCGCTATGGGCGCTAAACCATTTGGTCTACGGGTCGATAATAAATGCACAGGAATCCAATCATGTCTGCCCGCGGGAGTAAGTTGTATGGCACCTGAGCTGCGCACTGGTGAGATGAAACAGGGCGATGTTGGGACGATCAAGGCTGCCACCGACATCTTGTCCGGCGAAAGTAAAAAGGGCTTGTTGGCGCGGTTGCTGCCGTTCATGGGTCCGGCATTCATCGCCAGTGTGGCCTATATGGATCCAGGCAACTTTGCTACTAACATCCAGGCTGGAGCACAATTCGGCTACATGCTGCTGTGGGTCATCGTTGGAAGCAACCTGATGGCCATGTTGATACAGACGCTGTCGGCCAAGCTTGGCATCGCATCCGGACTGAACCTGGCCGAGCAATGCAGGACCCATTTCTCACGTCCGGTGGTCTGGATCATGTGGGGATTGATGGAGATTGTGGCCATGGCCACTGACCTGGCAGAGTTTCTCGGTGCGGCGCTGGGTTTTAACTTGCTCTTTGGCATCCCCCTCTGGTTGGCGGGTATTATCACCGCTATTGCAACCTTTCTCATCCTCGGCCTGGAACGCTACGGGTTTCGGCCAATCGAGGCTGTCATCACGGTGTTGATCGGCGTGGTCGCGGTCAGCTATCTCATCGAGACGATCCTCGACCGGCCTGATTGGGGTAACGTGCTGTTCCATGCAGTCGTACCCCAGTTCCAGGGGCCGGAGAGCGTGCTGTTAGCCGCGGGTATCCTGGGCGCGACCGTCATGCCGCATGCCATTTTCCTGCACTCATCGCTGACACAGGATCGCATTGTCGTGAAGGAGCCGTCGCTGTTGCGGCGCCTTTTCCATTTCGAAGTGACGGATGTGTTGATCGCAATGGGTCTGGCTGGGTTAATCAACATGGCCATGTTGATCATGGCAGCATCCACGTTCTTTCACCAGGGCATGACCAATGTCGGCAGCATTGAGGCGGCTCATCTCACACTCACACCTTTACTGGGTTCGGCGGCCAGTGCCGTGTTCGCTATTTCGCTGTTGGCTGCTGGTCTGTCATCCGCTTCGGTGGGGACGATGGCAGGGCAAGTGATCATGCAGGGGTTCCTGCACTATCACATCCCGGTGCTGGCACGCCGCGTTGTGACGATGATCCCGTCACTGGTGGTGATTGCGCTTGGCCTCGACCCAACCCGCACACTCGTCATCAGCCAGGTGGTACTGAGTTTTGGTCTGCCGTTTGCGATCATCCCGCTCGTGTTTTTCACCAGCCGTCGTGACGTCATGGGTGTGCTGGTCAATAGACCGATGACGACGCTGATCGCCAGCGTCGTCGCTGGCCTCGTCGTGGTGTTGAATTTATACCTGCTGTACCAGACGTTTTACGGAGGTTGAGGTGTTTAAGCACTTGCTTGTTCCACTGGACGGATCCAGCCTGGCTGAGGTCGCGCTGCCGTACGCTGCGCACCTGGCCAGCAAACTGGATGTCACTGTGACGTTGATCCATGTGATCGAGCGCAATCCACCCCAGACGGTACACGGCGCGGCTCACCTGACGGATGCTGAGAGTGCTTCCCGCTATCTCGACGATGTTGCGGTGCGCGCATTTCCCCCAGGCGTGCGGGTGCTGCGACACGTGCACACCAGCGAAGTTAGTGAGGTGGCACGCAGCATCGTCGAGCATGCTGGCGAGTTTGAACCAGACCTGATTGTCATGTGTACACATGGCAGCGGCGGTTTGAGAGACTGGCTGTTTGGTAGTATTGCGCAGCAGGTCATCGCGCAAGGCTCAACGTCGGTGTTGCTCGTTCCGCCTTCCGAATCTGATGCACCGCCGGTGTTCGCATGCCGCCTGGTTTTGGTGCCGTTGGATGGCGATCCTGCCCATGAGCAAGGCATCTCAGTCGCAATCGATTTCGCCCGTCTCTGTGCGGCGGCAGTGCATTTATTGATGGTTGTGCCCACCCCAAGTACGCTCTCCGGTGAACGCGCGGCCACCGGGCGCATGCTGCCCGGCGCGACAGCGGCGCTCCTGAAGCTGGAAGAGCAGAGTGCAGCAGAGTATCTGCACGATCAGCTTACGAAGCTGCAATCGACAAACCTGACCATCACAGCGGAAGTGGCGCGGGGTGACCCGGCGAAGACGATTGTCAGCACGGCACAGCAGATCCATTGTGATCTGATCGTACTCGGCACACACGGTAAGGTGGGGATGGATGCCTTCTGGCAAGGTAGCGTTGCGCCAAAGGTGTCCAGCCAGGCGCTAGTGCCAATGTTACTGGTACGTCTGCGTGATGAAGAGCACACGCCTGTATTCGGATAGCCAAGCGTCGCTTATGGTAAGGTGTGCTAAGGTGTGCTGATGAACTCGACAGCAGTGATCGTCCTGGCGCTGCCAACGCTCTGCCTGGTCTTGGGGCTTATCTTTCTGGTTGTGTGGGCGTCGCAGACGCTGGTTGAAACCGGGCGAAAAAGAGAAGTCTGGCAGAATTTCGCGCAACGGATCGGAGGGCAATTTACTCCGGCGAGTGGGGGACAGCCGGAGCAGGTCGTTGCCAGTATAAAGGAGTGGCCCTTTTATCTAGATACGTATGTGGTTGGGGATGGGCATAGTCTGGTCCAATACACACGTATGCGGGCGTTCTACCCACCCAAGGAACGCCTGGAGCTAACCGTCTACAACGCGAATGCGCACGCACAACCTATGCCTGATCGCCACGCAAAGCTGCAGAAAATCGACGTCACTGCGTTGGGATTTGGTCCTGAGATCGTCGTGCGAAGCACCGATGAGATCAGAGCGCACACGGTTTTGATGGATGACGAACTGCGCCGGCTGATCAAACAAACGGCACCGGTATTGCAACTGGAAGTGCGCCGGCGCCGCAACTGGCAGAATGGCGGTGTGTCATCCAGCGTCTACGAAGTGCACCTGCAGCAGGCTGGCGTGATCACAGAAATGGAGCAGTTAACGGCCCTATATGCGTTACTTGCGTATACACTGGAACACCTGCGGCAACAGGGGATCGCGGGCGACTCTTTTGCAGATGTGCTGTAGAGCTACCGCCTTACTGTGCCCCTATTGCGCGCATAAACTCGTCGAACAAGTAACTGGCATCGTGCGGGCCGGGTGAAGCCTCCGGGTGATACTGAACGCCAAACGCGTTCAGACTGCGGGCTCGCAACCCTTCCACACAGCCGTCGTTTAGATTTACATGCGTGACCTCCACCTCTTCCGGTAGAGTACTCGCGTCCACTGCAAAACCGTGATTGTGACTGCTGATCTCAACAGCATTTGTGTCGGCGAACCGTACTGGCTGATTGCCGCCGCGATGGCCGAACTTCATCTTATAGGTCGCACCGCCTAATGCCAACCCCAAAATTTGATGCCCCAAACAAATGCCGAAAATCGGCACTTTCCCAAGCATCTCACGGGTCGCCTCAATGGCATAGGTGCATGCGGCTGGATCGCCAGGGCCATTGGACAGGAAAACGCCGTCGGGCTTGAGCGCCAATACGTCGCAAGCTGGGGTGGTTGCGGGCACCACGGTGACGCGACAGCCGCGTGCACTGAGAAGACGCAGAATGTTGTGTTTAATGCCGAAGTCGTACGCGACAATGTGAGCGCCCACACGTGTTGAGCCGGTGTGCGCCTGCAGCCTGGTTTCGGGATACCACTGCGAGTCTATCTCCCCAGCCCAGTGGTAGTTCTCTTCGCACGATACTTCGCGTGCTAAATCGGCACCCTTCATGTCGCGGCTGTTGCGTGCCATCTCGATCAACCGCTCAGGGGTTGGATCGGTGGATGATAAGGCTGCGCGTTTGGCCCCATACGTGCGTATGTGCTTGACCAAAGCGCGCGTGCTCACACCAGATATGCCGACAACGCCATGCGACTTTAGGTAGTCATCGAGCGCACACTGGGCGCGGTAGTTACTGACGGTTGGGCTCAGATCGCGCACGGCAAACCCAGCCACCCATATACGTCGGGATTCCTCATCCTCAGGATTCGTTCCGACATTGCCCACGTGGGGTACCGTCATGACGACGATCTGGCCGTGGTATGAAGGGTCGGTCAGGACTTCCTGGTAACCAGTCATCGCAGTGTTGAACACCACTTCACCGGTAGTGTCACCCTCGGCGCCAAAGCCTAAGCCTGGCCACAGTGTGCCGTCTTCAAGAGCCAGTAGCGCAGTTTTCGTTTTATTAATGCCCAAAGCCATGTTGATAGTGTATCAAACCCCTTGTTCCGCTTTCAATTGTTGAAGCCAGTCTTCGGGAACACGAATGGGAGTATTCAGAATGTAGTTGTAGCAGACTTGTACGGTTTTCGCTTCAGCGATCAGCTTCCTGTCTTCTTGCCGGTAGAGCTTGTATACGAATTCGAACGAACTGCGCCGGATCGCACCGACCTGCATTTCGACAACGATTGTGTCGCCGAGCTTGGCAGGAAACCGGTAGTCGACTTCACATCGTGCCAGGATGGTGCCTCGCTCAGGCGTGTGCAACCCACCCACATGATGTGCATGCATGAATGCGATACGCGTTTCCTCAAGATAGGTTAGATAGACAGAGTTGTTGACGTGGTTCAGTGCATCCAGGTCGCGAAAGCGTACCTGCAGTGTATGTGTGAACATGAATGCCGCCGTGACAGAACAGCAGGCGTGCCATGGCACGCCTGCTGTTTGGTGGTGCTGATGCGGAACGTTTACTTCTTGGTGACGGTTGCCGAAACGATTTTGTCGCTCTGCGTTATGCCTTCTGCAGGCTTCAGTGATTCCGCAACATCCAGGCCGCTGATGACATGGCCGATCACTGAAAATTGCGATTCGAACTGTTGCGTGGGCGTATAGGTAATGATCAACTGAGAGAGATTGCGTTGTCCGTCGTTGAGCAGTGCCACGACGCCGGCTTGTGCGAACGAGTTGGTTCCCGGCGGTTCGATGCTGCAGGTGTAGCCGGGGTTTCCATAGCGGTTGGCGCTACCGAATAGGATTGCGCCAAGCTGGGTGTCGTTCAATTCCAAGGGTGTATTGCTGAAATACCCTTTCTGCGCCAGGAACACGGTTGAGTTTACGTTCACCGGCGCCAGTTTGGGATCCAACTCGATCTCAATATCCCCCTTGGTGGTCTTCAGCGTGAGCGCGTAAGTCGCAGTCGATTCAGTGACCTGATCCGGATTTGCGGCGCTAAACCCCGCGTTGCTTCCTGTGACAGATTCAGCACGCTGGTTGGCGTACTCGCGCAACTGGCTGGCCATTTCGGACTGAGCAAATGCGCTTGGGTCAACCGCGCGACCGTTGATAAATACCGACGGCGTGGCGTTCAGTTGCAGTGATTCGGCGATCTTGGTGTCGTGCTCCACGCGGGCGATGACATCCGGGCTGCTCAGATCCGATTCGAACTTGGACACATCGATGCCCAGTTCCTTGGCGTAGTCGTTCAGCGTGCCTACGATGTCCGTGACTGGTTTCGTGCTCCAGTCCTCATACTTCTCGTACAACAGATCATGCATTTCCCAGAATTTGTCCTGGAGGGCGGCCGCTTCGAGCGCCTGTGATGTGATCTGTGCCTTGTCATGGATGGTTGTCAAGGGGAAGTGGCGGAATATCAACTGTACGGTGTCGCTCACCTGTGTAAAGGTGGATTTTAGAACCGGATGCAATTGTGCGCAGGCCGGGCACTGCATGTCTGCATACTCGATGATCGTGACAGGTGCGTTAGTGTTGCCCGACACATGATCCTCTTTCTGTGGATTCAAGGCAAACACTTCACACGTGGCAGGCAGTGGCACCGCTGTCGGTGCGGCGGAAACCGCTGTTCCCCCCTCATCGGAGATTTCAATGCGCTCGATCACATCGCCTACGGCGATCTGACGAACCACGTCTTGCCCGCTGACCGTATTGCCAAAGACTGTGTATTGGCTATCGAGAGCAGGTTGCTCGCCAATGGTGATGTAGAACTGGCTGCCGCTACTGGGTGTCGTCTCCGCGGGTCCGCTTTGACGAGCCATGGCGATCGCGCCGTCGGTATGCTTCAGTTTGATCTCGGGTGGTAGGTTGTAACCGGGTCCACCTGATCCATTGCCGGCAGGGTCCCCACCTTGAATAACGAAGTTGGGCTCTACGCGGTGGAACGTCAGTCCATCGTAAAACCCGTTTTGCGAAAGGTACACGAAATTATTGACTGTCTGTGGCGCTGCCGAAGGGTCCAACTCCACCTTGATATCCCCCTTGGCCGTGTGAATGGTGGCCAGGTATTTTTTGGAGACGTCGATGGATATTGGTGGTGGTTCGCTGGCAATCTGTGTGCGCTGTGCGGGAGACAGTTGGGCATAAGGCCGCGCGCCTTGTGTCGCTGAGCTTGTTGAAGTGTCATTGCCGGTGGCCGTTGCGTCGCCGCTACTCGCCGTGGGCGTGTTTGTGGGCGTGGTGGGCGTATTCGGCAACGCCGTGACTGTCGGTAGGTTTGCTGGTTGCGCGCCACACGCAGACAGCAACAACGCTGCTGTTATTGACGCTGTAGTCAATACAGCAGCCCAATTACTCTTCATCCTTTCCTCCAGGTACGTATATTACGTAGAGACAAGTTGATTCAGCCAAAGATTGAATTATACTCATGGCTGTTCCTGAGTAGAGGCTTATGGAAAACTGTGTTTCCACTGTTGGATAGCACAAACTTCTACTTTCAAGGATAATAGGAGGTATGGGAAGGGTTTGATTTGTGTAGTGGCTTGCCATCTTAAATGGCAGTCGGGTTTTCAGGCCAACCATGCACACTGTACGAAAAACATCAAACTATCAAGGCAGTAAAAGCGTTAGTTCAAATGGAGGCATACGTATGAAGCAACTGAACCGCAAACTCGCTTGCCAATTGCTGACCGTGCTGTTGATCACGGCAGTGCTTGGCATTAGCATGCCGACAGTATCGATGGCCGAATCGCCTGAACACCCAAATGCGAGCACTTACACCTGCCGGTACTACAAGGTCAAACGGGGTGACACACTTACCAAGATCAGTAGACTCTATGGTGTGTCTATTCTGACGATCAGGCGGGTCAACCGTCTGCCAAGCACGCGTATTTACACCGGCACGACCTTGTGCATTCCTGTGTACAAGCCACAACCTGCACCACAGCCATCCGGGCCATGGTATGGGGAGTACTGGAACAATACGTCGCAGTCAGGCTCGCCGGCCTTGGTCCGCAACGACGGAGCGGTGGACTTCAACTGGGCTTATGGCACACCAAATCCCGGTCTCGTGTTTGCGGATTACTTCTCGGCAAGGTGGACGCGCACTTTGAATTTCACGAGTGGCACCTACCGATTCACACTCAATGCAGACGACGGGATCCGGCTCATCATCGACGGCAGCGTCGTATTCGATCGCTATGGCTTCGTGGGCAATCAGACCAACCAGGCTGATATCGCCATTGCAGCCGGGGTCCACACTGTGCGGGTCGATTACGTCGAGCAGGCTGGCATCGCCTCTGTGCGCGTGAACTTCGTACGCGTCAGTGGTACACAGCCTGGCCCGCAGCCGTGCGGGTCGGTGTGTCCGGGGCCAACCCAGAATGGTCCATGGAGCGCGCAGTTCTTCAATAACATCAACCTGGATGGTGCGCCTGTTTACATGGCGAACTACAACGGCATACAGTTCAACTGGGGTTATGGATCGCCAGCCTCCAGCGTGCCGGCGGACAACTGGGGCGCGCGTTTCGTACAGTATCGTTACTTCCCGGCGGGTGTGTACCGCTTCGTCGTCACTTCGGACGACGGTGTGCGTATCTATGTGGATGATCGCCAGGTTATCAACCAGTGGGTGCAACAATCCGCTCGTACGGTGACCGGTGACATTGCTCTGGGTGACAGCTCACACTTCATCCGTGTGGAGTTCTTTGATCTGTCTGCGCTGGCTCAACTCAAAGTGCACTGGGAATACCTGGGCAACACAGGTCAATAGCCACTCAAGCCACTTGCGCGCGTCTGCGGTGGCGAGAACGCACCGCAACGTCAAACACTCGGCAAGATTGAGCGAACCCTTCGGGCTGTATCAGCGCCGAGGGGTCCGCTTTGTCGCACGCTTATCGGTTGTCAACCGGGAAATGCACATGCGCGCTTAGTTCCCAGTAAATCGTATAGATGAGGACATGGTCGAGTCTATGCGTGATGCCGTGTGCGCCCAGGTGCTGGGCAAAAGCCTGTTCCTCCGGTGAATCGGCGAGGAAAACATAAGCCGGGTCGGTTGATTCTTCAACGGCGACCGCATATGGGATATGGCGGTTCCAGCCGATGGTGTTGTTCGGACCGATGATATACGGTACGACACGCCCCTGGCTCTCGAACGCGAGCCAGTACCCGATCCAGTAGTCGGTGTAAACATGGTGAATGTCTCGACGGTCAAACCACTCAACCAGTGCTTGGTTGTCTGCCAGCGTGTAGCCTGACAGGCTTGGCAGGTTGAGCGCTGGTTTGATGGCAACGTTACTGTACAGGTTAAGTATCAAAATGGCTGCAGTAACACCTGTCGTAAGCCACGGCCTGGCTTGTGCAGTGCCTCCGACTCTGGAACTCTTGTCCCACGACTCCACGAGCGCATATGCCGCCAAAGGGATCGCGGTATACAAGGGCAGCAGATAACGGGGTTCGTGCACGATGAAATTGAGTCGAAACAGGCAGAAAGCTGTTGCCGTGATCAGGACAAGCACACACAGCATACCACTGGCTCTCGTCAACACACGCCGGTTTGCCCATAGAACGACTGCACACAAGGTGACACAGATCCAGACGCAGGCCTGAATGATTCCTTGTCTTCCTGCCAACTGTTGGCTGAATAAGCTCTCCGACGCGCTGGGCTGTAAAACGCCGGCCATGATCGGCATAGCAGTCTTGATGGTGCTGACCAGGTTCAGACGGAATTCTGTTGCCGATTCGACAAAGGCTAATCCAGGGAGCGCTGTGGTTAGCTGTGAGCCGAACACGGTAGCAAGGATAAGCGTTGGGGCCAGCAACGCGCTGGTCAGTACCGCGATAACGACTGCGCCGTAACGCTGTTGGAGCCGCCGGATCACCCAATAAGCCATCGCCAACCCAATGACCAGTGCGTAGAATCCTGCGATCAAGTGCACCCACACCCCGATCAAAATCAACACCCAAATGGCAGCCCATCTCGTCGCGTTGGCTTTGTGGCGCATAGAGTGAATTGTGAGCGCCAGGGACAGTGTACCGAGTGTAAGTACGTCGATATAACCTGCACCTGCCTTCAGTCCCCATATGGTCAGCATTGATGGAGGTACAGCTACGTATAGTGCGCTGAGTAAACCGGCCCTTCGTCCATACAACGCTTGCCCCAGCCAGTAGACCGCGAGGATGAATAACAACGAAAAGCCAAGTGGCACAAGCCGCAACGTGAGCCGGTTCATACCGAAAGCAGCAAACAACGGGGCAGTAAGGTACGCTTCGAGAAACCCGTGCTGCAGGAATCCGGCCTCAAAGAAAGGACGTTCTCCGTGCAGGATGCGTTGTGCGATCAGCCCAACCACAGCTTCATCGCTTTCTATGGGGTTGAGCGGGCCGATCAGTAGATAAACGCGCACCGCGAGTGCCAGCAATAATATGCAGGACAACACACATCGGCTGCTACTACAACTGATCCGTGGATGGTATACACGTTGTGCTTTGTTCCAGAGTGTCATTTGGAAGTGTCATTTGGAAGTGTCATTTGGATTGGAAATGAGGTTTTCTCGCGTGGTTCGAAATTTAATATAATGCTTGCGTCAATCAACGCATCTGCTTGGAGGATACCTTGTCAAGGCAACCATCGCGAGCGCTCGCCATCTCTTGTGCACTGGTGACCGTCATTCTACTGTTTTCTGCATGTAGCGACTCAACCCCAACCCTGGTCAGCACAGATACGCCCGAGCCAACGACGACGTTTGTGCCTGCAGTGACGATCTTTGCTCCCACGTCGACCCCAACGCCTGTCCCACCGACTGCAACCGTGGTGCCAACGCCGGCTGCGACGGCAACCAGCGCCGTTCCGACAGCGTTACCCGAAAACGTCAACCCATTCACTGGCCTGGTGGTGAGTGATACTGCCCTGTTGAATCGCCGCCCTCTTTTAATCAAAGTGGCCAATACATCAGAGGTGCGTCCTCAACATGGCCTGGCTCAGGCCGATGTTGTGGTTGAACACTACGCCGAAGGCGGTATTACGCGTTTCAGCGCGCTATTCCTGACCAATTCACCCGAACAGGTGGGATCGGTGCGCAGTTGTCGCCTGATTGACATCGAGTTGCCGGTCATCTTTGGCTCGGCGTTGACGTGCTCGGGCACCAGTCCTGGGGTAAAGCCCATCTTGCGTTCGTCAGAGTACCTGTTTGACAAGGACAGCAGTGATCCACGGGACGGCGTCGCGATCATCAGTGATTTTGGCCCTTACGAGTGCATGTCGGAATATGGTTGCGATCTGCCAATGTTCCGCACCGCCGACCGGTCGATGCCACACAATCTATTTGCCAACACGCTGAACGTGTGGAAGGAACTTGACGAGCGCGGACGCAACAAGCGCTCGGAATTCCACACCTGGACGTTCGATGGTGCTGAGGTGCGCGCCGGCAAGGTCGTGACGTCTGTCGATCTGCCATATACATCTGGTACGGTGACGTGGGATTATGATGTGGCGATGGGTTCATGGGCACGCTCCATCAGGGGGTTCCCCCATACGGACGCGGTGACTGGGAAACCCCTTACCGCAAGCAATGTGCTGGTGGTGTATGCCCCTCATGTGAATACATCCATCCAGGAGGATACCACTGGCTCACTATCCATCCAGATACAGCTTTGGGGGCAAGGGCCACTAAAGGTATATCGAGATGGTCGCGTGATCGATGGGACCTGGCAGCGCGATTTTGAGCTGTACTCCTTTGCGCTGAGTGATGCCAACGGAAAGTCCATTGCTCTTAAGCCGGGCAATACCTGGATCCAACTGGTGCCTATGGACTTCGATGTCAAGGACTAAGGGATAACGCCAGGATTATGTCGATGTCGCGTGCGCTGATGCGGAACCTTGCGAAGGCTGATTTAGGTGTTTCGTTTACGGCGTCCAGGCAAGACGATCTGTCTGCCATGTCGAGTGATTCGGCCCCAAATCTATCAGCTTGCGCACGTCACTACCATCCTTGTTCATGACGTAGATGCCCCAGTTTCCATCACGATTTGATTCGAATGCGACACGTGCTCCGTCGGGGGACCATGTAGGGGCGGCCGAAGTGCCTGTCCCGTTCGTGAGCTGGCGGAACTGTCCACCCATGGAAACCGCGAATATTTCCCAGTTGCCGGTGAAGTTGGTCATATACACCAGTTCGTCTCCCTGCGGTGACCATTGAATACTGGTATCCCCGGCTGATGTCGTCAGACGTTGGATGTCGCTGGTCTGATCGGGATTGATCGTGTGTATGCCACACTGTCCATTGATACAACCCTGGAACGCGATTCGCCCGGTGGGTCCCCACACAGGATACGTGCCTTGTGTGATGATGACGGGCGCGCCGGAACCATCCACAGACGCTATGTAGATGTTCCAATTACCGTCCTGGTAGACCGAGTATGCAAAGCGTGTGCCATCCGGTGAGACACTTGGCCAGGCACCCCCTGTGTTGCCCAGTGTTCCAACCATGCCATTGCTATACAGACCGTGCACTGTGCCACCCAGGGTGAATGCTGTCACGTTCGCATAGCGTTGGTAAGCAGGCTGGCTGCCGCCAGTCTCGATTGTGCTTACTTGTGAACTGCTGCTGTCATATGCGTGTAATTGGTATGCACCACTGGTTGTATCAACCGCAGCAAAAATCAATTGACCCACCATACCCGGAACACCTTGTACGCTGAGTGTGCCACTCATGCCCACGGGGGTAGCTGTCAAACACTTCTGCTGGGCATCGATACGCTTCTGGTCCAGCATGGTGCTAGAAAAGACTCCGACCGCTTCCGTATAGCGCGCCTCGGCTGGGCACCAATCGAGCATGGCCGCGTAGGCGTCGCCTGTGCGCTCATAAGCCTCGAACAACTTGTTTGCCACATCACGGTAACCGGGCGAAAGCGCATATACCTGCTTGAGCAGCGTGATAGTCTTATCCCAATCCGCCCCGAAGTAGTACAGTGCATTCTGATAGAGCGCTGCCATTTGCCGCTGCGATTCCGTTTGAGCGTCCAGTTCCTGTATCGCGGCTGCCATGTCCAGGTCGTACAAACCCGCTTCGACATCTCCCTCATCCAGGCGTAGTAGTCCGCGTGTAACCAACGCCTGATAGCGCATCTCGTCCACAGTCACCCGCTCAAAACTGCTGTCCAGCGCGCGCAACTGATTAGCCATATTGATGACCGTGTCCCAATCCTGGCGCGCATATGCGTCCTTCATACGGGAGAGCAGCTCATTTTTATCCGTAATGATGGGTGTCGGTGTGGCCGTGGGGGGGAGGGCTGTTGGTGTCTGTCCCACAATTGCCGTCGCAAGCAGATCGAGCACACCGTTGTTATCAGGCTGATGCTGCAGGATGGCCTCGAAGTTTGCTTCGGCGCGCGCGTAGTTTCCCTGATTCATCAGGTCCAATCCGTTCTGGAACCATTGAATCAGTTGAGCGTTTGTAGTAGCAGTGCTGCGAGCCTTCAGTTCCTCGCTGCCGGCTCGGGCGCCAATGTACCCGGACGCGGCGACGATTGCGCCGAGCAGGCACAAGAACAGGACGAAAACGAGTCCTCCAAGCAGCCGCCTTCGCCATGTCCGCTGACGGAAGGAATGCCCCTCAGGCTGTTCCTGCACCAGTAGCGACAATTGTGTTTGTTCTAGTGATTGATCGTTGGAATATTGCGGCGATTCGCCAGCGTTGTTTGCTTCTGACACGGAAATCGATTATAGACGTATGGTACCGACGGGTTCGCAGGGTGTTATCCCTGAGTCAGGCAGGTATTTTGACGTACTGTAACACGGTGCGCACCAGGTCATCCGTACGAGCACCCTCCGCCTGGCCTTCGAAGTTCAAGAGGATGCGATGGCGTAGTGCCGCTGGCGCCAACGCGCGCAAGTCGTCAATCGCGACGTTAAAACGCCCATTCAGAAGTGCCAGTGCGCGCCCACCCAGGAGCAACGCCTGGGCGCCACGCGGGCTGCTGCCAAAGCGCACGTACTTTTTTATCTCGGCGGGAGCTGTTTCGCTCTCTGGGTGTGTGGCCGCTATGAGCGCTGCCGCGTAACGCATGATCTGAGAAGCTGCCGGCACCTGTCTGACGAAGGTGCTCATCGCCAGAAGCGTCTTACTGTCGGCGACACGCTGCGCGCGCAATTGTTTCTCCCCGGTGGTCTGCTCGATGATGGTCGCCAGCTCGTCGGTGCTCGGAAAGCCCACGTTCAGTTTAAACAAGAAGCGGTCTACCTGAGCTTCCGGGAGGGGGTATGTGCCCTCAAGCTCGATGGGGTTCTGTGTGGCAAGCACGAAAAATGGCGGTTCTACGCGGTAGGTGCGGCCTAACACGGTCACGGTGCGCTCTTGCATGGCTTCCAGCAACGCAGACTGTGTCTTGGGCGTGGCACGGTTTATTTCATCGGCCAGGATCAGGTTGGCGAACACCGGACCTGCCTGGAATCGGAAGACACGTTTGCCACTTTCCTGCTCTTCCAGGATGTCAGTGCCTACGATATCCGCCGGCATCAGATCAGGCGTGAATTGAATGCGCGAGAAGTGCAGGCTGAGCACATCCGAGAATGCGCGTACGAGTGATGTCTTGCCCAGCCCAGGCAAACCTTCCAGCAGTACGTGCCCTCCGGTGATAATGGCAATGAGCGTATGGCGGATGATGTCGCCCTGACCAATGATTGCGCGCGACACTTGCTCTTCAATACGCCGCGCGACCTCACAGAAATACTCCGGCGTCATTGCAGCCTGTGCAGTCACTTGTGCAGACTCTGCCATCAAATTGACCCCCTCATTCATCTCTTCAAGGCACCCGGATCACCATGAATACCCGGTTGCCGAACGTGGTCCCGTCAGGCGCCCGCATTCGCCAGGTGCTGGTGTAAACCCCGCTGCTCGAAGGTGCTGTAAACGGCACACTGATGTCTACGGCAGCATCCCGGACCGTTGGAGCTACTGTAACACTATCGGGCCCCCCCAACTGTTCACCTTCGATATATGTTAACTGATAACCCGTCTCCCAGTTGCATTCACTGGTATTGCGCAAGCGCCAGGTCTTGATTAGAGCCGATCCTGGATTGACGAGCGTATTATCGGGTATGGTTACGTCCTCTATGAAGGTGGCGCTCAGTTTGCAGTTGTTCTGCTGGGCTTGAGTGTTCGGGGTGCCAGAGGTATTCGCGGATGTGTCACCTGATGTTGGTTCATCCGGCGAGAGAATTGACCGAGGTGTTCCGATAACGATGGTGAGATTGACCGGGTCACTGCTTTCCCCGCTTGCGTCGATTGCCGTCACCGTTAAAGAGATTTCGCCTGCTTGTGAGGGTGTGAACTCGAGCACTGCCGAGAAGGTTTCAGATGGCGCAGAATTGGTTTGAACGGCCACCAACGCACCGCCGGTGTGCAATTCCACACGCGCGATCTGATTGCTCGAAGCGGCGGCCACACGTAAGCTGATCTGTTCGCCCGGTGCGAATTGCGCGCCGTCCGGTGGGGAAATGATAGCGACCACCGGTTTTAGTTTGGATGATGGCGCGCCACAAGCCGTGGCGAATGTAAGAATAATCGTAAGAAGGACGATGATGGTTTGTCGCAGCACGAGGGCCATTATATAGGTGCAATCGATTGTGGTGAGAACGCTGGTCCAAACCCATCATGTAGAATCGGCGCGTATGTTATTTCTCGAAGGTCCATCCAATCATACTTTCTCTGCGCAGCGGATGCTCCGACAGTTGCAGGTGGTGGTTTCTCTAGCGTCATTCTCAGTCGTGATTCTCACTGCCGGCCTACCGATCTATTCAACTGAGATTGGCGCAAGCGGATTTGAGGTTGGGCAGCTCTATGCCATTGGCGCATTGATGACTGCCGTTGCGCGTCCAATTATCGGTCGAGCGCTGGACTTGTACGGGCGTAAGCTGTTCTTGCTCGTCGGCATCGCCATCCTAGCCATTTCCATGGTGTTGTTTGCGGCTTCACGCAGTGTCATCATGCTGCTCATCGCCAGTACGACACAGGGGTTTGGTCTGGGCACCATGCTGTTATCGGCGTATGCCATGACAGCGGACTTAACCGCGGCTGAGGGGCGCGGTGGTAGCTTTGGCGGCACGGAGCAAGCTCAATACCAGGGAGGACTCTATGGCGGTCTCCTGGCAATCCCGATACTATTTTTGACTGGTTTTAACCCACAAGGTCAATTACGGGTGACACCGACCGCCTGGTCGCTGATGTTCGTGCTGTATGCGGTCTCTGCTCTGGTCGCCTTGATCATTGCCGGTTTTATGTTGGTTGAGACATATAATCTGGTTCAACATACGGAAGAGAAGATCGCGACGATCAACCATAACAAAATAAACCCTCAGTTGTATGTGCTCATGGCGATCGTGGGACTCACAAGTGCGTCGTCATCGGGTATAGCGCCATTCATCCTGAAATTCATCCAGGATCACATCACACAGGATGTCAGCATGATCGCGCTGGCTTATCTTCCCGCGTCCATTGTGTGGGGATTCCTGCCGTCAAAAATGGGCATCTTCGCAGATCGCCTGGGACGAAAACCCCCAATCGCCATCGGTTTGCTCGTCAGCGGCGCATTTTCTGCGGTCATTCCCTTTATTACTGCCCTGTTTCCCTTGATGGCCTTTGCCACAGTAGAAGCCGTTTGTTATTCCGCAGCCGTTCCCGCTGAACAGGCGCTGGTAGCCGATATGACTGGTGGGAAACAGCGTGGTATTGGTTTCGGTTTATATACCCTGGGAATGTCGGCGGGACGTGTCGTGGGACCATTGGTGATGGGATGGTTGTATGATCAGTATCGCACCGGGCCGTTTTTTGCAAATGCAATGATTCTTTTGATTGGCACGCTGCTGGTATTGTTCGTGCTGCGCGACCCTGCTCGGCTGTCCAAAGCCGCGAGCCAAATCGGCCGCTAGTACCCAACGATCGGCGGCTGGCTCCAGGTTCATCATCTTATGCATACTGTCGGTTACCTGTACGATCCAATTTTTCACGCGCACAAGCACCCGAACCACCCGGAGAACAGCGACCGCCTTGAATCCATCATGGGATTGCTCATCGAGCGGGGCGTGCTTGGTGATCTGTTGCCGCTTCCGTTCATGGCAGCGACGCCTGAGCAATTGTGCTCGGTGCACCGGGCATCCTATATCAGCGCACTGAAGCAGTTGTCGTTGCAGGGTGGTGGCATGCTTGAGCCCAGTACCTATGTGAATGAGGCCAGCTACGATGCAGCGGCCATGGCTGCTGGGGCTGGTATCGCAGCAGTTGCCGCGGTGTTGTCAGATAAGGTGGAACGGGCTTTTGCATTCGTGCGCCCACCCGGCCACCATGCCTTCGCCGATCATGGCGAGGGTTTTTGCTTGTTCAATAACGTGGCATTTGCGGCGCGTTGTGCGCTCGACGAGTTCGGCCTGCGGCGGGTGATGATTGTAGATTGGGATGTCCACCATGGCAACGGCACACAAGACATTTTCTACGAAGACCCGCATGTGCTTTACGTCTCGACGCATCAGATGCCGCTTTACCCTGGCACAGGCCGCGTGGGTGATATTGGTGAGGGTGCAGGGGAGGGTATGACTGTCAATATCCCCCTGCAACCCGGTATTGGCGACGCTGGATTTGCAAGTGTCTTTGATGAGATTGTTTGCCCGATTGCACGCCGGTATGAGCCAGAATTGATTCTTATCTCAGCCGGTTATGATGCTCATTGGCGTGACTCCCTGGCAGGGTGGCGTTACACTCTGGGTGGGCTGAATGTCTCATTAGGCGGCTTTGCGCGCATGGCCGAGACACTGGTGGCACTCAGTGAGGAGCTGTGTCAGGGTCGCGTTGTCGGTTTACTCGAGGGTGGCTATGACTTGGAGGTGTTAAGCAATGGTGTGCTAAACACACTCTACGTCTTAATGGGTCAAACCGACAATGTGAGTGACCCTCTCGGCCCATATACGGGTCGAGAGCCGTCCGTGGATCACATCGTCAACCGTGTTAAACAGGTGCACCGGCTATGAGAGGCCGGCCGATGGAAAGGTACAAGATATTCCAAAAACGGAAGACAAGGAAATAGAATGGCAATCAGCGTTTTACTCGGCGCCCAATGGGGCGATGAAGGCAAAGGACGAATTACCGATGCACTCGCAGCACATGCTGACGTCGTTGCCCGTTTCAATGGCGGCGACAATGCAGGTCACTCGGTGACCATTGGCACACAGGTGGTCCGGTTGCACACCATCCCATCCGGAATCTTTCGGGCAGACTGCCTGTGCGTGATCGGCAACGGGGTGGTACTCAACCCACGCACGTTACTGAAGGAAATGGCGGAAGTGGAGCGCGCGACCGGCATTACTATTTCGCCGGCACGTATGAAGATCAGCGAAGCAGCACACATCATTTTGCCGGGTCATATTGCGCTGGACGCGGCCCGCGAGGCGGGTGGGGGTGGCATTGGCACGACGCAGCGTGGCATTGGTTTTGCCTATATGGATAAAGCCTCGCGTACAGGTCTGCGTGCCGGTAGCATGCATGACCCGGAGCGGTTTGGCGATGCTGTGCACGATCATGTCGTGCAGGTCAACCGAGTACTCGAACGCGAATATGAGCGCCCGCCGCTCGATGCGGACACCGTTGCAGCAGAGTACACCTCGGCGGCGCAGCAGCTCAACGCTTTCCTGGCCAACACTTCATTGATCGCGCTTGACGCGCTGGCGGCTAACAAGCGCATTTTGGCAGAGGGTGCCCAAGGTGTGATGCTTGATATCGACCACGGCACCTATCCGTTTGTGACGTCCTCTAGTGCGACGATCGGCGGAGTCATGACTGGGTTGGGCGTCCCGCCGCAAGCCATCGAGCGTGTGGTTGGCGTCGCAAAGGCATTTAGTACACGAGTGGGCGGTGGACCCATGGTTACTGAGTTGCAGGGAGACATGGCCATGCGTTTGCGCGGGACGGGTAAGAATCCGTGGGATGAATATGGCTCGACGACTGGACGCCCGCGTCGTGTGGGATGGTTGGACGCGGTTGCACTGCGCCACGCGGTACGAATGAATGGGATCAGCGAACTGGCATTGACCAAGCTGGATGTGCTAAGTGGCCTTGAGACATTACGCGTGGCAACGGCTTACGCTTATCGGGGCGAGAAATTGGCGTTTTTCCCGCAAGACAGTGAGGTGCTGGCACTGTGCGAGCCCGTGTATGAGGATCTGCCGGGTTGGATTGAGGATGTTACAGCCGTGCGTACTTTTGAGGCGTTGCCGAAAGCTGCGCAAGCCTACATTGCACAGGTCGAGGCGCTGGTAAACACAAGAGTCACCATTGTCAGCGTCGGTCCTGAGCGCGAGCAGATGATCCAGCGATAGGTATGCGGCCATACGGATATCGCGTACTCATTAACTGCGCCAATGAGGTGCTTACGGCGAACGCCTGGTTCGTTCCATCGGGGCCTTGCGCATAGGCTTGAACCGGGTATAATCTGACTAGAACAAAGGTTCTATACATGGGTGTTCGTGTTATCCCGACTGGGGCGGCGAAGTGTCGTCTCACCTGTGGTGTTCCTTGGCGCAATGGTCGCTGAGGGCAGCGGAGCAAACAAATGGCAACAGCAGATGGAAAAAAGAAGGCGCTCGATATCGCTCTGGCATCGATCTTGAAAGCGCATGGTGATGGCGCCGTGATGCGCCTGGGCGAAGCTACCCACATGCAAATCGATGTGATTCCAACAGGCAGTGTAGCGCTCGATATTGCCCTGGGTGTGGGGGGCCTTCCCCGCGGTCGTATCACCGAGATCTACGGTCCGGAAGCATCCGGGAAGACGACGATTTGTCAACACGTGGTGGCTGAGGCACAAAAGCGCGGCGGCACGGCGGCTTACATCGACATGGAGCATGCGCTCGATCCCACTTATGCAGCCCGCTGCGGCGTAAACGTGGACGAATTACTGATCTCGCAACCGGACACGGGCGAGCAGGCGTTTGACATCGCGGAGCAACTCATCCGCTCGAATGCGGTCGATATCGTCGTGATTGACTCAGTGGCTGCACTGGTGCCGAAGGCCGAGATCGAGGGTGAGATTACCGATCAACAGCCAGGCATCCAGGCGCGCTTGATGAGCCGCGCTTGCCGGCGTTTGTCAGGTGTGATCAAGCAGACCAACACGGCGGTCATTTTCACCAACCAATTGCGCCAAAAGATCGGAATTATGTTTGGGAACCCTGAGACGACCACCGGTGGTATGGCGCTGAAGTTTTACGCGTCTGTGCGCCTTGATGTTCGGCGCATCCAGGCGATCAAGGGTGGCGGCGAAGTGACGGGCAGCCGCACACGCGTACGCGTGACAAAGAATAAGGTCGCGCCGCCCTTCCGTGAGGCTGAATTCGACATCATGTACAACGAAGGTATCAGCGTGGTTGGCGATCTGTTGGACGTTGCTATTGCCATGAACCTGGTCGAGAAGCGTGGCACGTTCATCATATATGAGGGCACTCGCATCGGTCAGGGGCGTGAAAACGCCAAGAACTACCTCAAGGAACACCCAGAGCTGAAGGATCAGATTGAGGCGGCGGTCCGTTCCAACATCAATGCCGGTGCCGGAAATAAGGTGGCGCCGCTGACCAAGCCGGAAGTCGGCGAGGATGAAGGGGAGGAGCCTGCTGAGACAGAAGCAGAATAGGCTGGCACCAGGGGGCTTCGCCTGTGCCATTGAGACATCGCTGGGGCGCATCGGTTATCGATGCGCCTTTTTATGTGCGCACCTGGCGGCTGCCGCGCCACTTAATGTCCTCTTAACATCGATTTAACGTTATTGGGATTCATGCTAAACTCCGAACGCGATGCGTAGACCTAATCGTAGACCTAATCGCTGACTACACGTGTGACACCATGGTCATTGTGGGTGATTTGCGGGTTGGTCGGAGAGCGACGGTTTGAGAGCGAGCAGAGAACGTGATGAGGAAATACTGGTTCCTAACACTATTATTGTGCACAAGCCTGTTGAGTTGCATGTCTGGCACATCCAGCGGAAGCGCGCAGATAGGCTCTGATGGCGGCGCGTTGAATTCCGGCTACATTCAGAACAAAGGCTCTGACACGATGGTCAATCTGGCGCTGGCCTGGGCTGAGCAGTACCAGCGCTTATATCCTGATGTGCGTGTATCAGTGACTGGCGGCGGGTCAGGTACTGGCATTTCTGCGCTATTGAATGGCACGGTCGATATTGCAAATGCGTCGAGGGCGATCAAGCCGGAGGAGGTGGAACTCGCTCAGGGCAATGGGTTCACCCCGGTTGAGTTTGTCGTTGCGCGTGATGCGATAGGCGTGATCGTGAACCCTGCAAATCCTGTTCAGAAGCTGACCATGCAACAGATAGCGCAGATATATCGAGGTGAAATCAGCAACTGGAAGCAGGTTGGGGGTGAAGATCGACCCGTGGTGCGCGTGTCACGCGAGACGAACTCGGGTACGCACGTTTACTTTTTGGAAGTAGTCGTTCGTATGGGGAGTAAAACGGATAAGAGCATTTTCTCACCGGATACGTTGTTGCTCCCATCCTCGGAGGGCATCATTGCCGAGGTCAGTGACAACCCAAATGCCATTGGGTACGATGGCCTGGGCTATATAACACCGCAGGTAAAGACAGTCGCTGTTGCCGCCGACGATCAATCTCCCTACGTGCTTCCATCGGTTGAGACCGTCAATGCCAAAACGTATCCGATTGCACGTGATCTGTACATGTATACACGCGAACAGCCACGTGGGGCAGTCAAGGATTACCTGGATTGGATTCGTTCGCCAGAGGCGCAGACCATCGTGCGTGAACTTGGCTTTATTCCTAATTAAACTGGTCAGCAATGAATCCATCTCAAGCCGCCTCTCACGAAAAAATCGGCGAACGACTGATCGTTTACTTGATACGCTTTGCGGGTTATCTCAGCATCATCTACGTCAGTTTGATTTGCCTTTTCCTTCTCAAGGAAGGCGCACCCGCGTTGTTCAACGTCCCTTTGAGCAGCCTATTCGGACCATTCTGGTATCCGATAGAAGGACAATTTGCACTCTGGCCGTTGTTGTTGGGGTCGCTGACCGTGACGATCGGCGCAGCACTGATCGCCGTTCCGTTAGGGATAGGCACGGCTGTGTACATCTCGGAAGTAGCACCGAGGTGGGCAAAGGAAGTCCTTAAGCCATTGGTGGAAATTCTGGCGGGGTTGCCGTCGGTGGTGCTTGGTTTTATAGGTATTCTGGTTCTATCTCCCTTTCTACGACGATTGCTTGGACTTCCCACAGGTTTGACGGCGTTCACCGGTGCGGTACTGTTGGGCTGGGCTGCCATCCCTACGATCGTATCCGTCGCAGAGGATGCGTTGAACGCTGTGCCACGCTCGTACCGTGACGCTTCGTATGCATTGGGCGCAACGCAGTGGCAAACCATCTGGGCTGTAACCGTGCCGGCGGCTCGATCCGGGATACTGACAGCGATCATGCTGGGTATTGGACGCGTGATCGGCGAGACCATGGCGGTGATGATGGTTACCGGTAATGCACCTGTAGTGCCGAGCGGGTTAAGAGCGCTCTTCGCGCCGGTGCGTACCATGACCGCTACTATCGCCGCTGAAATGGGGGAGGTAGCGAACGGCAGCCAGCATTATCAAGTGCTATTTCTGATCGGTATTCTGCTTTTCATTTTCTCGTTGACGATCAACCTCACGGCATTCGCGATCAGCAACCGCAGGCTTAAGCGCACGGAGCGCTTGCTTTCGTAGCAGATGGACGCGTCAAGGCGCTTATCACATGAACAAGCAAGCTAATCAAAAGCTACCGTTCCTTACTGCACGGCGCATGCAGACGCTCGGTTTTGGCGCACTCACACTGGTCAGTGTGGTCACCGTATTGCCGATCATTGCGTTGGGTGTTTTCATCGTGGTCCAGGGGATGCCTGCGATCAATTGGGAGTTCATCACAGATTTTCCACAGAACGGCATGCGTGCCGGCGGTATCCTGCCCGCTATCCTGGGCACGATTTACCTGACTATTGGAACAGCCATTTTCTCCATCCCTCCCGGCGTTGCGGCTGCCATCTACCTGGCAGAATATGCGCCGGACAACCAATTAACGCGCGCCATACGAGTGGCGATGGTCAATCTGGCGGGTATTCCGTCAGTCGTGTATGGACTGTTCGGGCTGGGTTTATTCGTCATTTTTCTGCGCTTTGGCACCAGTATCCTGGCGGCTTCGCTGACACTTTCGATCATGACGCTACCCGTGATCATCAGCACGACCGAGGAGGCATTACGCTCCGTCCCCCACGATTTCCGCGTGGTGAGCATATCGCTGGGCGCGACACGCTGGCAGACCGTCTGGCGTATTGTGCTCCCGCAGAGCCTGGCGGGCATCATCACTGGCGTCATTTTGGGTCTCGAACGCGCCGCTGGCGAGACAGCGCCCATCCTGTTCACGGGGGCTGCCTTCTTCCTGCCGCGATTGCCGCAGTCACCGTTGGACCCGACGATGGCGTTACCGTATCACCTGTTTGTCATTTCAACCCAGGTGCCGGGAATGCCGGTGCAAATACAGTATGGCACGGTACTGGTGCTGCTGGTGTTTGTCCTTGGAATGAACTTGATTGCGACCGTTATCCGCTCGCGTATGCGTGCGCGTCGCCAATGGTAAGCACACATGCCAGCCAAAATCGTCATCGACCACTTGAGCGTTCGTTATTCTGATCAGGCAGAAAGCCTGCGCGACGTCAGCCTGGAGATTGAAGAAAACGCGATCACCGCCATCTTCGGCCCGGCCGGTGGGGGAAAGTCCACACTGTTGCGAACCCTCAACCGCCTCAATGACCTGGCAGACGTCGATCTTGTCTCGGGCAAGGTATTGTTGAATGGCAAGGATATCCTGGACCGGCGGGTCAACGTGATGGAGTTGCGCCGAAAGGTAGGCATGGTCTTTTCCCGCCCCCTGGCGCTGCCACTCTCAATCTACGACAATGTGGCATATGGTTTAACGACTGCTGGCGGGCGTCGCAAAGCGCGACTCGACGAGGCGGTTGAGAAAGCCCTGCGCCAGGTGACCCTGTGGGAAGAGATCTACGATCGGTTGCACACACCAGCCCACCGGCTGTCCGGCGGACAGCAGCAACGTCTCAGCATTGCACGCGTGTTGGCGTTGCAACCGGAAGTCATATTGCTCGACGAGCCGACCTCAGCGCTCGACCCAGTGTCGACAACCAAGATCGAGGCACTGCTGCACGAACTTAGTGCGTCGATTACTGTTGTGATTGCGCCTCACAACACACAGCAGACTGCCCGCATTGCCGATTATGCCGCATTCTTCCTCTCAGGCGAATTGATTGAGTACGCGCCCAAAACGCAGATGTTTACGCTGCCTAAAGATAAGCGTGCCCAGGACTACATCGAGGGACGCTTCGGATAGGGACACTGGTCACGCCGTTCAGCCTAGCGCGACGTCCAACGTCATCATTGCGGCGAAACCCATCATTGCCCCCACGGTGGCAACATCGGCGTTGGCACCGTGTTGGGATTCGGGGATCAAGTCCTCGACCACGACGTAGATCATGGCGCCTGCTGCGAAACTCAGGACGTAAGGCAGGATCGGTTGCATGAGCAACACGGCGGCTGCGCCCAGAACGCCTGCCACTGGCTCTACCAGGGCCGAAAGCTGGCCAAAGAAAAAGCTCTTCAGGCGAGACAAGCCCTCACCACGCAGTGGCATGGAGACGGCCAACCCTTCGGGGAAATTCTGTATACCAATGCCGATGGCAAGTGCCACTGCCCCGGTTAAGGTGGCTGATGGCAAGCCAGCGGCCACGGCGCCGAACGCCACGCCCACCGCCAATCCTTCCGGGAAGTTGTGCAGTGTGATTGCCAGCACTAATAGTACGCTGCGTTGCCACGAGGTTTTGATACCCTCGGCACGGTTTGTGGACGCGCCTGGATGTAAGTGCGGCAGCAGCCGGTCAATTCCCCACAGGAATGCACCCCCGGCAAGGAATCCAATCACTGCCGGAAGCCAGGGAGGGGCGCCGCTGCCTTCCGACATTTCGATCGCTGGGGCCAGTAGCGACCAGAAGCTCGCCGCGATCATGACGCCAGCCGCGAAACCAAGCATCGTGTCCAGCAGCTTCTTGTTCATGGTTCGAGTCAGGAATACGCCTGCTGCGCCAAGCGCCGTGAGGCTCCATGTAAATAGAGTCGCCAGTAAGGCTTGTAACACGGGGTTCAGGTTCTGTATCGTCTCCAACATTGCTGACTCCTTTGGGGCCGTATCAAGGGTTTTGGGTCTACGTCCAAGGTTTGAGGATGATCTTGGCCGCCTCACCACGTTTCTGTATCTCAAACGCTTTTTCGACGTCGCGCATCGGCAGGACGTGACTTATCAACAGGTCCAGGAGAGGCAATTGTGCGTCTGCGAGTGCGTCCGCGAG
>JAMDDR010000316.1 GCA_023488685.1 Chloroflexota bacterium | reverse complement strand
GTGTTTTGATTTCGAACGGATGCATCAAGAGACTGATGGCTCCGTCACACATACTCAGCGGGCGTGCGTGCTCCTCCAACATATTGGTCTCACTGACTTGCTTTACCGGGACGTGGAGTGTCAAATGTACCTTACCGCTGATCTTGCCCGCTTCGTACACGCGCATCACAAACGCGTTGCCGTCCTCTGCCCATTTGACGCTTTCCACGATAACGTTTGGCGTGTCGACCGATGCCAATGCGGGGGCGCCTTTTGCATCGGGGCCTGCCAGGGCAGTGACCAGCGGAACGTTCAGTTCATACGCCGGGCGAACCACTGCCTCGACCGAGAATGGCCCGGCGTGTGGCAGGAGCGAATAGGTAAACACGTGCTGCCCGGCGTCACCACGCGCGTCCGGGTGAGTGCCAGACTTCATCAAGCTGAGTCGAATGTCACTGCCGTTGATGCCGACGCCATACTTGCAGTCATTGAGTAGTGCGACACCGAAGCCGTTATCGGACAGGTCACTCCATTTGTGAGCGCACACCTCGAAACGAGCGCGATCCTGTGGCAGGTTGATGTGCGTGGGTCGTTCAACGTGTCCATACTGGATTTCATGCCGCGCTGTGTCTGCCAGCACGTCCAGGTGAAAACCAGCTTTCAACAGCATGTGTTTCTCGTGCCAGTCCAGCACCGTTTCAAAGTCAACCTGTGGTGTGGTGGCGTGGAGCACCATATCCTGCGTGAGGGTGGATGCAGTACCGATGCGATAGCGGCTGCGCAAGCGGAGTTGCAGCGGGCCATTGGCGACGATCTCGCGCCAAACAAGGTGATCTTCGGCGTGCAGTTTGAATTGCTGGTCGCGGTCGATATCCCAGTTGTCCCAGGCTTCGGGAATATCCTCGCCCATGAGGAACGTGTTGAGCGCGCCACCGGGGTGGACGATTTCACGGCCGGATGCTTTGAGCACGAACGAGAGGATTCGCCCTGCCTCATCGAACCGGATGTGGGCATGTGGCGTCTCGACAACCTGGTCAGTCACCATGAAGGGTGATGTGCCCGTTGGTCCGCCTTGTGACAGTGGGAGCGATGCCACGCCAAGCGCTGGCAGTTTGACGCCGGCGACGATGAGCTTGTGTTGGCCGGAAACATCCTCGATCCACTGTGACGGGAGGGTGCTGTCCTCTGGGTAAGTGGCTGGTGGTATGCCGGTAAGCGTCAACTCACCCACGCGTTCCCAACTCAAGCTGTTGGCAATCAGCGCTCTGCTTGTGCCGGCTGGCGCCAGGTGATGCAGGGCTGCCACGGCCAGGTCGCGTGCTTCTGTGGTGCAGGCGTGGAATGCGTCGATGGCGAGGTCGTTCACCTCGGCAATGGAGGAGCCTGGCAGGATATCATGGAACTGGTTTGTGAGCAGTGTCTTCCACAAACCCAACAATCGAGTAGCCGGGTAATCGGCACCACGTAACGTCGCGAGTGTGCAGAGGAGTTCTGCATTGCGCAGTGCCATTTCGGTCTGCCGGTTGCCGCGCTTGATCTCGGCGATGGAAGTGAGCGTGCCACGGTGCAGCTCCAGGTACAGTTCGCCGGACCATTCCGGCAGGTCCGGCAACTCGGCGCGGATGGCGCGCATGAAATTGCTCACCGTAGTGTATTCTGTCCGTGAGCAGCCCTCCAGATCACGCACACGCCGGGCGACCTCCGCCATCTCTGCCATTGGTCCGCCGCCACCGTCGCCGTAACCGAATGCGCTCAGGCGGCGGTCTTGCACATCCTTGTGCTGCACCCAATTCCACTGTTGGGTTAATGTTGCCGGGTCAGGCCAGCAGTGGATGGCGTTATAGTGCGCGATCACCGAGCTGCCGTCAATCCCCTTCCAGACGAACGTGTCATACGGGAAGCGGGTTGTATCGTTCCAACTGATCTTGGTGGTGCAGAAGAAATCCACACCGCAACCACGCAAGATCTGAGGGAGCGCGGCGGAGTACCCGAATACATCCGGTAGCCACAGCGTGTCGGCGGTGTAATTGAAGAATGCACGCGTCGTGCGTTGCCCGACCAGCAACTGGCGCACGAAGGATTCGCCGGAGGGAATGTTGCAGTCCGGCTCCACCCACATGCTGCCGTTCGGTTCCCAACGACCAGCGGCGACCATGTGCTGAATACGTTGGAAGATGCCGGGGTACTCATCGCGTATGACTTCGGTCTGGCAAGGCTGGCTCTGGATGAATAGCAGCTCGGGATATTGCTCCATCAGGTTCAGCGTGGAGGAAAAGGTGCGAGCACACTTGCGCCACGTCTCAGCCAAGGGCCATAGCCAGGCTGTGTCGATGTGTGAATGGCCGATGATCCCGAACCTGGGTGTCGTCGGTCCGTTCCTGGCCTCCAGCAACGGACGCATCAGGCTGCGCGCCTGGGCGAGCTTGGGCCGCCAGGAGGATTCGCCTGTCTCTTCCGGCATGGCGTCGACCAACGCGTACACTTTCGCCAACTCGCGTGTGAGTGCGTTACGACGCAGGCTGTTCTCGTCGAGGGACTGCATGACCTGTCGTAATACGCGCAAGTCAAACACAAAAGCGGTGACATCTTCGCGTTCCAACAGGAGTTCAATACCGTCGAACGTCCTGGACTTATTGCCCTGTGGGTGAGGCTGGTCCTGGGGCATGCAGCCGGGGATGGTGTGACCAGAGTAGGCTTCAAGCGCCATGTGGTGGGTGCGCCCTGAAACACCTTTGAGCGCCAGCATCACCACAGGGTGATTGTCGTCGAATACGCCACGCTGCTCGCCATCCACCAGGAACAGGGTTTCGCCGCCAGTCCTGGCGCGGATAAACACCTTTTGTCCGTCGCACGCCGGTGGAAGCGTCACGTCGTCGCGGAACCAGGCGGTCACCCAGTCGCCACCCCAGCGCGTGCCAGCCGGCGCCGGCCGCCAGTCAACGGCTTCCGGCTCTGCACGCAGATATTCGCGGATTTCAACCAACTCAGCCGGGACGTCGCTTATTTTTTGAAAGCGTAATGCGTTGTAGCGTTGCTCGATCTGTTCGAGCTTGCCGAGGATCTTTTTGTCTGTCAACATCGTTTAGGGTTCTCATTACAGGTGTTGGATATGGATATCGCTGAAGGTGACCTGGCCGTTGTGGCAGAAGAGGTATAAGCGGTCGCCGTGCAATTCTGGAAGCCGGTTCACCAGGCAACGCCGGCCATCCATACAGATGTCAATGATGTCGCCTGTCATGATGATCTCCAGCGCCAGCGGCCGATCGAGTCCATCCACCGCACGCAATGTATGGCCGCCACGCTCGTCGAATGGGCCCGAGGTTGGCGTACGCAGGTCAACTTTGTGTTCGGCAGGGCACAGGGCGATCTCATAACGCTGGCGATAAACATCGTTCCCCCGCACTGCAATGCCGTAACACGCGGTGGGCGTCTGTGGGGAAATGCGCATGCTCAACCTGGTATTTGCGGGTAGTCCTGTAAGCAGCGCCTCTTCAAACGACTGACGGGCGTGTAAGCACAGCGAACCAGTGTCGACACGAGCTCCCGGCGTCAGAGGGGTGAGATTGCCTGACAATACATCGCCTGCCGGTGTCATCTCGAGCACAAACCGCGTTCCCAGGCTGCCGTCGGAATGTTGTACTAACTCACGGAATACGGCGTTGCCGGCATACAACCAGTCTCCGTCATCACGATCGTCTTTTAAGGATGCAAGGAAAGCAACACCGATGCGCCGGTTGCCGGTAAATGCCGCTGTCTTCATCACGCGCGCCATCGGGCCATCGAACGTGTCCACACGCGGGCACTCCCATGGGCCAAGCGGCTGTTGCGAGATGCGGTAATGGGCGACGCCGTCGATGCTGAAAATCAGATAGTACAAGCCGTTCCAGGAGAAGTAGTCCGGGCATTCCGGCACACCTGCATACCCAGGAATCATAAACGGCTCTCGTATCTTCCACTGTTGCAGATCACCTGAGACCAGGTGGGCCAGGCAGCCCCCGCGTCCGTGCGCATCAGCAGCCGTGAGCGAAGCGGTGACGAGCATGTGGAACAAACCGTCGCTCTCGTCACGAAAGACAAATGGGTCGCGGAAATGATTAGGACGATAGCCCTGCGGAGGGTTCATGAATGGATTGGTCTGGGCCTTGGTAAAGTGGATGCCATCTGTGCTTGTGGCGACGCACAGCCGTTCCTGCCAGCCTGCCAAACGCGTGGCGTAGTAGGCGTTGTACACACCGTCATAGTAGAAGACTGAGCCTGTGCAGATGGACTTCTCCCAGTCCGTATCGATCGCAAGCGCGAGTGAGTGGTGCTGCCAGTGGATCAAATCCGTGCTGGTGGCATGCGCCCACTGGTGCCCGCCCAGCCCATTCAAGCCCTGGTGATGGTTTTCGTCCTGCAGGTAATACAGATGATAGGTGCCCTTGCTAAAGAAAGGCATGCAGTCGCCGACGAAATAAGGCGTTGGTGGCTTGAAGTATTGCATGTTTGAGTAAACAGACTCTTCAGACCGGCATTACTGCTATTGCACGCAGACACACAAACTGGCTTTGTGTGCCTGCGTGTGCATTACTGAGAGGACTTGTCCTGCCACTGCAATGGCAACGTCTTTCCACCCTGTTCGGCGCTGGTGGTAATCGTGGCGATGAGCTCGTCGACGACATAGCCATCCCAGGCTGAAGGCGTGCCCCGTTCGCCGGCCTCATAGCGGCGCAACAGGTCGGCCATTTCGTTGTGGAAGGGATTGAGCGCAGGATAGCGATACTCTGTCACACGGCCGGTTTGGGCATCCTGGTGCACCAGTAGCGCGCCGTTTTTCTCGGGCTGATCCCATTTCACGGTGTAAAAGTCCAGCCGGCCCTTGGGGGTGTTGATTTCGAGCCGTTCATCCCAGCCATTGCGCTCATAACCGGCAAAGGCGTGCGGATGCCACAGCGCTTCAAAGTGCGCGATGCCCCCATCTGGCAGCCACAACATGGCATTGGCCTGGATGTCAAAGTCCAGCCCCTGGCGTGATTTCATCTGGCCACTCACCATCGTGGGCCGGCCGGCAAACCAATGGATCAAGTCGAGAATGTGGCTGCCGCCACAGACCAATACACCGCCGCCATAGTTGCGGATCACGGGAGAAGGATGGGTGGTGTATTCGGCAGGCAGCATCTCATCCCACAAAGACCCGAAGGGCTGCCACGAGCGCGCGTACAAGCTGATAATCTCGCCCATCTCGGCCAACAGTGCTTTGGCCTGTTGTGCGGCGGGGAAATGGCGCTTCATATACGCGGTGGCAAAGAACGTGCCGGCCTTGTCGGCGGCGCGCGCAACTTCGACGGAGGCAGTTGCGCTGTCTGTCAAGGTCTTTTCGCATACCACGCCCTTGCGCGCGGCAATGGCAGCCAGGCATACCTCACGGTGCAGCGAGGCCGGCAACAAAATGCTGACAAGCTCCACCTGCGGGTCCTCAAGGACTGCGCAATAGTCGCTGCTGGCGCGTGCACCATAGCGCGCGGCAACACTGGCAGCAACCTCCTTACGAATGTCGCAAACGTGAACGATTTGAGCGCCGGCCTTGGCATACCCCTCGTGGTGAAAGCGTGAGATGTTGCCACAGCCGATGATGCCTACACGTGTCATGTCGGTTCTCCTCTAACGATCTATGTAACTGGAATTGTAGGCAGTTCGGCCAGGTTTGCAGAAGGGAGTATGGAAAAGGCGCACCCGCCTTCCGCCTACTTCCTCCTCCATCTTTTGGCAGAGGATGGATCACTTGTTTATCATTAAGCTTCTGTGACAGAGGCGATCAACGAGATCAATCACATGAAGGTTAAGTTAATATGGCAAGACGCTTATCCATTCTCAACACGTTAGGAAGTCTGGCCCTGGCAGGTGCTGGCGCCGCGAGTGCATACTGGTTTCTTGTTCGGCCCTGGCATCGTGGCTGGGGAACAACACCCGGCGAGGTCAATCGCGCACTGCCGGGTGATGACCTTGTGCCGGAACCGAAATACGTGGCAACCCATGCGATCACCATCCATGCGCCTGTCGAGCAAGTCTGGCCATGGATCGTCCAGATCGGCAAAGACCGCGGTGGTTTCTACAGCTATGATTTCATCGAAAATACGATGGGATTGGATATTCATAGCGCTGACCGCATCGTGCCGGAATTGCAGAACTTGAAGGCGGGTGACACACTCCCGTTAGGGCCGAACAATTTTGGCCCTGTGGTCAAACAACTGGAGCCCAATCGTGTCATGGTGCTGTACGGCGATTCCCGCCAGGATCAGAAGGCTATCGTCCCAGGCTTGAAACCAGGGGAATACATCGCCGTGGCCTGGATATTCCATGTGGAAGCGGTGGACGCAACGACAACACGCCTGATTGAGCGTTTCCACCTGGATTACAATAACAGCCCACAAAATACTGTGTTCTACCGCGCCTTCTTGGAGCCGGGCGCCTTCATCATGGAGCGCAAGATGCTGCTCGGGATTAGGGAACGCGCCGAGCGACTGGCAGTATAGACGCCGCAGGTGGACAAAGGATCATTCCAGGCTCATACGCATGACGCATCACGATTTCATCATCGCCGGTGGCGGCGCGGCTGGATTGAGCTTGGCCTATCATCTGATGCTCAGCCCACTGCGCAACCGCTCCATCCTCATCATCGATAAGGATGACGACGATCAGCTTCAGCGTAACTGGGGGTTCTGGACCAGGCAGCCTACGTTGTTTGACGATGTCGCGCACCACACATGGAGCCAGGTGGAGTTTGTCGGCGATGGTGGCCGGCAGTTGATGGATCTGGGGGATTACCACTATACGTTGATGCATGGCGCGCACTTCTATCGCTTTGTTTTGCAGCAGTTGGCCGCTTGCCCGAACGTCACCTTCGCGCGCGGTGTTATACGCAATATCGAGGACGGAGCGGAAACCGCGCGTGTGACGGTGGGCGAGGAGACACACCGTGGTGACTGGGTGTTTGATAGTGTGGTGAAGCCAGCGGAATTGAAGGGTGAGATCACCCGGCATCACCTGCTACACATGCATTTCAAAGGTTGGGAGATTGAGACTCCCTGGCTGGCATTTAACCCGCATGCTGCGCGGCTGTTTGACTTCCGCACGCCACAGCGCGGCGCCATGCGCTTCTTCTACCTGATGCCCTATTCGGAATGCCACGCATTTGTAGAGTACACGCTATTCTCGGCCAATGTGCTCAAACAGGATGAATATGAGCAAGCGTTGCGCGATTATGTCCGGAGCGCGCTTGGCATTCGCGACTACCGCGTGGTAAGTGAGGAGAACGGCGTGGTGCCGCTGACCGACTACCCATTTCCCAGGCGTGCTGGTTCGCGCGTCATGACGATCGGCGCTAAAGCTGGTCGCATTAAACCCAGTACGGGTTACAGTTTCCTGCGTGTGCAGAAGGATTCCGCCGCCATCGTTCAGTCACTCCTGTGCGCTGGACATCCGTTCGGCGTGCCCGCGGATGTGCCGTTCTACCGCCTGTGTGACTCGATCATGCTCGATATCATGGCCAGGCACGGCGAGCAGATCAAACCCATCTTCACGGCGCTGTTCAAGCATAATCCGATCCAACGTATTTTTCGCTTTCTTGACGAAGCAACATCCCCGGCGGAAAACCTGGCCTTGATGGCCTCGCTCCCACCACGTCTATTCTTACAGTCGCTTTTTCGGCTCAAAGTGCTACGCCGCCTTTGAGATCGTTCCAGTTCGCATCTGAGGGTGCGAACTGAACGATGGGCTGCGCCGCCCCGGCGATTGTTCCATGAACGAGCGGTGGACTTTCAGTTGTCAGTTGTCAGATGTCAGTAGGGCCTGACGACCGGTTGTCAGCCCGTTTTGACAACTGACAACTGACAACTGGGCGTAGGGCCGTGCTTCCCAGGTCCTGCGGGGTGTCCTTGACGCCTGTCCCGCAGGTGGTCGGCGCTACCTTCGGGAAGGACTGCCGCTTTTGCGAAATGCGCCCGATCGCCCTCAGCATATGAGCAAGCCGGTATAATGTTCATTGACTAGTAAAGGGCTGCTGGAACGTTACACAGACGCGCCGGCAGCGTCGTGAGGCAGCTAGCTCAACGGCGTAGTTGCTCTTTGGACAATTCACAGCCAGACCGAAGCCATATGGCTGGCGCCCACCATGATGTGGGGTTATCTTATGACGAG
This sequence comes from Chloroflexota bacterium, assembly GCA_023488685.1. Taxonomy (GTDB): domain Bacteria; phylum Chloroflexota; class Anaerolineae; order J036; family Brachytrichaceae; genus CAIXPS01. The sequence continues at coordinate 4,285 of JAMDDR010000316.1, read as the reverse complement.
CGCTCAACCGTATCGTTTAGCGCAAGGGTGTACCTCGCGCCCCGCGATCTGGGCAGACGTGCCCGACGAACAATGGGACGACTGGCGCTGGCAACTCAGCCATCGCGTCAGCACTGTCGAGGAACTGCGCCAGTTCCTCCACCTCACCCCCGACGAGGTCGCCGGCCTGCAGGCGCACGCCAAGTTCCGCGTCGACATCACCCCCTACTTCGCTGCCCTCATCGACCCTGACGATCCCACCTGCCCCGTCCGCCAACAGGTCGTCCCGCGCGCCCGCGAACTCGAAGGCTTCGACGCCATGATGCGCGACTCGCTGGGCGAGGAGCAGCACTCGCCCGTGCCGGGGCTGGTGCATCGTTACCCCGACCGCGTGCTGATGCTGGTCACCACCCAGTGCGCCAGCTACTGCCGCTACTGCACGCGCAGCCGCATCGTGGGCGACCCCGGCGCCACCTTCAGCCGGCGCCAGCACGACGCGCAGATCGACTACATCGCGCGCACGCCGCAGGTGCGCGACGTGCTGCTGAGCGGGGGTGACCCGCTGACGCTGCCGGCGCGTGTGTTGGAAGACCTGCTGCGGCGGTTGCGCGCGATCGAGCACGTGGAGGTGATCCGGATCGGCAGCCGGGTGCCGGTGTTCCTGCCGCAGCGGATCACGGCGGAGTTGGTGGCGATGCTGCGGCAGTTCCACCCGTTGTGGCTGAACCTCCACGTGAACCACCCGAAGGAGGTGACGCCGGAGCTGGCGCGGGCGTGTGCGCGGCTGGCGGACGGGGGGATTCCGTTGGGGAACCAGAGCGTGTTGCTGGCGGGGGTGAACGATCACCCGGACACGATCAAGGCGTTGTGTCATGCGTTGGTGAAGATGCGGGTGCGGCCGTACTACCTGTATCAGTGTGACCTGGTGGCGGGGAGTGGGCACTTCCGCACGAGCCTGGCGGCGGGGCTGGAGATCATGGAAGCGCTGCGTGGTCACACCTCCGGATACGCTGTTCCTACGTATGTTGTAGATGCACCTGGTGGTGGGGGTAAGATTCCTGTGATGCCCAACTATCTCATCAGCATGTCCCAGGATCATGTGGTGTTGCGTAATTTTGAGGGTTACATTACCTCGTATGCGCAGCCGGCTGATTACCAGCGTCCAAAAAGGACCAGATGGGTCCCGGAGCCTGCGCACGAGGCGGGCCAGCGTGGTGTTGCCGGGTTGCTGCGAGGCGAGCGACTTACCATCAAACCTGATGGTTGGGACGAGTCACACGAGCGGAAACCATCTGCTGTCCCGGCTGGGCAATCCAGTGTGGATACGCCTGCCGAAGATGCAATCAGGAATGACAACGGCCAATATCCCTTGCCCGGCGTACAGGTTGCCCCGCCGGGTGACACACCGGCATGGGTTAGAGTTCACTGAAAGGAGCTTCTATGATCCGCAAATATCCCGTCCCTGGTCCGAAAGCGCGCGCGATTGTCGAGCGAGATCGTAAAGTCGTATCGCCGTCTTACCCGCGCGACTGCCCATTCGTCATGTCTCATGGCCAAGGCAGCGAAGTCTGGGACGTGGATGGTTATCGCTACATTGATTGCGCCGCAGGCATTGCAGTTTGCTCGACCGGGCACGCGCATCCCGATGTGGTACGCGCCATCCAGCAACAGGCACAGCAATTCATCCATATCTCGTCGGACTTCTACCACGATAAGATGGTGCAGATGGCGGAAAAGCTGGACGAGATTGCGCCCTTTGAGGAACGCGCCGTATGTTTCTTTACCAATTCTGGTACTGAGGCTGTCGAGGCAGCGCTCAAACTGGCGCGCTTCCATACGGGCCGGCCATACCTGATCGGTTTCTACGGTGGTTTTCATGGCCGCACCTATGGTGCGATCAGCATGACGGCCAGCAAACCAGCGCATCACCGTGGATTCGGCCCGCTCTTAAACGGTGTCATCCATGCGCCTTACGCTGACCCCTATCGCCCCGTGCTGGGTGTGAATCCAGCCGCAGGTGACTTCGGCGACGCCTGCGTGGACTATCTTGAAGACGTCGTCCTGCGATCTGATGTGCCTGCCGATGAGGTGGCGGCAATTCTGGTTGAGCCGATCCTTGGGGAGGGTGGGTACGTCGTGCCCGCGCCGCACTTTCTGCCGCGCCTGCGTGAGTTATGCGACAGGCATGGCATCCTGCTGATTGCGGACGAAGTTCAGAGCGGTGTCGGCCGCACTGGTACGTGGTGGGCTGTGCAGCATTCGAAGATCGAGCCCGACATCGTGTGTAGTGCCAAGGGCATCGCTTCCGGTGTGCCTTTCGGCGCGATGGTCGCGCGCCAGTCCGTTGTGACGTGGGAGCCCGGCTCGCACGGCAACACCTATGGCGGCAACCCACTCGCCTGCGCGGCTGGGCTGGAGACGCTACGGCTGGTCGAGAGTGGCTATATGCAGAATGCGCGCGATGTGGGCGAGCACATGCTGCAGGCGCTGCAGGCCATGGCGCTCCGGCATCCGAGTGTGGGTGACGTGCGCGGCCTAGGTCTGATGATTGGTGTTGACTTCGTCACGGACAAAGCGAGCAAAGCGCCGGCGCATGACATCATGGAAGCCGTCGTACGTGGCGCATACGAGCGCGGTCTGTTGCTGCTGGGCTGTGGCCGCAGCGTGATTCGTTTTGCACCGCCGCTCAACATACCGATAACCCTGGCGAACGAAGCCCTGGCGATTTTCGAGGACGCGTTGACCGAAGTCGAGGCGAAGCTGGTTGTCGCAACCATGAAGTGAATAGGTTCCACCTGTCACCAGAATGTGGGCGTGCATCACTTCCATACCCTGGTGTCTTTGTGGGGGATCAGTCATGATGGCAGCGGATCTGGATGAAAGACGGTATGTCCTGCACACGTGGACGGCGCAGGACGACTGGACTGCTCCGACAATCACAGGCGGGCAGGGTGCCTGGTTTTGGGATGCCGATGGCAAGCGCTACCTCGATTTGAGCAGCCAGGCGGAGTGCTGCAACCTGGGGCATCAACACTCGGCGCTCGTCAAGACGATCCAGGCGCAAGCTGCGCGGCTGTGTTATGTGTCTAACGCCTGGGGCGCTGAGCCACGTGCCACATTGGCGCGGATGGTCGTAGAGGTGGCGAACAGCAATCAGAACACAGAAAACACAGCACGGTATACAGACGATCAACTGTCGGCGCCTGAGCATCCCCAAAAATCCGGTGACTGTCGCTTTGGAAAAGTCTTCTTTACGTGCGATGGGGCCGAAGCTGTCGAGAATGCCATCAAGATGTCGCGCTGGGTCACCGGCCGGCACAAAATCATCGCTCGCTATCGCGGCTATCACGGCGCAACGCATGCAGCGCTCAGCGTTGGTGGTGATGCGCGCGCGTGGCACACGCCATATGGATTGGATGGTGTCGCACATGTGCTCCCGCCGTATTGCTATCGGTGCCCTTTCGGTCTGGCGCCCGAGACATGCGGTATACGTTGCGCTGAGCACGTCGAAGAGGTGATCGGATATGAAGGCCCCAATACCGTGGCGGCCGTGATCGCGGAACCAGCCGCGGGGACGAATGGCATTGTGCCGCCACTGGCGTACTGGCAACGCCTGCGGGAGATTTGTGATGAGCATGGCATTCTGCTGATTGCGGATGAAGTCATGAGCGGCTTTGGGCGCACCGGGGCCTGGTTTGCCTGGCAACGCCTGGGCGCGGCGCCCGACCTGTTCACCATGGCGAAGGGCATCACTGGTGCACATACCCCGCTGGGCGCAGTGTGCGTGTCGAATAGCGTGGCAGCTTATTTCGACGATCACCTCCTGGAGACCGGCTTGACATACAGTGGGCATCCGCTTGCCTGTGCGGCAGGTGTTGCCGCATTGAAAGCGTATGCGGATGAGGGCTTGATCGAACGCGCCGCGGACCTGGGCGACTGGATGATGGGATGGTTGCGCCAACTACAGACGCGGCATGAATGCATCGGTGACGTGCGTGGTGCAGGGCTCTTTGCCGTGGTAGAGATGAAGGCATTCTCATTTCCGCAACCGTTATCCTGGCTGAAGCGCTTGCAGCGGGAGGCCTTACGGCGTGGTGTCAGCGTCGCCATGCGTGGCAACATGCTCATCCTTTGCCCACCACTTGTCATCGAGCAAGCCGACCTGGAATGGGGGCTTACGATCATCGAGGAACTGTTATCCGTATCAGAATGCGAACACCAAGACGTTGCGACACCAGGACACTAAGGTTGCCTGGCGTCGTAGCGCGTGAAGTACTAACGAGGCTTCGCCTCAGACCGCCGATCG
>JAMDDR010000277.1 GCA_023488685.1 Chloroflexota bacterium | reverse complement strand
ACGACCCGAGTCCATGATCCACAGGCCGGCGGTGAAGGTGGCCAAATTCTGCACCATGACCACGATCGCCATGGCACTCGCCCCTTGCGCGCCGAAGGCCAACGTCGCCAGCGGGATGCCGTAATTGCCGGCGTTGGACAGAATGGCGGCGAGCGTGAGCACGGGCCGCTGCCGGCTGAATGGCGGCAACCCGAATAACGTCCAGCTCAGCACAAACATCAGCACGATGTGCAACGCCGTAAAGGCAGCCACCGATGCGAACAGTGCCGGCGATAGTTGCGCATCCAGTGTCTTGATGAAGATCAGCGCCGGCACGAACACGTAGAAGTTGAGCTTGGACAGCGTCGCCAGGTCCAGGTGGAAGGTGCGATCCATCACGATGCCAACGCCGACCAGGACAAAGATGGGCAGGATGATGTTCATACTCATCATGCCCCTTTGACGATCAATAACCAGAATGTCAGCGTCAGCGCGCTGAGCAACGTCGTTGCGAAAATAGCGCGCGAGGCCAGTTCGGAGTCACGCGCGTATTCCACCGATAGGATGTAGACGTTCACGGCCACCGGCATCCCTGCGGCAATCACCATCACCGGCGCCACCGGGTTGATGGTTGCGGGCGACAGTTGCGACCACACTGCCGCCATCACCACAGCCAGCAACGGCGACAGCAGCAAACGAATCGCAGTGACCAGCGAGACTGTCTTCAACTGTGCGCCGAAACGGCTGCGCGCCAGTTGTACTCCCAGCGTGACCAGCGCCACAGGAATCAGGCCATCGGAGAGATAAGTCATCGGGTCACGGATGGGCCTGGGCAACTCCACTTTGAGTACGATCAGCACCAGCGCGGCGACCACCGCCCACACGACCGGCACCTTGAGAAAGCCCTTCACCACGTCGCTCCAATGGGAACGACCCGAGTCCATGATCCACAGGCCGGCGGTGAAGGTGGCCAAATTCTGCACCATGACCACGATCGCCATGGCACTCGCCCCTTGCGCGCCGAAGGCCAACGTCGCCAGCGGGATGCCGTAATTGCCGGCGTTGGACAGAATGGCGGCGAGCGTGAGCACGGGCCGCTGCCGGCTGAATGGCGGCAACCCGAATAACGTCCAGCTCAGCACAAACATCAGCACGATGTGCAACGCCGTAAAGGCAGCCACCGATGCGAACAGTGCCGGCGATAGTTGCGCATCCAGTGTCTTGATGAAGATCAGCGCCGGCACGAACACGTAGAAGTTGAGCTTGGACAGCGTCGCCAGGTCCAGGTGGAAGGTGCGATCCATCACGATGCCAACGCCGACCAGGACAAAGATGGGCAGGATGATGTTCACAATGATGGTCAGTATCATGGTCAGCGTCCGTCCGTGATCGTTTTCAGCCGCTCGAAAAATGCGCGTTTGTATGGGTCGTTGATGCCCCAGTTCACCGGCACGGTCTGGTAGCCGCTCAGATCCTCGTACCGGCGCTCGCGCTCATGCGCCGTCCAGTCCGTCAGATCACGGTAATGGCTGCCAAAGCCCTGGTGATAGAAGCCCCAAGACGCATACTCGTCGATGGCAGCCTCCAGGTTCTCCACGAAAACCGAGTCTTCGTTGACGAGTATCGGGCGGGGGTGGCGCTTGAACTCATCCGTCTCTTTCAACCGTTGCAGCTTGGCGCGCAACTCGTCAGGCCGCAGGCCATTGCCGTGCGGCATGTGAAAATCCTCGATCTCGCGCCAGCGCCCCTCGGGCAGCGCTGTGCCACCGCCGGTACTGGCACCGGCCAGCAACCGCCGGCCGTTCAGCGCCATCCCCTGCACCAGCGCGATCAACCGGTGGATGTTTTGAGCGCTGAACAGGGGTTGGCCCCACCAGTCGCCGGCCTCGTTGGCGACGTCCACCAGGAGATTCTCGTGACCGGTGCGCAACAACCAATCGGTAACCTGTTCAGTCACCCGTTCCACCACGCGCTCGCCCTGGAGCCGTGCTGCGTGCTTCCAGTAGAAGTAATTGACGATCACCACCATACCAGCGGCATCGGCGGCTTCGATCACGCGCAGGAGACGGTCGAAGTAAGCCGGCTTGAGCGTCCCATCCGGCTCGTAGGCTGAGTTGACGAAGTGGTCGTAGATGTCGGGCGTGTACACGGAGCCGCCGCCCTGCAAGCCGGCGGTGACCGCCAGCAGGCCGTGGCGGCGATACTCGGCCAACGCGGCACAGAATTCTGCTGTGTTGCGGTCCGGGTCCCAAACCCCCGTATCGGGATAACGCCATTGTGGCGCCGTGGCTGGGTTGGCATCGTCAAAGATGGCCTGCACCATGCGGTTGTTGAACAGCAATCCCCCAATGGCTTTGCCACGGTAAAGGACACCCTCATACGTGAGGCGGCCGTTGAGGTAAAACCGGGTGCCGTGGATGTTGATAATGGTTGGCATATTTATCACTGACCTTGCGGTCAAGGCCCATTGTGCTTTGGCTCAGGAACTTGCGCAAACGGATATGACAGTTTAACCGCAGTCACCCGATCTCGCTGGGCGCTTCGTCAGGCGGCTCCAGGGATATGCGCTGTTGGCGGAATCGCCGCCGAGACAAGGCACAAGAAGAGCGCGACACGGGTGCCGCGCTCTATTCCATTCATATCCTCCAGTCCAACGGACTGGTCAGCACGACGCTCAGGAGAATTGGCGGGCCGGGGGGTCGATCACGACCGCACTCGCTGCGATTTTCATGCCGTTGAACAACGCCTCGCCCTGGGACCAGCGTCGCTGCACGAACGCGGTAAGCGACGCAATCGCTTCGTCGGGCGCATGCGTTCGTAGGTGGAACGTCAGGTTGATTTCCTGAGGATCTGCGCCGCCATCGACGCTCGATTGCAGCAGCCCTGCCTGGTCCAGGTTGCCTTCGAGTTCGACCCATAGGTCCCGCAACTCGATTCCTTGTGCTTCCGCGAAGGTTTTGACGATGTTACACTGGAACGAACCCAACGCGCACAGCAGGAGCTCAACCGGGTGCATACCCGTGTCCGCGCCGCCGAGGTATTTGGGGGCATCCACAAGCACCCTGAATCCGCGCACTCTACTCTCTACCGCCGAACCATAAGACAAACAATGCGATGTTGCCCTGAATGTAGTCCTTGACATGCTAGACAATCTCTATGATGCTCACGATCCGAACACATAAGTCACACTTCCTGGTGTGGCTTTGTGAGTGCTATCGCCGAAGGGACAGCACCGAGCGCATACTAAACCAATTTTGTCACGGGCGCCAGTGACATATTGCACCTACAGGCAGTGCACATGACATGTTTGTTGACCTTACATACCAGAAACCCGGCATCCGCGAGATGCCGGGTTTCTACTTGGGTTTCCACTTCGGCAAAAGCCATCAGCGTGCTGGGACGATGATGTAGGTCTGCCCGGCACGCACTTCGAATCGCAACCGGTGCCCTTCCTGAGTGGCAGCCACCGGCTGTCCTGTCGCGTCCCGGATCGTGTACTGCCCTGCGCCATGCAGAATCGTGCAAGTGCGATCCGCCAAAGGCACCACTTCGGCGCGGGTGAGCCGGCCATCCTGCCAGGTCACACTCACGGTATAGCCACCGCGCGCACGCAAGCCGCGGGCGCTGCCGCTGGCCCAGGCACGCGGCAACGCCGGCAGGAAATGCAGTTCCGCGTGGTAACTTTGCAGCAGCATTTCGAGCACCGCCGCCGTGCCGCCAAAATTGCCATCGATCTGGAAAATACGCGGGGGATGCAGATCCAGCAATGTGGGTGTGGCAAAGTCGAGGATAAGATGCTTGAAGTGGTTCCACGCCGGCTCGGGCTCGCCCAGCCGCGCGTAGAAGCAGGCCACCCACGAGCGGCTCCACCCCGTATGCCCCCCCGAGTGCGCCAGGCGGCGCTCCAGCGACTGGCGCGCCGCCTGCCACAGGTCCGGCGTGCGCTCGGGATCTATCCCGTCGCCGGGGTACAGTGCAAACAGATGCGAGAAGTGGCGATGGCCCGGTTCCACTTCGTCAAAGTCTTCGTTCCACTCCTGCAACTGGCCATAACGTCCCACCCGCAGCGGCGGCAGGCGGTCAAGGATGATCCTCCACTGCGTGCGCCGGTCCGAATCTACACCCAGTAGCTCGGCCGAACGGATCGCATGGCCCAGCAGATCCTGAATCAGTTCGATATCCATCGTGGCCGATACGCATAGCGTCACCGGCAGGTCACCCCCACCCACAAAACGGTTCTCGGGTGACTGTGACGGCACGATCTGCAGATAGCCGTTGTCGTCTTCGACCAGGTAGGACTCGTAAAACGCGGCGACCTCTTTGAAGAATGGGTAGGCGCGCTGGCGCAGGAAATCAATGTCCTGCCCGTACTCGTAGTGCCACCACATGTGCTGTGCCAGCCAGGCCGCGGCGCCGATCCACACCGCCCAACCATACGACTCCGGTGTGCTGCGACCCCAAGCATCCGTCTGGATGGGGAACCACACGCCATCACAGCCATACAGATCGCGCGCGGCTTTGCGCGCGTGCGGGATGAAGCGTTCGATGTGCTGGAACAGCGCCTCGGTCGCGGCTTGTATGCCACCGGCCTCGGCCGGCCAGTAGTTCATCTGCAGGTTGATATCGTGGTGGTAATCACACTCCCAGGGCGGGCGCAACTCCTCATTCCACTTGCCCTGCAAGTTTGGCGGCAACTCGGCTGTAGCCGTCGAGGCGAGCAGCAGATAGCGGCCATAGTTGAAGTAAAGCAACGGCAATGCTGCATCTTGTGCGCCCGCGCGCGCCGCCTGCAACCGCTCATCCGTAGGCAGGGGCGATTGGGGCACGTCCACCTGGACGTCAACAGCGCCATAGCATTGGCGATAGACCGCCAGGTGGTCTTCCAGCAGATGCTGCCAATCCGCATCAGCCAACGCAAACCGCGCACACTCGCCGGCGGGGTTCCCCTCTTTGGCCGAGGTGCCGATGTTGATGGCGATGAGCACTTCATCAGCATCCTCGACATGCACGCGCTCGCCGGCGACGCGCAGGGCACCGCCGCGCGCGTACAGCCGCGCCTCAACACGGAAAGCGATGCCACCCTCAAACTGACCGTCCATCGCCAGCAGATCGGTCTGTGAATGGAAGTGGAGGGCACATCCGGGATCATCCACACGCGACAGCCAAATTTCACCTGAGAAGGGACGATCGGCGGTGAGCCGCACCAGCAACAAATCGTGCTTGAGATGCGCCAGGTATTCACGCCGGTAGTGCACGCCAGCAGCAACGTACTCGACAATCACTGTACCCTGCTCCAGGTCAAGCCTGCGGCGGTATTCCCCAACCTCCCCATGGTCGAGCTGAAAGTGCAAATCGCCAGCCGGCTGATAGGGGTCAACCCGGTTAGGTTTGCCGATGATACCGCCAGGACCGCCAAAGGCGTCATTGCCTTTACGCGTGCCTTCATCATATTGACCTGCCAGTAACAACCGGCGCACCTCGGGCAGCCGGTCAGCGCGCGGCTCGGTGTCGCGCGTGCGATGGGTGCCCAGCCACAGCCACTCGTGGTTGAGCGCAACGCGCTCGGGGTCGATGGAACCCAGCACCATCGCCGCAAGCCGGCCGGTACCGATGGGCAGGCCGTTCATATATGCACTCGCCGGTTGGGTGTACCACAAGGTTGTCGTCGTCATATGACCTCCTGGAATAGTGTTCTCATGATTCTGCTGCCCGCCAGGCGCGCAGCAGCTCGGTCTCGCGCTCACGCGAGATGCCTGCGCGCGAGGGTTGTCCAGCCGGGCGCGCCGCGTCCCACGCCAGCGTGTCGCGCACGGTCGTGGCCAGCGATTGGAAGGCCAGCCCGGTGGTGAGCGCCTTGTGATTGTCAAAACCAAAGAATCCCGCCATCGACGGATCAGATTCGGGCACCCACAGCGGCATTTCGGACCACGGTACGACCTTTTGTTCGCCGAGAAAACCCTCACTCACCCACACGAAGTGCGCATCGCTACCGCTGAGGGCCTTGCTCGTGTCCAGCAGTTGGCCCATGGTCACCATGGGCATAGGGCCGATGGCATTGTAGATGCCGACCTGTGCCGCCTCCACCATTTGGATCATCCACCCGGCCAGGTCACGCACGTCGATAAACTGGATCGGGCGCTCAGGGCGTCCCGGCGCGAGCACGTGCCCACCCTGCGCCACACGGCGCGGCCAGTAGGTAAAACGGTCCGTTGGGTCGTGCGGCCCGACGATCAACCCCGGACGAGGAACGAACACACGGCCCGGCATGGCGCGCTCGGCCGCCTGTTCGCACAATGCCTTGAGCGGGCCATACGTTTCGCCGGTAATATCCTCCGTTGACTCGTCAATCAACGTCGCCACAGGCGCATTTTCGCCAGTGCCTGGTGCAGCCACCTCACCGTACACCGAAAGGGTTGAGACGAATGTGTAATGATCGACAGCGCCGGCAAGTATTTCGGCAGACGTACGCACGACGCGGGGCACATAGCCGCACGTGTCGATGGCCGCGTCCCAACGCCGCCCGGCGAGCGCAGACAGATCCACTTTGCGATCGCCGCGGATCGTTTCGATCTCCGGGTACAGGTCAGGATTCGATTGACCGCGGTTGAAGAGGGTTAGCTGATGGCCACGTTGCAGCGCCGCCTCGACCAGTGCACGACCGAGGAACACCGTTCCACCCAGGATCAGGATATTCACATGCACCTCCACTTAGCCGGATAAGACTCCCGGAGTCGTGCGAACGCTCCGCGTTCGCACGACTCCGGGAGTCTTATCCGAGTCTCATCCAGTCACGCCCATGAACGTGAGGTGCTCGCGCACGCCGCGTTCCAGCTCTGCCGGGTATGCCACACCCCACTTCTGGCACGCCGCCTGTGCGTCGCGCGAAAACAGTGCCATCTCCGTCTGCAGGGCTCGCCCGATATCGTCGGGTTGATGGGCGACGAAATAGATCATCAACTCGGCCTGCTGTGCCTCCGGCAGCGTGTGAATGTCGCGCGCCCACCAATGCCACTCTGCATCGGGATAAAGCGCATGCAGCACCTGCATATGCGTCTGGAAAATGACGCCCTGCACATAGAGCATTTTGTACGTGTCGCGACGCTTGTAGTATTTGCCGTTCAGGTAGGTATATACCCAGTAGTTATCGATCTGACGGCGCAACCCATCCGGTTTGAACGTGGGAACGGTTTCACGACTGGCCGCGGCTGCCAGGGCACCCGTTTTGTCGAAGAGCACCTGCTGCGGGCGCAGCCAGGTTGCCTTTTGCAGAAATCCAACGCTGAGGATGGTGAAATCGTATAGATGCAGACGGTCTTCCGCCTCGAACAGGAAGGCATCGTTGACGAACTCGGCGTTCTCACCCTCCGGCAGCAGCACCAGGATTGGGCCGCACAACCGTTCGCAGATCGCACGGAATTCTGCCTTCAGCGCAGCGTAATCCTCATCCCGGAAGACCGCGGCCACATCGACATCCGACCATTCGTCAGCGCTGTGGTTCGATAATGACCCCCACAGGTACATGCCGATACAGCGATCATCCTGCGAGAAATAGTCCTCCAACCGCTTCAACGAGTCTGTTAATACGTGATGCATGGCTCCTCTTGAGTAAAGAGATATGGATCAGAGTTAAGAGCCACATTATTCCACCAGCCCGTTCTTTAGCGCAAATACGGCCGCCTGCGTGCGGTGTGTCAGATTGAGCTTGCGCAGGATATTGCTCAAATGCGTCTTGACCGTTTCCTCAGACACGTGTAACTCGGATGCAATCTCGGCATTGGTCAACCCGCCCGCCACGCCTCGCAACACGTCAAGCTCGCGCGCCGTCAGCACATCGGCATAGCGCAGGCCTTGAGCTTCCATCACACGCTTCATCAACTCCGGGTCGAGCAGTGCCTTGCCCGCCGCAGCCTGTCGCACCGCTTCGAGCAGTTGCTCCGGCTCAGAGTCCTTCGGCAGGTACGTGATCGCTCCTGCGCGCAACGCGCCGATCACGCGCGCGTCGTCGGCATAACCGCTCAACATGATCACCTGTGCCTCCGGGCAGGCTCGTTTGATGCGACGGGTCGTCTCGATGCCAGTAATCCCCCCAGGCATATGCGCGTCCATCACGACCACATCCGCCCGCCACAGCGCCGCCTGCGCCAGCGCTTCTTCGCCGCTGGCCGCTTCTCCCACCACACAAATGTCTGGTTGCGCGTTCAGATAAGCACGCAACCCGCGCCGAACGATGCTATGGTCGTCCACCAGGGCGACTCGAACCTGTCCGCTATTCTCGTTCATGCTCTATTCCTTCTGTCGTGCTGAGATCATCCACTGCTTGATGCGTAAATCGCCGGACACGCCGGCGCACAACCGCCCACATGATCGCCGCGTAGGGCGGCGTTCCAAAGAGCAAGGTGATCAGCGCGCCGACGACACCCAAGGGGGAATCGGCTACAGTTTCCTGCCGGACGAATGGAAACACATTGTCCATGCCGAGCACGGCGACAATACCACCTACCAGCCCAGCTATGACCATGATCAGGCTCGTTACGGCAAGCATCTGGTATACGGCCAGCGCACTTTTCTGCGCGTCGAGCGTCGTCCATTGATCAATGTCCCGTGTGAGCCGCTGCTCGACCTTGACCTTTAGTGCCAGCAGCAGCAGGCAGAACAACACTGCCAACAGCCAGGCCGGCCTATCCAGGCCAAACAACATCATTCCAGTGAGAGGCAGGGCCACGAGCAGATAGACAACGGTAAGCACCACGGCAGCGATGCGCCAGCGTGAGAGGCTTGTTCGCGCGGTGACATCGGCCGGGGCACGTGACGGCACACGGACCATATGCACACCCATCTGCTCCAATTGACCGATACGCCGCCTTGAAAACAAGACAAACCCGAGCACGGTGATCAACCACAACCACCAGAATGCATTCGCCTGCACGTAGTCTTTCACAATCGCTTCAAAGGGTTGGGTGAATTGCATCTGAGACATGTCGAACGGTGCCTGTGTCGTCAGCCAGAACACCTGCATAATCAGGAACAATGGTCCCAACCACTGCCAACTGCGCAAGGTCGCCTGTTCCTTCTCAATCGTGGTCCATTCGTGCAACGTATGGGCAAAAAGACGCTCATTCAAGACCGCGCTCGCAGCAACCAGGGCAACCGCGCTAAGGCTACAGACAGCCGCCATCACGTAACTCGACATGTTGAAGGCCGCCCATGTACCGATCAATGTGGCCGAGACACCTGCGCCCAGGACGCCCCCCAGCACGACATCACGCATGCGCGAACCGGCGGGGAGAACGCTGCGGATTTTTCCGTAAGTCCACCCCGCGACGACCACGGCCGCAACCAGCCCCATCCCAAGCAACGCGACCCATATCAATGACGCCGGCTGGGTAGAATTCGTCAGGGCACTATTGGCAGCAAACACGGCGAAAACAGCCGCTACCCCTGCCACCGCCCACGCAGTCGTCGCGACCTGATTCAGCTTGTAGCGTTTCTCCACCAGCGCCGCATCCACAACGAGCCGCTCGCGGACGAGGGGGATGGTGAAAACGACTTCGCTGCCCGCAGATGGGGACGATTCCACCCGAAACTGCCCGCCCAACTCAGCCACACGAGCCCGCATATTGCTCATGCCCATGCCTTCACGCGTGTTGGACGGATCAAAACCCTGACCGTCGTCACGGATACAGACCGTCAATGCCGTGTGGTCGTGCGTGATGGCGACCGCGACATGGGTGGCACGCGCGTGACGGGAAATATTTGCCAGCGCCTCTTGCGCGATCCTGAAAATGGCTTCCTGTGCGCCCAGGGGCAGGCGGGATTCATCCGGCAGCGAGTCGCATTGAAAATCGACGACCACCTCCGAACGGAAATGCAAGGCATCGAGCTGATCGCGGATCGCCTGGGCCAACCCCACGGCTGCCAGCGGCTGCGGTCTTAACTGGGTGAGCAGCGCCTTCATTTCCACCATCGCCGCCTGGGCCAGTTGCCGAACCTCCTGGATGTGTTCATCGGCCGCCTGCGGATCTCGCGCGCGCAGGCTCTGTGCCGTTGCAGCGGCGACGTTGATGCTGAAGAGTTGCTGTTTGATCGTGTCGTGCAAGTCGCGCGCGAGCCGGTTGCGCTCCTCCTGCGCCGCCGCCTCACGCAGTTGGGCGACCAGGAGCGACTGTTGTTGCGCCAGTTGTGCGGCGCGGGTTTTCATCTCGGGCGCCAGCCGTCGCAAGACCAGCCCATACGCCAACACCAGAGTCAGCACACCTGCCACAGCCACCCACAGTGCTGCCGACATTCCAGCGATGAAAAAAGCCACGATCGCCATCAGCGCGGCAAACGCGCTGGTGGCGATCACCAACCGAAGACTCAGCGGTACCGTCGATCGAGATTGCATATCGGACATGACTACCTGTGATGCACCAACGGCCTGTACCCGCGTGATTCCACATCAGGTGTGGCCCGGCCACCGCTACAGCGTGCCACCAGCCGCCAGGAAGCCGTACAGCATGAGAATGGCAAACAAGTTGTTGGCGCTGTGGATCACGATCGCCGGCACGAGTGATTTGCTGCGCTCGTAAGCAAACGCACATACGAGTCCAATCACGATGGCGGGAATCACCGTCGCCAGCTCCACGTGGAACAGACCAAAGATGACGCTGCTGACCACCAGACCCACCGCAACACCCCAGCGGTCACGCAACCAGCGATACAACACGCCGCGAAAGAACACCTCTTCAGAGATCGGTCCAAGCACACCCGTCAACACCAAAGACCCTATCGCCGAAGCCCAGGTGAATCCTTCGGGCGCCAACGCCATGGCCTGCTGGCTGTGAATCCCGACTGACTGCAGCAAGAGGCCAAGCACAGTCACTACCACCCGGAGCAGCACAAACAGGCCAAGCGCAGCCAGGATCCATTTCGTCGAGACGGGACGCCACCCGATGGTTGCCCAACTGGCTTTGCGTCGCAGCAAACCCAGCCCCCACACACTGGCCAACATCACAACTGCCTGGACGGCCACCAGGCTGAGCATATACGCCGCAGTCAGGCCACTGGTCGTGCCGGCATTGGCGGGCATGGTGACAAAGAACAGGACGACAGCCCCGACGATCACCCCCAGCAGACTGGCGATGGACATGAGCGCCACGTCCTTCCAATTCCACAGCCGTTGTGACAGAGCATTGCCCATCTCTGGGCTTCGAAGCGTTGATACTTGTGACGACATTTCGTTTCTCCTTTTCGATGAATTGCGCCCATGAGTGTAAGGAGTGGCGGCTGAATGGGCATCACGGCCCAGGGGTATATACGACTCCCCCTTTCTGGGGAGTCTGTCGAGTATGTCACCGAGAGCGCCATGGGACGACTTGCGCCACAGGGGGCTATTTTGTTTTGGGTTTATTTGCGAGCCAGGCGCCCGCGAGTCGCAACTGATTCAATTTCGCTTTCAGGTTCTGCTTGCGCACCGGGAACATATCCACGACGTCGAAACCACACGTGTTGAGCACTTTATCGAGACTGACACAACAATTCAACGAGCCAACGCCGCCTCCACCCGCCACACAGATACCGACAGCCGGTTTGTCTTCAATCCCAGAGCGCCCGTCTGCATGCGAGCACATTCTGCGTAGCCGGTCAGTAAATGCGCGCATACTCTCGCTAAGATCACTGTAATAGACGGGGGTCGCAAACACAGCGACATCGGCTTCTTTGAGCAGCGTGACGATGCCGGCAAAATCATCGTCGATGATGCAGCGACCCTCGGTGCGGCAGATCCCCCAGCCGTTATCTTCACATTGCCGGCAGCGCTCCAGGTTGTGAACAGGCAGAAAAATGCGCTCACACACCGCGCCGAAATTCGTTGCGCCGTCCAGGATGGCATTGGCGGCGCGAGCGGTCTGCCCTTCAGGGTTACGGCTCCCGGATACCATCACGATCTTCATCAGACACTCCTTATCAGGTACCCCTTGTCGAACTGCTATCATTTTGCACAATCACACCCAGTTTTAATACCGTTTCACTTTCTTCGCATATGGCTGGAACGGCGTGCGGGGTTCGAGGCTAACCCAATCACCCGTCGTGTCCAGGCGAGGGAGCTGGCGCAACAGGTCAAGCGTCAACCAGCGCGAAGCCTGTGGGCGCGGCGCATAGACCCACAAACCGTACGGCCCTTGCAATCCGCGCACAAACGCCACCAACTCGGCCACACGCGAGTCCTCGAGCGTCGCACCAGTGCGCACGCAGAGATCGACGATGAGCGCCGGGTCGAAACGGGCGAAAAAGGTAAAAAAGCCGCGCGCTGGCTCGCAGCCAATCAGGCGGGCCACCTCGAACCCCAAGGTGTGTTGTTCGCGCGTCTCACGACCGAGCAACAAATCCAGCGCTCGCCGCGCCGCACTGCCTGAACGGCGCTCAGGATGTAGCGCCAGGCAGATCAGGGCGCCGGTGGTGTTGGAGCGGCAGCCCCAACGCGAGTGCGCCAG
>JAMDDR010000346.1 GCA_023488685.1 Chloroflexota bacterium | reverse complement strand
CATTTTCCGGCGGATAGACACCACCTGCATCTGCGGTCATACCACTGCTGGAACTGGACTCACCAGGGCCACCTCTGAATGTTGCGCCACCCGGCGGGGCGCCACCGCCGCCACCGCGCGGGCCGCCACCACCACCAGTAATGCGGATGCCGGCGACGCCAACACCACCCGTGTTTTCTTGAGTGGGACTCCCCTGTTCCGATGACACCAGGCTATCTCTAGCGGTGTCAATGGCGATGAAGGTCACTTCTTCGCCCTCGGTGGCATCCGGGAGGCGTGCCTCCACCGTGTCCTCGATGCGCGCGTACATCGCGGCGATCTGATCGTAACTGTCAGCCGCTGCAGCCTGCACCTCGGTGATGCTGAAGAACGGCGAGGCCGCCAGATCGCTTTTGGTGATGGAGAGATCGTAGCCGCCGGTTTCCGCCCCGAGCGATACGATGCTGAACTGGCGTTGTGTGTCCACCAGTGCCAGCAGTGCGCCGACCAATGCCACGCCGATCGTCAGGGTGAGTGCGATGATGAGCGTGCGCAACTTGCGGCGCCTCATGGAGTTTAGAACATATTTCAGACTCATGTCATACCCTCTGGCTAAGCCACACCTGAAGTCACGGACATGGCAGCAGCAAACGCGTCGTCCTTCAACGACCCGTTCGTCTTCTCGTCCTCCAGCTTGCCGTCGCGCATACGGATGACCCGGTGAGCAAAGTGACTCATGCGCGGGTCATGTGTGACGAACACAACCGTGGTGCCACGCTCTTTGTTGAGCTGGGTCAGCAGGCCCATGATTTCGTACGAAGTCTCCGTGTCCAGGTCGCCGGTCATTTCGTCGCCGATGATCAGCGGGGGGTCGTTGGCGAGCGCGCGCGCAATGGCGACACGCTGCTGTTGACCACCGGATAGCTCACTGGGGTAGTGGTTCATGCGGTCGCCCAGGCCGACCATTCTGAGCAACTCCCTGGCGCGTTTGACATCCTTCCTGCCGACCAGCACCATCGGCACCTGCACGTTCTCGAGCGCGGTGAAGTTGCTGAGCAGGTTGAAGTTTTGAAAAACAAAGCCCATCTTGCGCAGACGAAGCCTGGCCAGCTTCTCTTCATTGAGTGAGACCACGTTCTCGCCTTCGACAACGACGTGCCCGCGGCTGGGTGTGTCCAACCCACCGATGATATTGAGCATGGTCGTCTTGCCGCTGCCGCTGGGTCCCATGAGACACAGGATCTCGCCGCGATGCACGTTCAATGTGATCCCACGCAGCGCCGGCACGGCCTCCTTACCCATCACGAAGCTCTTGTGGACATCTTCGATCTGAACGATGTCACCCGAGCCAGCGCCATTGTCATTGTTCAGGCCATTTCGGCCGATATCGGTCATATTTCCAGAACCATCCGTGCGATTTTTCTCAGCTTTCTTCTTTAGCATAACTAATCGGCCCTTCTATACAGAATAAGAACATTTTAAGAAACAACTATAAGGAAGTTGTTCAGATTTAGTAGGATCATTTCATGTCATCTGGCGGTTGCCACACTCATCAGACGTCATCCGTATGTTCGGCCGCAAAATAACCTACGGTTGCTGGGATGTGGCGGGGACGATGGTGATCCGAGCGGCAGTCATCGTCGTGTCGTTCTGTTCGCCCATGACACTGACCTGCACACCAGCGGTGATGTCGGCGCTCGTGCCGGCCACCTGCTGTACGACCTTCCCATCAGTGGCGAGGCGCACCTGGACGGTTGAGCCATCGGTCGTCTTTACCGTCATCGTGTCGCCAGACACCTGCTCGACCGTACCAAAGAGCCGGCCACCTAAACCACGCCCCGGTTGCGCCGTTCCCTCAGGGGGTGCCTGCCCGCCGTTAGCAGCGTTGCCGCCCTGCTGGCCTCTCTCACCGGGGTTATTGCCGCTCGGCCCGCCTGCCGTTCCGATCTGCACCTGAGTCGCCGTGAACACATCGCCCTCCTGGTTGCCGACGGCGCTGATGGATTCACCCGCCGGCACATTGGCCAGATCGATGGTCATCTGTTTGAACACCTGGGTGCTATCCGTCAACGCGACGGTGATCGTGCTCTGTTGGCGCTGATCTTCGACGGTGATCTTGGAGCCATCCACCGAGATGACTTTGCCAGTGACGCCCGGGGACATTTGATTCTGCCCGCCTCTGCCGGGCGTTGAGTCAGGTGGTGCTCCCGCCGCATCCGGCTGTGTTGCCCCGGATGACCCACCCGCGCCACACCCGACGAGCGCAAACGCAATGCCAGCGACGATGATCATTTTCCCGATTGTGTGTTTCATATGATTCCTCTCCTTTCGATGTTGGTAGCGCAGCTCTTTGCCGGTCACCATGCGGGCCAGACTCTCCGTCGTTTCCACCGCGTCCTGGCCCATGAACCCGCCCAGGTACAACACCGGGCGGTCCGGGCTGACAACACCCCCACGCCAAACGTGATTGTTCGTAGAAACGCGATTCTCATTGGCAAGTGAGGATAGCGAGTGGATGTTTAGAAGTTGTTCAAATCCGGTTAGGCTTGTGTAGTTTTGATCCTTCCAGGCGACATCGACCGTCACGATTCATCCTGGCAGATCGTGAGCAGATCCGAATCAAATATTCACCAAATCTGAACAACTCTTCCCTACCATCTCATGAAGACTGTGTGTGAAGACTGTGTGCATAGAGAGTTCCTGTTCGGAGGTGATCACAATAGAGCAAGCCATTACCCTGGGGTTTCTTCCCCCACTCAACTGGTGAATTAGACAGTTCCATTCAGCTACGTTCGAGTTCTAAAAGAAAACGGTGAACACAACATGAAAAAGGTCATTCGGCTACTCGTCGTGTCTGTCATTTCGCTCATGGCGCTGGCAAGTTTTGCGACGCCAACATTTGCCGCCCAGCCAGAGCAGCCAGGCTCAAGCACAAGCATATCCAGCTTGGATGGTTCGGCTTATTGGTCCCGTGTGCGGGTTTTGGCGGCAAATGTCAGGACATGTGCTTCAACCAATTGCAGAATTGTTCGGGTTCTGCGCCGTGGCAGCGCCGTCCATGTTTACTACAGGTGGCACGGTTGGTCGTACATTGGCTCGGGGCGATGGATCGCGTCCTATCTGCTCATCTAACCCGTCAGACGCAAACATCAGTGCGCACAAAAAAGGCTGCATCATCATGGACGCAGCCTTTTTTTGAACCTGGTGAGATTAACGCTTGGTTTGTTCGGTGAAGCCCCACCGTTGGTCGACCAGGTACAGTGGGCGTTGTTTCATCTCACCGTACACGCGCCCCAGGTACGCGCCGACAATGCCGGTGCAAATCAACTGGACACCGCCCAGGAAGAGCACCATGGCCACCGTCGTCAGTTGGCTCAGCCATGCCTGCCCTGCGCCCGACGGGCCCGACAGGACTACCATGGCTATCACCAGCCCGCTCAAGAGCACGGCCGCAAAGCCGCTATAACTGGCGAACTGCAACGGCAGGGTTGAGAACCCGGTCATTGCGTCGAGCACGAAATCCAGCATCCTCCCAAAGGTGAGGTTGGTCTCGCCGGCGGATCGCGGCTGACATTGATAGTTCACCTCGGTCTGCTTGTAACCGATCCAGCTCACCATCCCGCGCAAGAAACGCTGCCGCTCGGGCATCTGCTTGATCGCATCCACCACACGCCGGTCCATCAGCAGGAAATCACCAGCGTCGAGCGAGATGTCGACATGGGTGATGTGCTGGATGAGACGGGAGAACCCGCTCATCGTGGCACGCTTGAACCAGCTCGCCTGCGTGCGGCCGCTGCGCACGCCATAGACCACATCGAACCCAGCCCGCCACTGGCTAACCAGTTCGGGGATGACTTCCGGTGGGTCCTGCAGGTTTGCATCCAGCAGGACCACTGCCCGCCCGCGCGCTGCGTCAAGCCCGGCCGTGACGGCAATCTGAGAGCCAAAATTGCGGGTCAGCCGAATCCCACGGACTTGATCGTCCTGGGCACATAGCAGCGCAATCATCTCCGCAGATTGATCCAGGCTGCCGTCGTCCACAAGCACCAGTTCCCAATCATCGGAAATCTGATCCATCACCGCCTTGACCCGCCGGTACAGCTCCGGCAACCCCGCTCGTTCGTTGCACACAGGCACAACGACCGAGAACGTCGGTTGTGCGGTCACCGGCGACGTCATCGGTTCTGCGAGCGCGGTTCCAGCCTGATGGGAGACATCCATCTTCGCTGCATTCAG
Source organism: Chloroflexota bacterium (assembly GCA_023488685.1). Lineage (GTDB taxonomy): Bacteria > Chloroflexota > Anaerolineae > J036 > Brachytrichaceae > CAIXPS01. The sequence continues at coordinate 8,288 of JAMDDR010000346.1, read as the reverse complement.
TGCCCCACTGGTTGCTCTACTCATCGGCACGCTCCTTGCGCCATCCGGGTGAAGCATCCAACGTCGATGAGCGTGCCGAGGGCCTCGCCGATGATGAAGCGCTTGAGGCGCCGCAGTGTGAAATCGGCCTGGAACGCGCCACCGAGACGCGCGATTGGATCAAACCTTTGCCTTACGAACGTACCCCTTTCCATCGGGTTCGAGCATAGCGAGCGGATGTTTAGAAGTTGTTCAAATCCGTTTACATTTGTGTGTGGTTTTGGCCGGTAGCGTGATCTTCATATATTCTGAACAAATTATTGCTATACTCCGCCCTAGTGACACAGCAAGCTCATGGGCAAGACGATTCTGATTGCGGATGATCACGCCAACGTGCGGGCGCTGGTCCAGGATTATTTAAGCGAGCATGGTTATCGCATCGTGACAGCGCGCGATGGCGCAGAGGCATTGGCCGTCGCACAACAAGAGATGCCCGACCTGATCCTGCTGGACATCATGATGCCCAATCTCAATGGCTTCGAGTTCATGCGCGCCTACCGCAAGCAGCACAACGTCCCGATCATTTTGCTCACGGCGCGCATGGCGGAGACGGACAAGGTGGTCGGTCTGGAGCTGGGTGCAGACGATTACGTGACCAAGCCCTTTGGCATGGCGGAATTGCTCGCCCGCATCCGGGCCGTGCTGCGGCGGACCGAGTCCGGCGGGCTTGGACCTGGCGACAAGGTCCATCGTATCGGCGACCTGGTGCTCAATCGGAACACCTTCAGTGTGACCGTGGAGGGGCGGCCGGTCAGCCTGACGCCGTCGGAATTCGAACTGCTCGCCACGCTGATGGAGTTCCCCAAACGTGTTTTTACGCGCGATACGCTGCTCGAGCGGCTACAAGGCAACGATTATGAGGGCGCCGAACGCACCATCGACGTCCACATCCGCAACCTGCGCAGGAAGATCGAACCCGATGCAGCCGCACCACGCTATATCAAGACGGTTTTCGGGATTGGGTATCGCTGTGGCGCAGACGAGGAAGACTAGCAGGAGGCGGCCATGCGTTCGTTGATGACAAAACTCGTGCTGGCATTCCTGCTGACCAGCGTGGCCAGCGTGCTGCTTGCTTCCATCATCATCCGCCAGTTGGTCACGCGCGAATTCAACGACTATGTTTTCCAGCAGCAGCGCGACAGCTTTGTCGCCAATGTCAGGACCTACTACGAGACGAATGACTCATTGACAGGCATCGAGGCCTGGATTCGCCAGAGTAGCAAGAGCACGCTCGCCATCACGTCAGTTGACACGCCCGCCGCACCATATCCCGGTGATCCCAATGTCCCAGCCAACGTCCCAGCCAACAGCGGCCCATCGGATAGCCAGCCCTCGGTACAAAGACGCATTCTTGCGCCAGTGCAATTTGGCCTGGTTGACGCCACTGGCGTGGTCATCATGCCCTTTAATAACACAGGTCGGGGCGAGCGCGTGGATCCGAATGAGTTGTCGCGCGGGACATCCGTCATCGGCGACGGGCAGGTCATCGCAACCGTCTTCACTGCCGGCCCAGAGGCCTTCCGCAGCATCGCCGAGGAACAGTATCTGGCACGCACCGACCTGGCCCTGATCATCGCCGCCGTGGTGATGATCGGCGTCGCGCTGCTGCTCGGTATCTTCCTGGCGCGGCTGATCACCCGCCCGGTGCGCGAGCTGACGACCGCTGCCGGCAAAATCGCCACCGGCGACTTGAAGCAACGCGTGCCGGTGCGCTCGCGAGATGAGCTGGGGATGCTCGCAGACCAGTTCAACCACATGAGTTCCAACCTGGCGCGCGCCACTCAGTTGCGCCGCCAGATGACCGCCGATATCGCCCACGATTTGCGCACGCCGCTGACGGTCATTTCCGGTTACGTGGAGGCGTTGCGCGACCAGGTGCTCAAGCCGACGCCCGAACGCTTCTCCATGATGCACGACGAAATTCAACTGCTGCGGCATCTCGTGGAGGACCTGCACACGCTCTCCCTGGCCGACGCGGGCGAATTGCACCTCGACCGGCAGTTCGTCGCACCTCAGATGCTGCTCGGACGGGTCGCCGACGCCTACCAGCACGCGGCCGAACAGCAGGGTATCATGTTGCATGTCCGCGTCGACGAGCGCCTGCCGGACATCTGCGTTGACGCGGAGCACATGATCCGCGCGCTGGGCAACCTGGTCAGCAATGCATTGCGTTACACGAATGCCGGCGGGCAGGTGACGCTGCTGGCGCGCGCCGCCCCGGCCCAGGTGCAACTGGTGGTGGCAGACACCGGCGCCGGGATCGCCCCAGAGCATCTGCCCAACATTTTCGAGCGCTCTTACCGCGCCGATATCGCCCGCCAGCGGGAGAGCGGTGGGTCCGGGTTGGGGCTGGCCATCGTCAAATCGATTGTCGAAGCGCATGGGGGACAGGTCAAGGCGGAGAGCACATTGGGCCAGGGGACCATGTTGACCATCGCGCTGCCGTTACGCTAACGCGCCGCTACGCTAACGCGCCGTTAGGCAAACGCCATCACCGCACAACCCGAATCACGCGCGCTCAATACGTCCACCCCACTGAACCGGGCAAAAGGGTTTGCCCAACCTCATCCCAGTCCGAGGGTGCTGTTTGCGCGACCACACGCGGGCGGATGGAACACCCGCTGCACGGCGGAAAGCCATCCCGGCCCTGCTGCAACATTTCAGACACGACGTCGAAGCAGTCCTGCAAAGCGAAGAGCGTGGCACGGCAATGGCCAATCAACCCTACGCGATCCAGTCCGCGCGCCCGCATGACTTCGCCATAGCGATTCTGATCGGTGAAGGGGCATACGCCATTCCGCCAGCCCCACGTGCGCCCTTCCACACGTCTGCCACCTGGCAACAGAATGGGATAGGCTTCGGTGCGCCGCCCCAGGCACGGCACGCCCAACGCCGTCTCCACGACGTGGTGAAAGGTGTTGGACCCGTAACCGACGCCCAGCAGCAGGCCGTATCCGCCCTCGGCTTGCAACAGACCGAGGGGTGACTGCGGCCCCATCGTGAGGGTGCGATGGTGACCTGCGACAAAGCGTTGGGCGTGTTTGCCCCAGGCCGCGAACGGGTGAGTGGGATCCAGGCTTCGATGCACGCCGGGCATGCGCCAGAACCGGTCAGGAATCGCGCCGTTGATCGTCGGCGTGCTCAGCGGATCATAGAAGCCAGGGCCATCCTGCTCAAACGGCACGTTGTGGTTGAACGTGGGCAGCAGCAGCGTGCCCGCGGGGGTAACCACTTCCATCAGCGCTTCGATCACGCTCGACGCACCGCCCTCGACGTGGCCGAAACTGCGCAGCGATGAGTGCACCATCAACCCCATGCCCGCGCACACGCCCAGCGCACGCAAGCCGCGCATGATAACGTCTTTGCCGATGGGGGTCGTGAGGGTGTTGTCCGTCATAGCCCGGCGCCTCTGTTCCCCGCCTGCGAACCAGGCGGCACTGCATTCTACCGTGTGCTCTGCGCCGAACTCACACAGCCCATCATGGGTCAGCAATTCTCAATCTAAAACCCGACTGACCCCCGACTGAAACAGATACCGGTTTCTGGTCAAATCAATCCAAATGTTGCAAACACAAACCGCTCAATCTCTGCGAAAAGCAGCCATATTTTTCAGATTGAGAATTGCTGGTAGAACTGAACCTTGTCAAGTGTCGTTCCGCGCTGAAAGCGGATAAGAAAGGCAATAGAGGAACAAGTTTACAGGTATATTGTGCGTATGGCTGCTCAGTTGGGCTTTACCCTGGCTCCACAACAGGCATAACAAGTGGAGTCGATTTGTTTATGAGCAGTTTAGGAGGTAAGAAGAAATGGGATGGATTGGTGAATTTATAAAATATAGAAATAACCCGGTTTTAAAAGGAATACCGGAGACATGGGATGGGCAGAGCGTCAGACAAAACGGACTTTTTAAGAAAGACGATACCTATTATCTCTTTTACTCTGGAAAACCTGCGGCAGGAGAGCGTTGGCAAATAGGTCTTGCAACTTCGAAGGATATGATCAATTGGATTAAATACGAGGGTAACCCGGTAGTACCGCAAGGGAAAGAAGGGGATTGGGATTCTTTCTTTACCATGTATGGGAAAGTCGTAGAGAAGGATGGTTTGTACTATATGGTATACATGGGCGCTAGCGGGGGGCCTTGGAGCTATAACATGCAGTTGGGACTCGCAATCTCGAAGGATCTGTATCATTGGGAGAAATACGAAGCCAACCCTATCATCAAGAAAGGCGGACCGAGGGAATGGGACTCCTTCGGTGCATGGGATCATTCTATATTGTTTTATAAAGGACTCTACTACCTGACATACGGGAGCAACTTCCTCATCGATGGTCAGGGTCCGATAGGAATCACGACCTCGGAGGATTTGATACATTGGACCAAATATCCGTTAAATCCTGTAGTTATAGGCCGTTTTGAGTGTACAGAACTTTTTGAGTACGGTGGTAAAGCACATATGCTTTATGTTTATTGGGATGCTCCATATCCGAAAGGGTTTCAGACAATAGGTCTTATGTCGTCGGAGGATATGGTTCATTGGTATGACTATCCCTGTAAACCCATCTTGCGGTGCGAAGCAGAGTGGGAAGGAATAGGTATTGATGACCCTGGCAGCGGGGTAGGTTCACCGGCAGTGCTTGTGGAAGAGAACAAGATACGAATGATCTATCATGGGGGGCCGCCCCATAATTGGTGCAATGGATATGCCGAAGCAACACTCTACCCGGAACGTGTTTAGAAGTATCTTCTCAAAAATCCGGGGGACGCTAGTCTGGTTCCTGTCCAAAAAGTGGTCAAGCAGATGCAGCCAACGCCAATCGCCTCTCGACAGATGAACGACGCCTGGCAGCACTTCTCTGTTCGTGAGCGGGTTGCCGGCCTGGTCGGGTGTCACCTGGAGCGTGTGGCCAACGGCATACCCACCCAAGATCAGCAGGAGGGCGGCACCGCCAGCACAGTAGCGATCGGAAGCACACTCGATCTGCCCGACCGCGATGGCGCCCTTATAGACACGGCCTGAGCCGTTGACGAGACCGACCCGGTTGCACTCCTGATCCAGCACGGTCCCGCTGCGGGTGATCCAGCCGACTTTGACGCCGTCATGGCGGTAGATATCGCCATTGCCAAGGATCCAGCTACTTTGTGACATTCACAATAGACTTCACCTGAGGTGCTCACTCGACCAATCCTGGTGCTTCCCTGGTAGACATCCGTTTCCATGCCTGCCACTTTTCCTTTCCGCTATCGCTACGATGCAGCGGTGAAACGATCCATGAGGGGGACGGCATACGCGCGCGTCACATCTGTTAAGGGGAAGTTAGTAACGCCAACGCACGTATGCCCGCTCCTTAAAGTTCATAGGCGGTGTCAAGTCGGGGACTGTCATGCCCTGAGATGATCACGCTGACACGATGATATGTCGCCGGGGGTTAAGAAGTGGTTAAAAGCAGGTAAAGATATCGTCTTATTCCTGAGCCAGTTTGTCGATCGGCCAGCCTCGCCTTCCTATATTGACAAATGCCGGACAACTCCGTACAATTTGATTCGATAAATGCAAAATCAAATTCATAAATGTAATTCGACGAGTTTATCACAGGAGGCAACCCAATGCAGGACATGAGTTGCGCGCAAGAGATTGACAGGATCATCGCATCGGACGGGCCCGACCTGGAAAAGCTGGCGCAGGCCTTCGACTGTATCACGACGTTCATGATCAACAACGCAGCGCGCGAGGTCGAATTGTCCAGGGTGATGCAGGATCGCGAGGCCGTGGTCAAGACCCAGATCAAGATGGAGACGATCAAACATGCCAGATCCATCTTTGAGCAGTGTTACCGGCGCATCACCGGAAGAAGGCCGTGGCTGTTCGATGGAAACCCACAAGTTGAAGCCTGATCAAAACCTGGAAGCCAGGGCGGCGTTGTTCAAGGCGTTAGGGCATCCTGCGCGGCTGCTGATGCTTAACCTGATCAGCGCCAAGCCGCGCCACGGCGAAGAACTGGCCACCATCCTCTCGCTCAGCCCGGCCACCGTCTCGCATCACCTGTCCAAGTTGGCGGACGCCGGGATGCTACAGTCCGCAAAGGATCAGTACTACCAGATCTACTCGCTGGCAGGGGGGATGCTGAACAAGACGCTGGGCGAGTTGATCGCCGTCTCACAGGCAAGCATCGCGGTCCGGGTGGAGCCGGATGCCTACCGGCAGAAGGTGCTGGACACCTTCTTCAGACGCGGGCGCCTGGTCAAGATCCCGGCACAACTCAAGAAGCAGCAGATCGTCCTGGAACGGCTGGTCGAGGCGTTCGAGCCTGACCGCGATTACGCCGAGCGTGAGGTGAACCGGGTCCTGGTCGATTTCAATGATGACGTGGCGACCTTGCGACGAGGCCTGGTGGAGCACCGGCTGATGCAACGCGAGAGCGGTATGTATCGGCGCATCCCCGGCTGATCAGGCTCCCTGACCAGATCGTTTCTGATGCTCGTCCCACATCGCAGCTCACAAGTCTTCCACCCCGATTTCTGCCGACCACTTTTCAAGATAGGCAATATCAAGCGTATTGCCCATGACGCGCAGCATTTTAAGGAACCATCCACGACGTTGATCGGCAAGCCAAGGGGTAAGTCAGTTTCGAGAATGCACTCCAGCGGTGAGATATAGATTTCCCAGCGGGTCACCTCGTCCACCAAACGCGAGAGCTCTTCAACATCGGCAATGATCATGATGTCGATGTCATTGGTCAGGCGAGGCTCGGAGTAGGCCATCGCCGCGAATGAGCCGCCGATGGCGTAGGGAATGTTCAGTCCATCGAGTGCATTGATTAAACGCAGATTGAATCTACGCTGGTCGTCTTGCGTCATTGGCTGGTCAGTCATTGTTTAGTAGCCGTTGAACCGCTGCCTGCCAGGCTTCTCGCTCACTCAAACCGTGTTCCAATCCCTGGAAGTACAGCATCTCGCGAGCTTGCCGCCACAGGCCGTTGGCGTTCGTAAGCTTTACGTCGCTTGGCATCTGCCGTAGCGCGTCCACCCACGCCTGCGGCATCTCGAACCATGCGGCTCTCACGGCGCGGCGGACTTTCTCAGTAGCGGGGAGTTGCTCGTAACCCAACATCGGCTTTATTTTAGAGTGCTTTTCTCATGGATGTACGGCCAAGCCCTGGTCAGCCGGGATAACAGGTTCAATGTTGAGCCTCCCGCTCGCCTGCTCTTTCAGCCCGAGGGCTTCAGCCTCGGGCTCGCGCCGTCGGCGCCATCAGCCGTCGGCGGGAGGGGCGGGAATGAATCCCCGCCCTGAAAGAGCAGGCGTAGGTTTCGCTTGCCCCTCCCATGTGGCTGTCGAGGGCGTTGGGTACAACGCTTGAACAGGCCGTACACCAACCTGATATATGCTCTATGCCTCCTGACCGCCTTCCCTTTCGAGGGCGCGACGCAGTCGTTCTCTCATTGGAAGCGGCTTGAAGCCGAACTCCTCCGCGAAACGGCGCCCATCGATCGCCTCCGGATCACCTCGGGCCATGGTGGAACTCAACGTGAGTGCCAATGCCACATTCCTGTTGAGCGCTCCGATGTAATCTGCGAGGTCGCCACACGTCCAGTTGTCCGCGGGCGTGTTGTAAATTGGGTAGCGCGTCCGTTCGGCTTCGACGAGCCGTCGCGCGATCTCGGCCACATCCGCGACGTGAATGAGCGGAATGATCTCGTGACCGGCATAAGGGAGAGCGATTGGCGTATGCTGCCTGGCGCACAGCTTCTCAAAAATCTCACCGCGCCACGAGGAGGCCGTGCTGACCACACCTGCACCGACGACCATCGCAATGCGCAGCGCAACGAACTGGAGCTTGCCCTGCTGGCGGTACTGCTCACCCACGATTTCGACATAGCGTTTGGAACAGCCATACACATTGTCCGGTGCAGCCAGTTCGGACTCGGAAACTTCCCCATATCCTGCATAGGGTTTTGGGCCGTACGCGCTGATGGAACTCCCGAAGATGAATTTCGAGACAGCGAATTGCTGAGCCAACTGAAGCAAGGCGAGGCTAGCGCCAATATTCACACGCATCGCTTCGTCGGGTCGCTGCTGGGAAGCCGTGTTGCGCACAGCAGCCAAATGAACGATGGCCTCAAAAGAATAGGTGTGAAACAGCCCGGCGAGGAAGCCAGGCGCGCCGATGTCGCCCCGCACGGTGGGACAGGGCAGGCTGGTGGCTGAGTCTCGATCCAAAGCGACGACAGCTTGACCATGCGCAGA
>JAMDDR010000327.1:12232-12572 GCA_023488685.1 Chloroflexota bacterium | reverse complement strand
ATGACGACAAGGCGCGCGTTTGTAGCATTCGCGCGCCTTGTCGTCATGACCGGTTTGTTCTGCGACGTAGGCCAGTGCGTAGGAGACCATGGGGTAAACGAGTGTCTGCGCATCCGGCACCAGGCGCATGAGCCAGTCGGTGGCCTCATCCCACAACCCGGCGTTGGCGTAGTCCAGGCCAATGTCGAGATAGGTTTGCGCGGCGTTGCCCAGCAGGGCTTTTAGCTCACGCAATCGCTTTTCGGCCTCGCCGGTGTTGCGGCGCTCGCGGGCGATGAGAATCAGCTCATTGCGCGCCCAGTAGTCCAGCGGATCCGTCGCGACGGTCGCACTCGCCACG
>JAMDDR010000327.1:0-12222 GCA_023488685.1 Chloroflexota bacterium | reverse complement strand
CTTTATTGTTGGCCGCGTTGGTGAGCAGCGCACGGTCGAGGTGCTCCAACGCGCTGTCGTAATCGCAGCGGATGCAATCGATCTCGGCCAGGCCGGCATAGCCGGCGGATTGCCAGGCATAGCTCCAGATGGCTTTGTAGAACGCGGCGTAAGCGTCGTTCAAGCGGCCTTGGTACTTCAGAGCCAGGCCCAGGTTGTAGTACGGCTCCCCATCGCGCGGGTTGGGGTTGCGGCGCGTGAGCGTCTGGATTGCAGTGCGGAAGTGCGACTCGGCCTCCGCGAAGAGACCCCGCTGCAGCCGCGCCAGCCCGAGTGCGTTGTTGCAGCGCACATCAGCGGGGTCGCGGCGCAGTGCCTCCTGCCAGTACGGCTCCGGGCTCCAGGTGGCGTGATGGTACTGGTCGAGGTGCAAACCGCTCAGGTATAGCTCGTCATTTGACGCGATGTCCTGGGGCGCGGGCAGGGCGGTGGCCGGTGCGGGCAATTCTTTTTCGAGCGGGTGAACCGGCGTGTAGCGGATCAACTCGTGGCCTTCCGCATTGCGCACGCGCAACAGTAGCTGGGTCTCCTGCATGCCCTCGGGCAGTTCGATCTGGCGGATGAAGGGCCTGCCCGGCGCCAGGTCGACCTGTTGCTCGAAGAGCATGCGCTGGCGACCGCGCAGGCTGACGGTGGCACGCGGGAAGCGCTCGGTGACACATACGCCCACCTTGACGGTCGATCCCGTCCCATCCTGCGGGAGGATCTCCAGGTTGACGGCGGCGCGGCGGTTGGCATTTTTGGCCGGGCCGATCTGCTGGATGGGATACCAGGTCTGCGTGAAGGTCTTGGTCTCGTAGGGTTGAATCCAGGAGAAGTCGGGCTGGTTGTCGGAGTAGCAGCCGGCCATCAGCTCGATGTAGGGGCCGTCGGCGTCGGTCAGGTTGCGCTCCCAGGCTTTGCCAAAGTCGCCGGTGCCCCAGGTGAACAGCTTCTTGGCCGGGGCGATGTGGCGATTGGCGATGTGGATCAGGCCGGCCTGGCGGCCATGGTCGTAGCCGCCGAAGAAGTCGTTGTCGGACTCGATGGCGAAGAAGGAGGTGGCCTGCGGGTTGTTCTTCCACCACGAAATGTCCACACCCTGGCTGTAGTCGATGCCGCAATAGGTGTCGCGCGCGACCGGCCAGCGCGACATGTCGGCGCGGGCGTGGAAGGTGACCCAGGTCACGTCGGGCGGGAAGAACACCTGGTATTGCTCGTTGACGTGCACGGCGACGTTGGCCCACCACAGGAACTTCTGCGCGTGAGGGGTGCGGTTATACAGGCGCACCCTGGCCTCGACGAAGGCCTTGCCGGGGTGCAGGCAGATGCCGACCATGCCCTTGGTACGGGTCATCGGCTCATGGTCGCTGAGCCACACGGTCTGGCTGCCGTCGGCGCCTTTTTCGATGACGTAGGACACGGGCATGAAGGTGGAAGGGCGGTGATGCATGGGCCAGTTCCACTCCACGCCGCCGGAGATCCAGGAGCCGAGCAGGCCGATCAGGGCCGGCTTGACCACGTGCTGGCGGTAGAAGAAGTCGTAGCCGTTGGTCTTGTCAAAGCCGGCGTGGATGCGCCCGCCGATCTCGGGCAGGAGCATGAGCTGGATGTACTCGTTTTCGATGAAGACGGCCTTGTAAGACTGGTCGGTCTTGTGCAGGTTGCTGACGTGATCGGTAAAGGGATTGGGATAGACCCGGCCGCTGGCTCCCTGGTTGACCCGGTTTTCGAGGAACATCGGGTTGGGGTCTGGGGCAGGGGCGGGGTAGGTGGGAATGACGATCGTCTCTTCCCAGGCGGAGACGGTGTTAGGAATGTCGTTTGGCATCTTGGCCTCCTGAGTTAGCTTAAGGGTCGTGGTTATTCGCGCACCCTAGCTGGATGGCCGGATAACCACTTACATTAGTGTAAACCTCTTGATGGTTTCGGGCGAATCTGTGGATACTGTCAAACGGATTTTTGGAGATGTCGCTGAGAAGATGCCCCGAGACGGATTCTGTTGGCGAAGTCAGTGAGGGGCGAGCGCGGTGAAGGGCGGAATCCGTTGGGAGATGGGACGCCCGCCCGCCAAGTAATCCGCGAAGCGTTCCGTGCGGCTGTCATGCGTCCGGGGTATCAACCAGCAGCACGGCATCTTCCCAGCCTGGGGGTGTCACAAGCGTGGGCGCCTCTGTCGTGGGTAAGTTGCCGAGGGGTGTCTCCGTCCCATCACGCGGGTCGATCCACGTTGCCCGCAGTGGGTGGCCGAGCGGGTGGCCGGCAGAGAATGTAGGTGTGTACAGGGTGAAGCTGGTTGGGCTGCTGAGATAGACGATGGCCCAGCGGCCGTCGCTGGCGCGGGCGGCCGTGTGCAGCGTGCTGCCGGGGTGGGTGTGGTTGGTGATGAGGGACTGATCCGGCAGCAGGTTCCACCAGTCCCGCGCCGTGAACAGGCGCTTGAGCACACCCATGTGTGCCGCAGCAGGTGCGTCCAACGTGATCTTCCATGCGGATGGCATGCGCCAATTGTCGCTGTGCCCATACGTGTGGAATCCACCGCTCAGAAAAGACCAATAAGCCTGTTTGCGTACCAGCAACGGCGAGATGACAAAGCCGTATTCGCTGGCGCTTTCGTCCTCGTAAGCGCCCTCGGCCATCACGACGGGTTTGGTGGGTGTGCGATGGTAGTCACGCGTGACCATGCCGTAAATGCCCTCGTAGTATGCCCATGTCTGGATCATGTTGAACGCCAGCCACGGTTCAGCGTGAATCTCGCCCGAGGACAGGGCAGGCCTGACCGGGTCGGGGTGATAGGAGATCAAGTGATGCCCTCCGTCGCCTGCCTGGATACCGGCTGCCAGTTCGCGCGTCAGGGGCAGCTCGTCCGCAATAGGGGTGCGTGTCACGAAAGCCCACAGGATGTGGGGCGCATCCTTGTAACGCCGCGCCACCCAGGCCGCGTAGTGTCTGGCGTTGTCTGGTGTGACGATGTTGCGTTGCAGGCCGTGGCACACGTACAGGACCAGCACCAACCCGTGGCGGGCCGCCGATGCGACGACGGCGTCCACGTGCTCGAAGTAGGCCTTGTTGGGCGTGGCGGGGTTGTGATTCAGCCAGGGGGTATGGCCGTACAGATTCGGCTTTGTGCCGTCGCCAATGCCGGTCAGCATTACCTGTAGTACGGTAAAGCCTTTACGCGCACGATCAGACAGGATGGCCTCGACATCGGCGAGTGCAAAGTCATGCGCGAGTTGCCATTGTGTATCTCCCAACCAAAAGAAGGGTGCGCCGTTCTGATCGACGAAGTACCGCCCGTTGGCGCTCACGCGGAGTGGTCCTGGCACTGCTTGTTGGGTCAGGCTTGTCATGTTTTCAGCCTCTGATCTAATATGGCATCCACACGCACGAGGTCATGCGCGGGAAGAGCACATCGAGTATGTGGCGGCGCTGTGGCTTTATGATGATATCCGGCCAGGCATCGCGCAATTGATCCAGCGAACGGTAGCCGAACAGCAACCGCACAAAGGCGTCCGGCGGAATGCACAGGTCGCCACCGTCTGCGCCCAACGAAGCGTCCACGAAGCCAAGCGCATCTATACCCGACAGCTTGCCGCGTGTGAAACGCAGGCTGAACGCGGAGCGGAAGAGATTGACCGTGAGTGTGGCATTCAGCCCGGCACAGTCTGATGCTGCCACGCGCTGCTCCAGTGCAGGAGCTATCCGGGTTAGAAACGCGGCGACGTCCGTCACACGCAACAGCCACTGATCGCACACCAATGGGGTGCTGCCCAGACTACGCCCGAGTTGCACCAGTGCATTGGTTGGCGAACCGCCTAATTGTATGTCGCCGCTGGCTTCTGTCTTGAGTTGGCTCAGCAAGGTCATGCCAGCGTCATGGCTCAGGATGGCGCTTTCGGACACCACGACCCCACTGCCCGGCTGTGCGAAGGTGATGGCGTAGCCGGCCGCGCTGTGGTCGTGTGTATCAACGATGACCCGCACGGGGCAATGTGCTGCCTGCAACAGAAAGTGCCAGTACTCCGGGCTGCGTTGGGTGTAAAGCGCATGATTCGCCAGCGCGCGGTGGTAGAGCGCCGTCAGTGTTGGCACGTCGTCCAGAGTTGCTGCCCGCAGATGATAGGTGCTTTCATCAGCCGCCAGAGGGATGCGCCAGGTTGGCAGAGAATCATATGGCTGGTGATCCAGCGCATAAGCGTAGCCGAACTGGCGATAGTAGTGTGGAATGCCCTGGATGATACTCAGGTCAAAGCCACGTGCACGCACGGTCTGGTGGAAATGTTGGATCTGCGCGCGGACAAGGCCACGCTTGCGATAAGCCGGGTGGGTGACGACCATCTCGAGCATTGCCGTATCCAGCGGAACGCCGGCATAGTTGAGCCGCCACGGAATCAGGCAAGTTGTGGATACGACTTCGTGTGTGCGCTCATCCTCCACCAGCACAAAATCCGTGCGGCTGGTAACGGGGTGATGGCGCAGCAGGCGGGCGCACATGACACCTTCGTGCTCGCCGTTGATCGCAGCGCTCAGGGCGATATAGCGTTCGGCATCGCGTTCGTCGCGCACCGGACGTAAGGTCAGCCCATCGCCCAAGGCGATGGCTGCCACAGGTTCCGTGCGAGTACTCATCATCTGTTGTGCGCCTGGAAGTTGAGTGATGTATGCGCCCCCATTGGAGACTTATGATCGCCGCGAGTGGTGGCCGGACAAGTTATCATTGTAACGTGGACGGCTTTACTGACATCGGCAGCGACAACGCAGCCAGTCTTATGGTGAACGAAAGCGTGCGCATCCCGTACGCGGACCTGACGTTTCGCTTTACGCGCAGCAGTGGCCCGGGAGGGCAGCACGTGAACAAGAGTGAGACGGCCGTGGAATTGCTGTTCGATCTTGCGAACACGCCGCACTTGACCGACGCGGAGCGCGCACTGGCGATGCAGCGGCTGGCCTCTTACCTGGACAGCGACGGCGTGCTGCACCCGGTATCGCAGTCCATGCGCAGCCAGCTCAAGAATCGTGAGGACGTGGTGCAACGGTTCGTGGCGCTGTTGCGGCAGGCGCTCATCCCACCCAGGCGCCGGCGTGCCACCCGGCCATCACGCGCCGCCCACGAGCGCCGGTTGGCGCGTAAGCGCAGGATTGGGGAGATCAAGCGGCAACGGCAGCAACGGTCGCTGGATCAGCGGGCACCGGATGAATAGCGGCATCATGTGGCTTTGGCTTATACCAATCCCAAGTCGCGCAAGGCCCGGGTAATCTGTGGTGGATGCCACAACCACGTGACCGCCAGCCAGAAACCGCGTACTGCTGACGACCGGTAGATCTGATCTGTGCCAGGCAGAATAGGCCGATAGTAACCGCGCGTATCACGGTGGTAGAAATCCGCCTGTTCGCGCTCCGGATCGATCAGCCAGTATTCGGGAACACCTGCCTCTTCATATTCGATAAACTTGTCGCCACGATCCCGGCCGATACTCTCTGGCGAGATAATCTCGACGACCAGGTCTGCTGGGCCATCGAGATAGTTGGACTTCAGACGGTCGATGTGCTCGTGCGCGACAAAGAGCAGATCGGGTTCACGACCAGTATGGGCCAGTTTCATTTGGAAACGGTCGGCAAACACAACACCCAGGTTGTGTGCTTCGACGTAGACGCGCAGAATGCTCTCCAGGAATCCCTTGATATTTTGGTGTTGCACACTGGCAGGGCTGGTCATGATGATTTCCCCATCCACCCACTCAGCAAATGTATCCTCATCGATTTGATTGAGGAATTCCTCGTAGCTCAGCTTGTGGTGAGATTGTGGTTGCAGCACGTCGATAAGACGTGCACGTAATTCCTGGTCCTCGGTCAGGATTTCACGCAAGGTCTTTGCCGGTGATGTAACAGTCTGTTCACCCATCTGGCGCCTCGTTCTACGACGTATTATCGCATGCGGGGATTTTGAACGGGCAGACACACGGGTCTATCCCTATTTGGTTGTTGTCTGTGGGGCGCCGGCTTTTATCCAGCGCTCGAACAGTTGGATGTATTCCGGCTTAAGGGCCTTGGTGGGGGGCATCGGCCCGCCGGCCTCGATGTCCTCGCGGTGCAGCATGCGGATCAGGTTGGAGTTGAGGTCACCCGGCACGATATTGGGCTCGTGGTCGCCGCTGTTCATCACCTGGTCGTAGCTCGTCATCAGGTAGTTGTTGTTTTCCTTGCCGGAGCGGTGGCAGGATACGCAATAGCGTTTCACCAATGGCGCGATGTGTGTGTCGTACGAGGGGATCTCGTCCGGGCCGAGCGCAGGAATGGCAGAGGCCTGCGCTGCTTCCTTGGGCAACTCGGCCCGGTCATCCCAGGAATAGCGCATGAAGGTGACGATGTACTCGATGTCGCTGCGTGATAATTCGCCGCCATAACCCTTGCCGAACGGCGGCATGCCGAGGTTTGGCTGGCCATAATCGACGATGTTGAAAAGGGTGTCATCGTTGCGCGTGTACATCTCGTCTTGCGTATGGATGGCTTTTATCGTGACGCCCTCCAATCCTTCGACCCCTGAAACGACACCCCCTTCTCCTTCGGCGCCATGGCACTCCACGCACTGGACCGAGTACAGATCCTGCCCGGCCGCAATCTTCTCCGCCACGGTGGTGGCGACGGTGCTCTCCTGCTGCACCGGGGTGGTCACTGCAGCGCGGACGGTCAACGCCACCATGCCCAGCACGACGATGCCCATGAAGCCAAGGGCGAACTTGCGCTTCTTCCAATGCCGGGCCGGATTGCGGTCGAAGAAGGGCAGCAGCAATAATGCCAGCACCGCGGCAGCGGGGATGATCGTGGTTCCCAACCACTCCAGGTTGCCGGGGAAGAATTTCAACATTTCGAACAAGAACAGGAAGTACCACTCGGGCCGTGGGACGTAAGACGTGTCGCTGGGATCTGCGCGCGGTTCCGACGCGACGCCGACGAATAATGCCAGGCCGACCAGCAGCAGGAAAATGGCGAACGCGACGATCAGATCCTTGTAGATGGTGTCCGGGAAGAAGTGTTCGCCGTTGTGCTTGGCGCGCAGGTACTTCTCTTTGTATGCTTGCTTTTGATCTTCGGTCATGATGGCCTCGCTGGGACGAAAGATGAAAGGCCAGGGGGCCAGCCATCCATCGCCGTGCGTGAATCAGTCGTTCTTACCAGGTACTGCCGAAATCCCGATGCGAATGACCAGGTACAGGTGAACACCAATCAGGATGATGATGAGCAGCGGGAAGATCCAGATGTGCGCTGCGAAGAAGCGGGCCAGGGTCACCCCGCTCAGGTCATCGCCGCCACGCAAGGCGCGCAAGATGAAGTCGCCGATGCCGGGCACCGTGCCGGCGATGGACGTACCGACGGTCGTCGCCCAGTAGGCTTTCTGGTTCCACGGCAACAGGTAGCCGGTGAAGCCCATACCCAGCGTCGCCAGCAACAGGAACACGCCGGTCACCCAGGTGATCTCGCGGGGGTATTTGTAAGCGCCGTAGAAGAAGACGCGCAACATATGGATGAACACCGTGATCACCATCAGGGTCGCGCCCCAGTGGTGAATGCCACGGATCAGCCAGCCGAATGCCACGCCGCTCATGATGAACTCGATGCTGTCGTAGGCTTTGTCGGGCGAGGGCACGTAGTAGACCGACAGCATAATGCCGGTGACGACTTGCAGCGCGAACAGGAACAGGGTGGCGCTGCCCAGCGTGAACCACCAGTTAACCTTGGGGATCTTGCGCTCGAAAATGGTTTTATAGATCGCCGTCAGGCCGAGTCGCTCGTCGAGCCAGTTGAACACTTTTTTGTTGGTCATGGGAAGGCCTTGAAAAGAAGATCGGTGGTCTGCCGCTGGATAACCGTGAGTGGTTGGGAGTGGTTGGTAGTGATCGGTAGTGATCGGTGGTTCTATTCGAGGAGGCGAATCGACAGGGTGCCATTTTCGACCCGAGTCTCATACCCATCCAAAGCGCGCGGGGGTGGCCCGGATAACACCTCACCATCGCGCCCGAAGCGCGCGTCGTGGCAGGGGCAGGTGTAGGCATTTTGATCCTGCTGCCAGGTGACCCGGCAGCCCAGGTGCGTGCAAGCGTTGGAGAGCACCTTGACGGCATCCCCCTCAGCCCGAACCACGTATACACCATAGCTGTTGACCGTTTTCTCCCAGCCGTTCACTTTGGCGCGGGTGAAGCTGAACAGGGCAGGCTGACCGGCGGTGTAATCGTCCAATGGCCCGATCGTCACCCAGGCATCCGTCTTCTGGGCTTTGACGGCTGGGGAGACCAGGTACCCGGCGACCGGTATGCCGACGACAGCGCCCATCACTGCACCCACAAAGGTCATAACGGCCTTGGTGAAGTCGCGACGGCTAAGGTTATGAGAGCCAGACATCAACTACCTCCGTACGTGTAACAATGATCCGCGATATGCAACCCGTGCGGTCGCAACCCGTGCGGTCGTTGGGACGCTGCACCATGGGGCGCCGGGACACGAACGAGATTTTAGAGCAGAACACACATTGATGAAAGCGCTGGCTGTCACTACTAAGTGGTGCGGTTTGTCACTTTTATGAGATGGGGGATACATTGATAATGGTACCGCACAGCGAGTCGCCAAGATACGGGAGGAAAGCATGAACACTGGCATCAGAGCCACGCTGAAAGGGTTTGGATACAAGGGCGGTGGGCCGATGTGGTCGTGGGTGTTGCACCGCATCACCGGCGCCGGCATAATTCTGTTCGTCGCGCTGCACGTCGTAGCGGCGTTTTTGCTGCAGCAATATGGCAGCGGCATCGGCAAAGCCATCAATGTCGTCTACGAGTCGTGGCCGTTCCAGGCGTTCATCTACTTTTGTGTGATCTTTCACGCGCTCAATGGGGCGCGCATCATCGTGCTTGATTTGTGGCCGCAGATGCTGCAGTATCAGCGCGAGGCGACCTGGCTGCAGTGGCTGACGTTCATCCCCATTTATGGGTTGACGCTGTTCCTCTTGATCGGGCGTGGGTTGAGCGGCGGCTGAGCGGTGGCTGAGCAGCGGCTGATTGGCCACGGCACCCTGTATTCATCCAAGGAATTGACATGACACACACCCGCATTCTGCACCGGCGCACGATCTCGTTCGAATTCGTGATGTGGCTTTTCATGCGCCTCTCGGGCGCTGCGCTGCTGATCCTCGGCGCGATCGGCATGGCCGGCGCGCTATACATGGGCGCCCGCACGCAGATGGACCTGGTCACGTTGATGCGCTGGACCTTCTTCCCCAACCCCAATCACGTCATCAACAGCAATATCCCCGATGTCAACCTGGGGTGGGTCAGCACTTATTGGCGCATTATGCAGATGTTGATCGTGTTCTTCGGCGCCACGCACGGCATCAACGGTTTACGCGGCGTCGTCAACGATCACGTGCCCAGCCGGGTCGCCCGTGTGATCCTGATCGGGCTGCTGGTGGTGCTCTGGGTGGCAGTGCTCGGCGCTGGCGGCTACATCATCATTACGTCGTAAGACGGTTCAACCGCACACCATCTATAACCACAACCACCAAGGCCACCAAGAACACCAAGGGATTCTTAATCTTTCTTGGTGTTTTTGGTGGCCTTAGTGGTTGGTTTTATGGAGGCTCGTCAGCGCCGTGGTTATTCGAGCTTGCCCGTGACGAGTGCCTTCTTTACCTCGCCGATGGCCTTGGTGATCTCGATGCCGCGCGGGCAGGCTTCGGTGCAATTGAAGATCGTGCGACAGCGCCACACGCCATTGGCATCTCCCAGTATCTGCAAGCGGTCTTCGGCAGCTTCATCGCGCGAGTCGAAGATAAACCGATGCGCCTGCACGATGGCGGCCGGGCCGACATAATCGCCCCTGGCCCAGAACGATGGGCAACTGGTGGTGCAGGCAGCGCACAGAATGCACTTGGTGGTGTCGTCGTAACGGGCACGATCCTCCTGCGACTGCAGGCGCTCGCGCTGGCCTGGGTCCGTGCCGTTGACCAGGTATGGCATCACCGCGCGGTACTGCGCGAAGAACGGCTCCATATCCACGATCAAGTCTTTCAAAATGCGCAGCCCGATGACAGGCTCGATCGTAATGACACTATTCTGAACGGCGTCTTTCACCAGCACCTTGCACGCCAGCGCGTTGCGACCGTTGATCCGCATGGCGTCACTGCCGCAGATGCCATGCGCACAACTGCGCCGGAAGTTTAGCGTGCCGTCGATCTCCCACTTTACAGCCTGCAATGCATCCAGCACGCGATCGGTTTCCTCAATCTCGATATCGTATTCGCCCCAATAGGGTTTCTTATCCTTCTCAGGATCGAACCGCTTGATCTTTAGATGGACTTTCATAGCTTTTTGTTGGTTGCGGCATTCCTGCGGAATGAGGCATTCCTACGGAATAAGGCATTCCTGCGGAATGCATTTCGCTAGTACTTGCGCTCTGTCGGTTGATAACGCCCGATGCGCACCGGTTTGTAAGCGACGCGCGGGTGACCGTTGCCCCAAGCGACTGTGTGCTTGAGGAAGTTCTTGTCGTCACGGTCGGGGTAATCTTCGCGGTAATGCGCGCCGCGCGATTCCGTGCGAGCCAACGCGGAGAACGCCGTGACTTCAGCCAGGTCGAGCAGGCAGCCCAACTCCCAGGCCTCCATCAAGTCGGTGTTCCACTTCATGCTTTTGTCGTCGATCTTGATCTTTTGGTAGCGTTCCTTCAACTCGCGGATTTCTTCGATAGCCGACTCCAGGTTGTTCCCGGTGCGGAACACGCCCACGTGTTCGTCCATGTGTAGCTGCAGCTCCTTGCGGATCTGCCCGGGGCGTTCCGTGCCGTTGTTGTTGCGAATGCCATTCAACTGCGCCTCGGCCTCGCGATGTGCTTCCTGGCTGATGGGCAGGAACTGAGCCTGTTTGGCGAACTCGGCCATGCATACGCCGCCACGGCGGCCGTACACGACCAGGTCCACCAGGGAGTTGGTGCCAAGGCGATTGGCGCCGTGAACGCTCACGCACGCGACTTCGCCGGCGGCGTAGAGACCTGTCACGACCGTGCCGTTCTCGTCGGCCAGCACGCGCGCGTCCAAATCCGTCGGGATGCCGCCCATGGCGTAGTGGGCCGTCGGCTGGATGGGCACGGGATCCGTAATGGGGTCCAGTCCCATGTATACACGCACGAACTCGATGATATCCGGCAGCCGTTGTTCGATATAAGCCGCATCCACGTGTCTGGGGCTGCCGTCGGCCGCAAAGTACTTATTGATGGACTCCGGGCGGAAATCGAGGTAGACGTAATCCTTGCCGCCGATGCCGTTGCCGGCGCGCACTTCCTTATAAATGCTGCGGCTGCACACGTCGCGCGAGGCCAGGTCCTTCATGGACGGGGCGTAACGCTCCATGAAGCGCTCCCCCTTGTCGTTGATGAACACGGCGCCTTCGCCGCGCGCGGCTTCGCTCAACAGGATGCCCATCTTGTAGATGCCGGTGGGGTGGAACTGGAAGAACTCCATATCCTGGAGGGGCAGCCCGCGCTGCAGAACCACGGCCGGTGCGTCGCCGGTGAGCGAGTGCGCGTTGGACGTGATCTTCCACATTTTGCCGAAGCCACCCGTCGCCAGCATCACGGCTTTGGAGTGGAAGACGTGGGTCTCGCCGGTTTTTAGCTCGATGGCGACTACCCCCCGGCACGTCCCATCGATGACGAGCAAGTCCACCATCTGAAACTCGTCGAAAAAGCGCACGTTGTTCTTGATGCACTGCTGGTACAGCGTCTGCAGGATCATGTGCCCGGTGCGGTCGGCGGCGTGACAGGCGCGCATCACCGGCTTCTTGGTTTCGTTATTGGTGTGACCACCGAAGCGGCGCTGTGAAATCTTGCCATCCGGCGTGCGGTCGAACGGCAGTCCCATGTGTTCGAGGTCAATCACGGCATCGATTGCCTCGCGGCAGAGGATATCAACCGCGTCCTGGTCCGAAAGAAAGTCGCCGCCTTTTACGGTATCGTAAGCGTGCCATTCCCATTTATCGGGTTCCACGTTGCCGAGCGCGGCGCTGATGCCACCCTGGGCCGTCCCGGTGTGAGAGCGGGTGGGGTAAAGTTTGCTTATGACGGCAGTGTTGACGGACTTGCTGGCGTATAACGCCGCCATTAAGCCGGCTCCACCTGCTCCAACGACGATCGCATCAAACTGATGATACTGAGCACATCATC
>JAMDDR010000340.1 GCA_023488685.1 Chloroflexota bacterium | reverse complement strand
CAAAGCCCCGTCTCGGGGCGCCGAATCCGTTGACAGTTGATGTTGGTGCAGACTTAACCGGCGCAGCGAGCAGTGTCTCAGGATGACAAGCGGGGCGGGTCGAGCGTTATAGTTGCGCAGGATCCGTTTGGGGCCAAAATGGCATCATGCGAACGGCATGATGCTGGGATCAACATTGGGCAACGATCGGTTGGATGCATTCGCCAATCGTTGCGCGTCCCCTTCGCAGGTGTTCCTTAGGCTGAGCCAGGGAACAAGGATGAATGAGAACGATGATCGAACTATGTATGAAAACAGAGGTCGTCACCATCTGGCCTGACCAGACGTTGCGTCAGGCCGTGGAACTGATGGTGGAGAAACACATCGGCACACTGCCGGTGGTCGACGCAAACCACCGACTGATTGGCTTGCTCACGATCACAGACCTGTTGGGTTTGTTCATGCCCGACTTTGTCAACCTGTTGGACCAGATCGACTTCGTGCACGACTTCGGCGCGCTGGAGAACGTCCGGCCCCAGGCAGACGTGGTCGACCAGCCGGTGAAGACCGTCATGCGCAAACCCATCGCCATTCAGCGCGCCGGCGGCCTGCTGCGCGCGTTTGCCGAGATTGCCCGGCACGACCTGCGGGATTTGCCGGTCGTGGACGAGCACGGCGTTCTGGTCGGCATCGCTTCGCAGGTCGATATTGGGATCACCTTTTTGAATCGCTGGCTGGGGAAGCTGGACAACACGAACCAGGATACTTAGCATAGCCGGAGCACTCACCCATGACGATGTTCATCACGGCGCTGATCTTTGCCATCATGCTCGGCCTGATCCTGAGTGACCGCATCCACCGCACGATCGTCGCTGCAGCCGGTGCGGCGGTCATGGTGGCGTTCGGTCTCCTGGCCGGGTTCTACACCGAGAAAGCGGCGATTGCGTCCATCGACTTTGAGACGCTCGGCCTGTTGCTGGGTATGATGATCCTGGTGCGGTTGCTGGAGGGCACCGGGTTCTTTGAATACCTGGCGATCGTCACGGCCCGGCGTTCCGCCGGCAAACCCTGGCGCCTGCTGCTGATCCTCGGCGCCTTGACGTCACTCATGTCGATGTTCCTCGACAACGTGACGACGGTCGTCATGATCGCGCCGGTGACCATCCTGATCACCGAAATACTCGGCCTAAGCCCATGCTGCTCGCAGGGGCGTTGCTGTCCAACATCGGGGGTGTCTCGACGCTCATCGGCGATCCGCCCAACGTGCTGGTCGGCTCCGCAGCCGACCTGAGCTTTCTGTCCTTTTTGACGCACATGGGGCCAATCGTGCTGGTGGTATGGCTGGTGGCGCTGCTGCTGTCGGGATGGTTGTTCCGTGCCGACCTGTCCGCCCGGCCGACGAACCTGGATGCATTACAGAGCCTGAACTCACGCGAAGCGCTACGCGATCCCGAGACCTTGCGGCGCGTGCTCATCGTACTGGCAGGCACGCTCGTGTTGTTCTTCCTGCAAGGTGCGTTAGGGATTTCGCCCTCGTTCGCAGCCCTGACGGGCGCAGCGGTAGCGCTGGTATGGGTCCGGCCCAATATCGACGAGATGCTCAAGGAAATCGAGTGGGGTGTTCTGCTCTTCTTCGCCGCGTTGTTCGTCGTCGTCGGAGGTCTGGAGGCGGCGGGGGTGTTGCACGGCATTGCCAACGTGCTCACGTTACTCGGCGGACTCGGGCCGCCGCTGCTGGGTGTGGTCATCATCTGGAGCGTGGCGGGGCTCTCGGCCTTCGTCGATAACATCCCCGTTACCATCGCCATGATCCCCATCATCATGGAACTGAGCGCTGCAGGGACAGATGTGACGCCGCTGTGGTGGGCGCTGGCACTGGGCGCCGGGCTGGGCGGCAACGGGACCATCATCGGCGCGACCGCGAACGTCATCGTCGTGTCGATCAGCGAGCGAACCCGCTCGCCCATCACCGCACAGTTGTGGACGAGGCGCGGCCTGCCCGTGATGGTCGCGACGCTCGTCACGGCCAGTATCCTGTACCTGATCGCGTTCGGTTGGATGAGCACGCGCTAAGACCGGCTGGAAGCGTCACAACGGCACGCATTCGCCCGGCGTATCCAGGGCCATATCTATAATTCGCGGAACAATTCGTCTGCTGACGGCTCCGTCTCGGGGTGTTGTGGTTGGGACGAGGCTAAACGTCCCCGGCCGCGTTATCGCCAAGAAGACGCCCCGAGGACGGGGCTTGGAGCAAAAGGAGAGGGACGGGACCGGGAGCGAATCAGAGAAGTATGCGCGCGCGCTGGCGTGTGCAGGAGAGTCGATCATGAACACGGACGCACGATCATTGCGCAGGGAACAACTGCTGGCGGCGTTGCAGGCGCGCATGGCCCGGCGAGCGGAACAGGTGGCCGCGCGCGACAGGCGCTACGGCCCTGACCGGATACGCATCACCAGCTATATGGAGAACATCGGCTGGCCGGAGTTGTTCGGGTTCGACATGAATCGCTTCTTCGCCGACCCCGACTTCTCGGTCGAGATGCAACTGCGGCAGAAGATATTCTGGGCCGATAACACGGACGACGACAGCACCGTCGACCTGAGCGTGCAGGCCACGACGGGCATGTATTACGATATGACGCTGTTCGGCCAGCGCATCCGGCATACGTGGAATGGCGTGCCGGAGTTCGAGCCGCACCCGCTGGCGCACATGGCTGAGCCACGGCCATCCGATATCCCAGCGTGGGACTTCCATGCCACCGGCGACATGCCCGTGCTGATCGCGCAGTACCGGCGCATGTGCGAACTGGCGGTGCAGGAATATGGCGGGCGGCTGCAGGTGAACTTCCCCTGTTTCCACCGCGGCCCGCTCGATATTTACGTGCAGATGCGCGGCTACGACAACTTCATCAACGACGCCGCCGAAAGGCCCGAGGATGTGGCGGCCTTACTCGAGTTGTTCGTGGACGCGCGGCTGCATTTCGCGCGCGCGCGAGCGCGGTTCCTGGGTGAAAGGAATATCCCAGCCACCTCGTTCGTCGCCGACGATTGGGTCAACATCCCGTTCATCGCACCGCGTATGTTTGGGCAATTCGCCGTGCCGGCTTACCGTCGCATCGAGGCGAACGAAGGCCCGGTGACCGGCTTTCACACCTGTGGCAACTTCGAGCGCGTGGTCAACGAACTGCTGGCCGTATTCCCGCACATCCGCCGGTTGGAAGTGAGCGGGTGGAACGACGTGCGGCGATTGGACGAACTCGTCCAGCCGCAGGTGGGATTCGACGTCGCGGTGATCAACACGCTGGTGCTGGCCGGATCAGAGGAGGAGCAGCGCACCCGCCTGCAAGCGATTGCGGAAGTGGGGCGGCACCGCCCGGTGTCATTGTGCGCGCAGGCGATGGTGAAAATGAACAGCTACGAGGAGACTGTGGCACGGCTAAACCGCTTCACCACTCTGGCACAAGAGGTATTCGCCGCCACGTGAGACTGTAACGAGCCGCGCATCATTCATCTCGTCGACGAACGTCGAGGTCACGACGATGAGCAAGAGTCGCCCAGGGGAGTAGCGGTCACGCAGGCGGGCGGACCCGCAGATCCGCCCTACGTATTGGCGTAAGAGAGGAGCACCCCTTGCGAAGGTGGTTGGGATTACTTTTCGACGCCGGTAATGACGACGCCCTGAATGTACAAGCGCTGGAATGAGAAGAAAAGAACGACGCAGGGTAGCAGTGACATGATGGCCGTCGCCATGAGGCGCGGGTAATCGGTATCGCCCCAGTGGGCCGTCTGGAACATGCGCATGCCCAGGCTGATGGGAAAGTTCAGTTGTGACTGCAAGTAGACCAGCGGGTAGAGCAGGTCATTCCAGTAATAAAAGAATGCGAAGATGGCCACCGTTGCGATGATGGGCTTCGACATCGGCAGGAAGATCTGTGAAAAGATCTGGTACGTGTTACAGCCGTCGATGCGCGCGGCGTCCTCCAGTTCACGCGGGATGCCCATGAAGTATTGGCGGAACAGAAAGATGAAGAAGGCATTGCCAAAGAATGCCGGCACAATGATCGGCAGGAAGGTGTCGAGCCAGCCAATCGCGTTGAACATCATGAAGTGAGGGACGATGACCACCCACGTGGGCAGCATCAACGTGGTCAGCATGACAAAAAACAGAAAATTGCGCCCGGGGAAGCGTAGGCGGGCAAACCCAAACCCCACCACGGAGGCGCTGAACAGGCTGCCAACGATGCCCCCGGCCGCCAGGACGACACTGTTGCTGATGTAGCGCGCGAAGGGGATCTTGTCGAACACGTCGATGTAATTGGTCCACATCAACTTGCTGGGGATCCAGACGATTGGCCAGGATTGGACCTCATCCAACGTTTTCAGGCTGGTGCTGACCATCCAGAAGAAGGGCACCATCAGGGCAATGGCGCCGATCAGGAGAGTCACATAGGTAAACCCAACCTGGATGCGGCGCAAGGTCTTCATGCCCGCGTGGCGATGGACAGCTTTTGCGCGCGCGATCGCCGGGGCGTCTGCAGTCCTATGGGTAACGCTCATGGGACGTGGTCTCCTTTAACTGGTCACTTCTCGCTGGCGTAGTAGACCCAGCGGCGCGACGTCGTCATGACGAAAATGGTGAGCGACGCGATGATCACAAATAGAATCCAGGCGATGGTGGACGCATATCCGAACTGCAGGGTTCGGAAGGCAGTGAAGTAGATGTTGAGGCCGAAAAAATACGTGTGGTAATTCGGGCCGCCACCGGTCATGATGTAGGCGTTCTCGAAGACCTGGAATGCGCCGATCAACCCTGTCACGAGGTTAAAGAAGATGGTGGGTGTGAGCATGGGCAAGGTGATGTAAAAGAAGCGTTGGGCCGAGTTGGCGCCATCAATGGTCGCCGACTCGCCCAGTTCGGTCGGAATCGCTTGCAGCCCGGCCAGATACACGATCATCGTTCCGCCCACGCCCCACAACGCCATCAAGACGAATGACACCATCACCCAGTCTTCGTCCACCAGCCAGCCGACCTTCTCGATGCCAAAAAAGTCCAGGATGGCGTTCAGGATGCCGAATTGCTTATTGAAGACGAATGACCACAGCAATGCGACGGCGACCCCGGTGGTGACCGACGGCAGATAATACAGTCCGCGGAACATCATGATGCCGCGCACCTTCTGGTTCATGAGAACGGCAATGGCCAGACCGATGACCAGGCTTAGGGGCAGGAACCCAGCCACAAACTGAAAGGTGGAACGAAGCGAATCGACAAAACGAGGATCCTGGGCAAACAGGTATTGGTAGTTATCAAGGCCTACATACTGCGGCGTCGACGATCCATCGTAGTTGGTCACACTCAAATACAATGAGGCCAGCAACGGACCGAGCCGGAACAGCAGATATCCCAACGCCCAGGGCATGATGAAGATGAAACCCTCAATCGCCTCGCGCCTGGCTGTCTTTGACATCCTCTTGACCATGAATCCTCCGAACTGAACCCGCGAATCTGCGCGAATGATCGCGAATGGACTGTCATTCGCGATCATTCGCGCAGCCGATTTAGAAACCCGATTTCTCGGAGAAATCGGGTTTCTGATTGCGCTTAAGACTGCTTCTTGGCCTGCCGGTTGACTTCATCCTGGAATTGTGCCAGGACGGCTTCTGGCTCATCCTTGCTGGTCCCATTCAACAATGGGTCGATCATGTTCGACCAGGCATTGCCAAAGGCCTGCCAGTAAGAGGGATAGGGCGCCGCGTTGGCCGTCTCCATTTGCTTGGAGAAGACCGTCACGTTCTTGGGCGGCAGACCACCCTGGGCGGCAACCGTGTCCCACTTCTTGGCCGACGACTTGCGGCCGGGGATGCTGCGCAAGGGGTCAGAGATCAGGACATTGGTGGACTCGGTGCTGGTCAGGAATTTAGTCCAGGTCCATGCGGCATCCACGTTCTTGCTGTTGGCCGCAATCCCCCAGGCGCCGCCGGCGGCGTTGATGCAGGACTTGCCGGTCGGCGACAGCGGCATGGCCGTGCAGTCAAACTCGAATTTATCCTTGATCGTGTCGCGCATGAACGTCGTCGCCCAGGAACCCTGGAATGCCATCGGCGCCAGACCCGCAGCGAATGGATCGACACCTTCTGGCATGGAGCCTGCTTCAGGATACAGGCCTTTATTGCGTTGGTCGACAAACCATTTGAAGCAGTCGACATTCTCCTTGGAATTGATGACGCAGGTTGACAGGTCGTCTGAGAATACCTTTCCGCCCCAACCGTAGAGCAGGCCCATGAAGACCCAGTTCCAAGTGTACATGATCAGTCCCCAGGCGCTGTACTTGCCCTTGCTGTCCTGCTTGACGAATTTGGTGGCCAGGTTCGCCAGGTCCTCCCACTTCCACGATGCCGGGGGCAGCGGCACGTTGTCCTTGTCAAAGGCAGTCTTGTTGAAGTAGATGCCGATATTGGAGAAGTCGTAGGGCAGCGCGTACAACTTCCCCTGGTACCGCATCTGCGCTACTTCGGCGGGCCAGAAGTCATCCACATTCACTTCGGCGGAATCCTTCTGGACCAGATCTTCCATGCTGATCGTCCAGCCTTTGCTGGCATACACCGGGACATCGAAGGTGCGGGTATACCATACGTCCGGCAGAGCCTTGGCTGCACCCTGGGAGTTGATGCTGTCATAGAACTCGTTGCCGGCAAGGTCAAGGTGCTCGATGGTGATGTCGGGGGCCTTGGCCTTGAAGTTCTCGATGACTTTCTGGAACAGGGGCACATCTGACGATCCATGGTTGGTGACGAAGCGAATGCTTACCTTACCGCCGCTTGACGGCGCAGTGGTGGGCGCTTGTGTGGCAGCACCGGCAGCCGGACCGGCGGGCTGAGGCGGTGTGCAGGCGGCAACCACTAGACCGGCGCCGGCGAAAGCGGCACCCTTCACGAAATCGCGCCGTGAGAGCTTCCGGGCGTTTTTCTGGGCATCCATATTGGCATTCTCCTCTGTGTGGAAAAGTTCTTAGAGAACTCGGAGTTCTAATCCTCCTGATCCTCTATGCTGGAAATCACCTGAAGTTTTGAGGCATCGGGCAAAGGCCCCACGGGAGTCAATATCGAACCGAACAATGCAATCGGAGTCAGTTTACGTACAATGGACCTGGCGATCACTGCATGTACATCCTCCTGGACAAAGGGTTCTAGGCCGGTTAAAGACAGGTTAATCCTAATGAAACCAAAGCAGGAAGTCCTGATTTTTTGGTCAGATTCCGGTCAGGAAACGGACATGAGCGCCAGTGAGTAAAGCAAAGGCGCGTCAGCGAAGGCGCGTCAGCGAGAGCGCGTAAGCGAGGGCATGAGATAAATCCATGTGGAGCATTGTTCATAGCCGCCACGGCGCGAGCAACGATTATGTTGTATCGGCCACCGATTTACTGGTTCTGTCGTCGCGGCGCATCATCATCGGCATCGGTGTGATATTTGTGGCGTGGCTCGTCATCGTGGTCGGTTCCCTGGCAGGCAGAATCACATTGGAAATCATGCCCGTCACACTGGTGTTTGGGCTGAGTTTCTGCCTGGCATACTGGTTGCTTGAGCGACATTTGACATTGGCACATGTCGTATGGCTGGCCGGCACGATCCTCGCCATCACGCTGGCGCTTCTGCAGTTCCGCCTGCGCGAACTGGCACTGCTTTATGCATTGATCCCGATGATGGCAGCGGTAACCATCGGCTGGCCGGCAGCGCTATGCGGCGTCGCCATCCTCACGCTGCTGGTCGGCTGGCTCGCCAGCGGCCCGGGCGCAGATTTTCTCCCAATCTCTTATGTGTGGCTCGATTTCTTCGGTATGTTACTGTCCGGTGTGCTGGGTTGGGCCGCCACTTCAAGCTTGTATAGCACCGTGCAATGGTCGCTGGATAACTACGGAAGCGCACAGCGCGAAGTTGAGGACGCGCGCGCACAACGGCTTGAGTTGCAACAGGTCCAGCAGGACCTGTTGCACGCCAACAAGGAATTAAGCCGGCTGAGTGACCGGTTGACCACGTTGACACGGGTGGCCGAGGAGGCACGCCGGGTCAAGGAAGAGTTCGTAGCCAATGTCAGCCATGAGTTGCGCACACCTTTGAACATGATCATCGGGTATACGCAATTGATCATCAACTCCCCTGGCACTTACGGTGGCGCTTTGCCATCCCGCCTGCTGGCCGATATTGGCGTCATCCAACGCAATAGCCAGCACCTGGTGGAGCTGATCAACGATGTGCTGGATCTCAGCCAGGTCGACGCCGGGCGCATGGCGATCACGAAGCAATGGGCATCCGTGCAAGAGATCATCAATGCAGCCATTGTGGCTGTGCAGCCGCTGTACCAGTCTAAGGGTCTTTTCCTGGACGAGCAACTCCCGGCAGAGGACCTGAAGGCATTCTGCGATAGCACCCGAATCCGGGAGGTCGTGCTCAACTTGCTCGGCAACGCGGGCCGATTTACGGATCATGGCGGCGTCACGGTGAAAGCGCATCGGGATGACCGGGATGAGAATGTCGTCATCAGCGTGCAGGATACCGGACCAGGCATTTCACCCGAAGACCAGAAGAAGCTGTTTGAACCGTTTCAACAGTTGGATGGCACGGTCCATCCCACAGGATGGCAGCACCATCGCACCGGCGGCAGCGGGTTGGGGTTGAGCATCAGCAAACGCTTTGTCGAAATGCACGGCGGCAGGATGTGGCTGGAGAGCGAAGTGGGCGTGGGCACTACATTCCATTTCAGCTTCCCAATCGACCCGGCACTCACGGAATCCTCCTTACGAGGCGGCGCGGCCCGATGGCTGAATCCCTATGAGGAATATATCCCGCGCGCACATGCTTCAAAGGCGCTGCCGGAAAAACCAGGTCCACGCTTTGTCGTGGTCGAGGCTGAGGACTCATTGCAGAGAATCCTCGGCCGCTACCTGGACGGGGTCGATATCACAGCAGTAAAAACGGTCAATGACGGCATTCATGAGCTGGAGCACTCCCCCGCCCAGGCGCTGATTGTCAATCAAATTGTCAATCAATTGGGATCGCAGGGAATGAGCGATGAGCCGGCCGATGCATCGGCCGGGGGATCGGCCGGGGGATCGGGCATGTTTGTCCGTTTGCCGTTTAACACCCCCGTGATCAGTTGCTGGGTGCCCGGACGAGCCGAGGCAGCCCGCCGGCTGGGGGTGGTGAGCTACCTGCTGAAACCAGTGCAGCAGGATGCCCTCCTGGCCGTCCTGGATGGCTTAAAGTCCGATTTGATCAAGGCGTTAACCGTTCTGATCGTCGACGACAACCAGGAGACCTTGCAACTTTTTGCGCGCATGCTGTATGCAAACAGGAGCGATTACCGCGTGATCCGCGCGCTGACCGGCAGGGAAGCGCTCACGTTGATGCGGGAGCGAAAACCGGACGTCGTCTTGCTGGATATGGCCCTACCCGACCTGGACGGTTTCCAGGTGTTGAAGGAAAAAGGGGGTGATGCTACCATCAGCGCTATCCCCGTCATTGTCATCTCATCGACGGATATCTCCGGCACGCCCGTGATATCGAATGCGTTGGCAGTCTCTCGCGCCGGAGGGTTATCCGTGCGTGAATTTCTGGCGTGCATCCAGTCGATCACCGGGATTCTGGCGCCCGAACCATCGAAATTCAGTTTGACACCCGGTCTGGCGCCCGGTTCGATATCCGGTCAAGCGCATTCAGAAAGGCTTCCTGTGTCACCGGTTTCATCAGATGCGCACGAGCGCCCAGAGATAACGCCAACTCCTCCTGCGCCAGGATCGTCAAGATAACGACCGGTATATTGGCGCTGCGCGGATGCTGCCGCAGCCGGCCCAGCATCTCCCAGCCATCCACTTTGGGCATCATGGCATCCAGGACGATGATGCGGACGTCATGGTCCTGCAGGATATCAAACACTCGTTCTGGCTGAGTTGTTCCCAACACCAGGTAGCTGGTGCCGGACGCATAGCGCTGGAGCAGGTGAATGATGTCTTCATTGTCATCAATCACCAGCACGATGAGACTATCGATGGCTGGGATCGACACGACGGCGCTGAAATGTTGCGCGTCGCCAGTCACCGCCAACTGGCTGCCACACAGCGCACTGAGATGAGCGGCAATGTTGAGCAGGCTGTATTCCTGTTCGTTGTCCCACTCAACCATTACGGTCGGGGGCGCCGCTGGCGCATTCGCGTCGATCTCAATCCTGACGATTGGTCCGTGCGGCTGAACCTGTAACGACGTCGTTCCCCCGTTGGCGCGATGAACGGCCACCCCCAGCAAATTGAGCATGATCTGGCGCAACGCGACGGGATGAATCGCGAGATCGGGAATGACATCTGCGGCATCGAAATCCAGGTGAACATGATGGTGTGTTGTCAATGGGCGCATCAGATCCAGGATGTTCATCAAAGCCTGTCGCGTGTCCGAAACGCGCTCCTGTTGGGTGCCTTTGAGCCAATCCCAATCGTCAGCACCGTTCGATGGTCCGGGCTGGCCGGTCGCAGCCTCTGAAGTTGCAATCAAACGATCGTCGAGATGATGCTTCTCCCAAAGATGACAGGCCAATGCATCCAGCGCTTCTGACTGGATTCGTCGCATATGGCGCT
The DNA here is from genome assembly GCA_023488685.1 of Chloroflexota bacterium. Lineage (GTDB taxonomy): Bacteria > Chloroflexota > Anaerolineae > J036 > Brachytrichaceae > CAIXPS01. Next base: position 2,018 of record JAMDDR010000340.1, on the reverse strand, counting down.
CGCTGACGCCAAGCTGATGCGCGACTTCATCCTGTTCGAATTGTTGGACGTAGCGATAAAGCAGGACGTCGTACAACTGGCGCGGCGTGGAGCCAATGGACTCACCCGCGGCGGGTTTCAATGCGTCAATGGCATCGGTGAGAATTTTACGGAGTGCAGCCGGCGCATCGAAGCGCGTCGCGATACCGAGGTCAACAGCCAACTCGCATTGCCGCAGATACTCGTGATCGTAGAAATGGTTGAGCGCACTGCGGAGATGTTTGTGGAAGGCTGTATTGATCTGCATACGAATCACTCCACATCCAGGACAATCCACCGTGGTCCGTAGTAAGGCATTGTACGCTATGTTCCGAGTGCCGAGTGCCGGGTTCCGAGTGCTGAGTGTTGAGTGTTGACTACTGACTTCTGACTCCTGTTGCCGGCAGATGGATCAGACAGCAGGTTTGCTGCGGAAGCGCGTCACGGTTTCAAGGTTGGCCCGCTGGCAGCGCTGCGGCGGCAGGTCGCGCAGAATCAGCTCCAGGTCGTCGACGACCATCTGGCCCATGCCCGTCCAGGTTTCGGGGATGTTGCCGGCGCGATGGGCGGACAGCACCGTGTTGGGCGTGTGGCGCGCGCGGTGCTGCGGCGGGATCGGCTCCTCCGGAAAGACGTCGATGGCCGCGCGGATGTGGTCGCTGGCGGCGGCGTCGAGCAGCGCATCGAAATCGACCACGCCGGCGCGGCTGACGAGCACGACGACCGAGCCCTGCTTCATCGCGGCGAACTGGCGCGCGCCGATGGTGGCGCGGTTTTCCGTCGTCGTCGCCGCCAGGATGAACACCACGCGGGCGCGGGCGAACAGCTCGTCGAGACCGGCTGGCTCGACGTCCATGCCGCGCAGGACGCTCGGGTGGATCCATGGGTCGTGCACGAGGATGTCGCGCGAGAATGGGCGCAGCAGCGGGAGCAGGGCGCGCCCGAGATTGCCACAACCCAGCAAACCCAGCGTCTGGCCGCGCAGCAGGAACGAGTCGTAGTTGTCGAGGTCACCATACAAAGACTCGTCGCCGCGACGGATGGCGGCATCGGCCTCGGCGATGCGGCGCGCGGCGACGAGCGCGAGTCCCAGCGCCATCTCGGCCACCGGCTGGGCGAAAAACGGGCCGACCGACAACACAGGGATGTTGCGGCGATGACACTCGGCGTAATCCACGTTCGGGTAGAAGTTGCCCTCCACGTTGATGATCGCCCGCAAATGCGGCGCACGCTCGAGCCGCTCGCGCGGCATGGGCGTCTGGCCGATGATGGCGACGGCGTGCGGCAGGTGTTGCTCGACAAGCGCATCGGGGGTCGGAGAACCATCATGCCAGATTACGCGACCGAGCCGCTCAAGTCGGGCCTTGTCCTGTGGGCTAAAGATCACATCGATGTGGCGCGGATGAGGATCGAACAGGATGACGAGGTCATTTGAACCCATGGTGCTGTGATTTTAGTTGCAACCCATCGCATGAGAGTCTGGTGCATAGTCCGATGCGAATGCCTGATGAGGACCGGGAATCGGTTCATGCCGCTTGCCATTACTCCCCAGCGGCGCCGGCCATGAGTTGTCAGGATCGGTACCAGGCTTGTGGCCCGCGGGCGCAAACGTAGCCACCACACCACTGTCCCCTGGGCACGCAGTCGCCGCCATCTTCTCCTTCAATGCCGCAATACGCATCACATGCCAGCGTTCTTCGCGCTGGCGCTCGACGCCCTCACGCCATGCCTCCCAGTGCTGCGTTGCCTCTCGTTGCGCCGCTTGGCGCTGTGCCGCTTCGGCTAATTGCGCCTGGCGAACCCGCAAGGCGATCACGTAGTGGTAGCGAATCCAGGCAGCCAGACCAGCCAGGACAAGGAGAGCGACACCAGCAAAAACCATCAACAACACAAAGCCCACGGCAAGGTCAAAATCATCCTGCCGCTGACGGTGCTTCGCCTCATCCGCCGTGCGCGTCTCTTGCGCACGGATGGCACCCTGGGTCGCCTGCAGCGCAAGC
>JAMDDR010000568.1:4266-12675 GCA_023488685.1 Chloroflexota bacterium | reverse complement strand
TGCCTGATCCCACAGCTCGTGCACATTGCTCATGCTCGTTTAAGGTCCTCCGCTTTCTGCATGGGGGTATTATATTTTCAAATGCTCCCTCTCAGGTCCGTTAAAACTGCTTGCGAACTTTGGCGGCGTATGGATCACGCTGCGAGCAGGTAGAACACGTCGGTGCGATCCTGATTGGGTTGGTCGCCTGGATCGCCGTAAACCTCCCAATTCGGGCCGGCGAAGGCGCGCTTGTTTTGGGCGCTCCATTCGTGGAGGGCGCGATGCGCCTGGACGAGTTGGTCGTACGGGCCTATGTGGACGACGGTCGCCACGGTGCCGGCCGGGGTGGCGGAGCAGAAAATATTGCCCTCGCTCTCAAACGGCGTACCCACTTGCACGCCGACCTCGATGGGGCACCCCTCGGGCGATGCCAGCAAGTGCTTGCCGGAGTCGCCGGGTCCATTCAAGTAGACGACGACGTTGTGACCCTCCTGGCGAACCGTCCCTTTCGCGAGAAACGCGTAGACCTGGTTGAAGAGTTCGAGGATCTGTTGGCTGAGCGTCGCTACTGTCGCGCGGCCACGGGCCACTGCCAGCAGACCTTGCGGCACGTCGCGAACCTGGACATCGTACGACATGTTTCCTCCTCCCCGCGAGCGGGTGTGGTAACGGGAGCGCGATGGCGGGTGCGCAGGATTGTAGCACAGACGTTCTACCCAGGCCTCGTGTTTCAGGCCATCACCGTTTGCGTTGGCGCACCTCACGCGACTGTAAGAAGGCTGCTATCTCTGTGTAGCGGTCATCCCGGTTGGCAAATTCCACGTAGTTGCGCGCACGCTCCAGCCAATCCAGTGTCGTAGGCCGCACGCGCATTTGTGCGATATCCAACTGGCGCATGGTAAGGGGCGGTTCCGTTTGGTTGCTCAACGCCTCGTCGATGATCAGGTCCACCGCCTGCTCGACCAGTGCACGTAGATCCGCCCCGCTGAACAACGGCGTGGACTGGGCCAGCCTGCGCAAATCAAGCCCGGCGGACGGGATCTGAAAGAGCAGGAGCTTCAGGATCTGGGTGCGCGCTGTCTCGTCGGGTGGCGGGACGAAAATACGGCGGTCGAAACGGCCGGGGCGCAAGAGTGTGTCGTCCACGTCCCACGGGGCGTTGGTCGCCGCCATCACCAGCAGCGACCGGTTCTCAGCGCCGATGGCGTCGAGTTCCTGCAGCATCTGGTCCACCAGTGTGCGCGCCGCGCTGCTGCCCTGTTTGCGTCTGGCATAGGCCATCGCGTCGAGCTCATCGATGAACACGACACACGGTGCGTTCGCCCTCGCCTGCGCAAACGCCTCGTGCAGGTTGCGTTCACTGACCCCCATGTATGGATCCAGGATGTCCTCGATCCGGACGTTCAAGAAGGGCAACTGGCACTCGCCGGCAGTGGCACGCGCCAGGAGCGTCTTGCCGCAACCCGGCGGACCGTACAACAGCACGCCACCGCCTGGTTTCTTCCCGTAACGCTGGTACAGGTCCGGGCGCATCAACGGCAGGATGATGAGACGATGGATGGTCTTCTTGACCTCGTCCAACCCACCGACACTGACGAAGCTGATCCCGGCCTGTTTCTCCAGGTGGTCGACGTTGCGCGGAGCATCCGCCGTGCCCCTGGTGGGAAGAATAACGCGGATTGCGCCTTGAGCGGCCATGCAGGCGTCCAGCTTGGTTTGCAAGGCTGCGGTGCCTGCGACGATTCCGGCTCGGAGCGCAGCATCCAGGAAACGCGCGGCGAGGGCCGTGTTGTTCACCACCAGCGCCAGCTCACCGGCCGGGATCATCTCGGCAGGCGGCAACTGATTCGCCATGAGTAAAGACTCATACTCGGCTATGGCTTTCTCGGTCTGCCCACTATCACGTAATGCCTCGGCTAACAGCAAGCGCAACACGTGATTGTCCGGGCTAAGTTCCAACGCTTTGCGTAAGGCACTGATGCGATCAACCGTCATGAGCTTCCTTCGTCAACAACCAGCGCAAAAGATAAGCGCCTGGCAACTCCTACTGCGCGCGGCGATGCAGCCACCAGCGGAGCAGCGGCGGTACGATCCAACTATAGACACAGTAAGCGAGGTAAACGAACGAAAAGGTCGATGCCGCTTGTGAGAACCCCAGTGTGTTGAGCACGATCACGATGATGATCGCTCCCACCCATAGGCGAATCGTCCCAATGCGGTAAGCGGGTATCAGCGGCCACAACAACGGATGAAGCTGATAGCGCGCCTGGCGTGCCGTGTGGATGATGATTTGATCTTCCGGATCGAGGCGGGCGGCAGCCGTGAACTGTCGTTCGGCCCCGCGGACATCACCCATGCCGTTCAGCGTGGCGCCGAGCATGTAGTGGCCGAACACATCCTCCGGGTCGTTTGCCAGGATCTCCCGGCTATGGTCCAGGAGGGCGTGGTCATCTCCTTTGAAGTAGGCTAATGTGGCGCGGGCCCGCGCCACCATGGGGTGGTTGGGCGCGTTGCGAGCAGCCTCACTCACCAGTTGTGAAGCCTTATCCAGTTGGTTACCCTGCCCCAGCAGAAGCGCGTAGCGGCAGAGCAACACCGGGTCTTCCGGATTCAGCCGAAGTGCGTTGAGAAGGTGGGCTTCGGCGGCAGCCAGGTCGCCCTGTTGCGCGTGCAGGTTGCACAGGAGATAAAGCAGAGGGATCGCTTCGGGCTCTTTCGACAGCCCATTCCTGGCCGTGCCCAGTGCCTCGTCGTAGCGATTCAATTGGTAGAGTGCCTGCCCGCGCAGGTACCAGAATTCCCAGTCTTCCAGGTCGAGCCCGGACCCGTTGGCGAGGGTCTCAAGCGTCCGTTGTGGTTGGTCGATACTGAGAAAATGACGTGCCAGGGCCATGCGCGATGAACTCTCATGAGTGATATCTGAGGTTGCCACGTTACCTCCACATGCCAGCCAGCAGCCATGCCGCCCAGTCGATCAGCCCGAGTTGTAGCAGGCCGAGAATGATGACAGCGGCTAATCCCGCTCCCCACAGCGAGGAAAGTTCGCCGTGGTAGTACCAGTGATACACCCGCAGGGCGGATACTTGCAGCCTGCGCAGATACACATAAACGAGCAGGGCGATGAGTCTGCCTGCTGCGGTAAGGGGCAGAGTGCTGGTGGTGAGAAATGCCGGCAGGCTGACGAGGCATGGAAGCGCCGTGATGAGGATGACGGCACATAAACCAACCCCTCCAGCGGCGATCATCTTCCAGGATTGCGTAAAAGGGATGCGCAAACGCCGTGTATTCAGGTACGCAATAACGGTCACGGGGATCACCCCGCCGAAGAAGGCGATCCACAGTTGCCCGTCCATCGTCCAGGGGCGGGCCTCCTCTGCACCTGCGCCATAGGGTGTATAGCGCTGTAACGAAGGAGACAGCAACTCCATTGTCTGCGCGCGCGGATCAGGGGTGGCCTGTTGTAGAGATCGGTGTTCGCTCACGACTATGACTCCCCGACGATTGGCGGCATCCGCGATGGTTGTTCCCACAGTGCCGCTGAAAGCTTTGAGGCAGAGTTTAGCATCGCGAACGCAGTATTGTCAAAAAGACAACGAATCAAAGCGTCACTTGTCACATGTCACAATTCGGGTATCATTTGCCCACTCGCGAGCAGGGTCACCTGAACCCAGGACCGGCCTGCTCCGGCGACCACGCCCATGAGGCCGTTCAGTGCAGGACGGTAACACGCATGGGCTTGTCCAATTTCCCCATGCGCTTCATACAGTTGTCTGGGAGGAAAGGCGTATTGGATATGGTCGAACATGAATCGTCGTTTGCGGACATGTCTGGGGCGCACGATCGCGTGCTGCATGCGCTCATGGATGCAGCGCGCGCGCTGGGTGCGTGTCGCTCGTACTCGGAGATCACAGGCCGGCTGTTGAGCATTGCCATGGGCGCCATCCGCGTGGCGGACGCGGGCATCCTCTACCTGCTGGATGAGGCAACCGGTCTGCTCAAGGCGCACAGTGCCAATGGCATCGATCGCGCGCTCGACGATCTGACCGTGCGCCCGGACGAAGGCCTGGTCGGCCGCGCCTTCAGCACGGGCGAAGCGGGCTGTTACGACAGCACGACCGCCATCGTCGAAGCGCTCGGGCCGCCGCCGCACGACGTCGTGAGCGTGATCCGCCAGCCCGCCGGCGTCGCGCCGCAGCCCAGGAGCGCGTTGGTCGTCCCGGTCAAGCTGGCCGGCCAGCGTGTCGGCGTGCTCGTATTGACCAGTGCCATGGTGATCTTTGCCCCGTCCGACATGAGCCTGCTGCAATCGCTGGCCGATCAGGCGGGCATGGCGCTGCACAACGCGCGCCTGTTGGAGAAACAGGCCCAACAGGTCACGCGCCTGCAACAGGCCTTGCTCGATGCCGAAGTGCGCGGCAAGCGCGATCTGATCGACGAGATGCTGGCCGGCAAGTACCGCCCGGACTTCGAGCGCAGTGCGCGCGTGCTCGGCATCGACCCTCACACGCCGGTGGTGTGCCTGTGGATGGACGTCGACCGCTTCGATCACTATCTGCGCACGCGCGCCTTGGACGAGGGCGGTGTCTCCCGGTTGATGCAGCACCTCTACAAGGCGCTCAATACGATCGTGCGCGATCACGTGCGCGCGGCCACCGTCAGCCTGAAGGACGACGAGTTGATCGTGTTCCTGCCCGTGGCGTCAGAGGATACCCTCGCCGCGCAGAAGATCGCCGAGCAGTTTCAGACCTGGTTGGGCCAGACCTATCCCGAGATGAGCGTGTCCATCGGCATCAGTGCGGTGGTGCGCGGGCTGGACGCGCTCATCGAAGCGCTGGAGGATCTGCAGCGGGCCACTGCCTTGCATCAGCGCAACCGCCGCTATGGCCGCATTTTCTTCGCGGACCGCCTGGGGGTGGATCGCCTGTTGTTGCAGTTCCACGACGCCAGGTTACTCCTGGCGTTCGCCGAGAGCGTGCTGGGCCGCGTGGAGCACGACAAGACCGGCGAGAAGGATCTGTTGAAGACGCTGGCGGCCTACTTCGAGAACAGCCGCAATATCGCCGACACCGCGCGTGTGATGCATCTGCATCAGAACACGGTGCGCTACCGCCTTGACCGCGTCAAGGAACTGGTGGGCACCGATGACTGGCTCAGCGTCGAGCTGGCCGTGCGCATCTATCGCCTGCACCGGCGTTTGTAGAAATGCACAAAGCAGGCCGGTGCAGGCTTTGTGCATTCCTACAAACACTTTGGTGCGTGCCGCCATTCCCTTCTCACCGCCTTCTCGATACACTACACCCCATTACAAAAGGCGGCTGATCGTGCTAGGGGTGCTTCCGATAGCCCCGTCCCCAAAGCACACGCGCCTGGCATTGCTTGTCCCTGCCTCGCCAAGCGTTACGGAAGACTAACCACCAAGGACACCAAGAACACCAAGGGTAGCAAAGTAAGAAGAAAGACTGCCTTTGCGTTCTATCCGTTTTTTATTTTCTTGGTGCTCTTGGTGTCCTTGGTGGTTCGCATGTTCGTATGAAGGGGAGGGGTGGCACAAGCAATGAAACCCGGCGAATACCTGCTCGATGACCCCGCCGCAATCGAGGCGAATGCTGGACGCGACGCCAGCCGCATCCTGGTGCGCAACACCGGCGATCGGCCCATCCAGGTCGGCAGCCATTACCACTTCTTCGAGGTGAACAAGGTGCTGGCGTTCGACCGTCCGGCGGCCTATGGCATGCGCCTGAACATTCCCGCCGGCACGGCCATGCGCTTCGAGCCGGGTGAAGAGAAGGAAGCCGGCCTGGTCGCGTTCGCCGGCGCCCGCGTGATCTACGGCCACCGCGGCATGGTCAACGGCCCGCTGCGCTGAGATCTTGTTCACTGTCGAAGTCGAGATGGAGGTCGAGGCTTCAGCCGGACGGCCACGGTCTCGCAGACACCGCGGATTCAGTGCAATGTGTGACCTATGACGCTGCAAATACCACATGCCACCTACGTGGATCTGTACGGCCCGACCACCGGCGACCGCGTGCGGCTGGCCGACAGCGAACTGGTCATCCAGATCGAGCAGGACTACGCCGTGTATGGGGACGAGATCACCTTCGGCGGCGGCAAGGTCATCCGCGACGGCATGGGCCAGAGCAGCCGCGCGACACGCGAGTCGGATCGCGTGCTGGATGTGGTCATCACCAATGCCGTCATCGTCGATCATTGGGGCATCGTAAAGGGCGACATCGGCATCCGGGATGGGCGCATCGTCAAGGTGGGCAAGGCGGGTAACCCCGACACCATGGCGGGCGTCGATCCCCAGTTGATCGTGGGCGCGGCGACGGAAGTCATCGCAGGCGAACATCTCATCGTCACCGCGGGGGGGATCGACAGTCATATTCATTTCATCGCGCCGCAGCAGGTCTACGAAGCGCTCAGCAACGGCATCACGACCATGATCGGTGGGGGCACCGGCCCGGCCACCGGCACGAATGCCACCACCTGCTCGCCTGGCGCATGGAACATCGCGCGCATGTTGCAGAGCGCCGAAGCCTGGCCGGTCAACTTCGGCTTCCTGGGCAAGGGCAACGCCGGCACCGTCGAGCCGCTGGCGGAGCAAATACGCGCCGGTGCGTGCGGGTTGAAGTTGCACGAGGACTGGGGCAGCACGCCCGCCGCCATCGACGCCTGCCTGACTGCGGCAGATCCGTTTGACGTGCAGGTGGCTATTCACACCGATACCATCAACGAGGCCGGCTACGTCGAGGACACGATTGCGGCCATTGGCGGGCGCGCCATTCATACCTATCACACCGAGGGCGCCGGCGGCGGACATGCCCCCGACATCATCAAGATCGCGTCGTTTCCAAATGTCCTGCCGTCGTCGACCAACCCGACGCGCCCGTTCACCGTCAACACCATCGCCGAGCATCTCGACATGCTCATGGTGTGCCATCACCTGAACCCGCTGGTGCCGGAGGATGTGGCCTTTGCCGAGAGCCGCATTCGCGCCGAGACCATTGCGGCCGAGGACATCCTGCACGACCTGGGTGTGTTCAGCATGATCTCCAGCGACTCGCAGGCGATGGGGCGCGTGGGCGAAGTGGTAACGCGCACCTGGCAGACCGCGCACAAGATGAAGCTCCAACGCGGCGCATTGCCGCAGGATACGTCCAGCCACGACAACTATCGTGTCAAGCGCTATGTGGCCAAGTACACCATCAACCCCGCCATCACCCACGGCATTGCGCACGAAGTTGGCTCCATCGAGCCGGGCAAGCTGGCGGACCTGGTGTTGTGGAAGCCGGCCCTGTTTGGCGCCAAACCGGAGCTGGTCATCAAGGGCGGCTTTATCGCGTGGGGCGTGATGGGCGACGCGAACGCCTCCATCCCCACGCCCCAGCCGGTCTCATACCGCCCGATGTTTGGATCGTTTGGCAGGGCCAGCGCGCCCACCAGCCTGACCTTCATGTCTCAGGCGGCGCTGGAGGCGGGTGTGCCGGCGCAACTCGGGCTGGCCAAACCGGCCAGCGCGGTCAGGCATTGCCGCAGCATCGGCAAGCGGGACATGCGGCACAACGCGGCCACGCCGCACATCGAGGTGGATGCGGAAACGTACGAGGTCCGCGCCGACGGCGAACTGCTGGCGTGCGAGCCGGCCACGGCGTTGCCCATGGCGCAACGGTATTTTCTGTTCTAAGGAGTATTGGGAGAAGAAAGATGACACGTGTACCGAAAAGAATTTCGCGTCGTGAATGGTTGAAGATGTCTGCCCTGGCAAGTGGGGCGCTGTTGGCGGCCTGCGCCGCGCCTGCTGCCACGCCGCCGGCTACCGAGGTGCCCGCCACCGAAGCGGCCGCTGCACCGACGGTTGCTGCCACCGAGGCCATCGCGGCTGAGGTGACCGCCGAAGCAACCGCTGCCGCGGCGGCCACAGGTGGGTCGTTGAAGGTCGGCATCCTGCATTCGTTGAGCGGCACTATGTCGATCTCCGAGGTCTCGGTCAAGGATGCCACCATGCTCGCCATCGACGAGATCAACGCGGCCGGCGGCGTGATGGGCATGACGCTGGAGCCAATCGCCGAGGACGGCGCCAGCGACTGGCCGACCTTTGCGGAGAAGTCGAAGAAGTTGATCCAGCAGGACCAGGTGGCCGTGGTGTTCGGGTGCTGGACCAGCGCCAGCCGCAAGGCGGTGAAGCCCGTCTTCGAGCAACTGGGCGGCCTGCTGTTCTACCCGGTGCAGTACGAGGGGCTGGAACAATCGCCCAACATCTTCTATACCGGCGCCGAGCCCAGCCAGCAAATCGTGCCCGGCGTGGACTATCTGCTTGAACAGGGCAAGAAGAAGATCTATCTGCTCGGGTCCGATTACGTGTTCCCGCGCACGGCGAACAAGATCATCAAGTTGCAGTTGGACGCCAAAGGCGGGACGCTCGCCGGC
>JAMDDR010000568.1:1150-4256 GCA_023488685.1 Chloroflexota bacterium | reverse complement strand
GCGGTACGGAGTTCAGCACCATCATCGCCAAGATCCAGGAGGCCCAGCCCGATGCCATCTTCAACACGCTCAACGGCGATAGCAACGTCGCCTTCTTCAAGCAGTTCAAGGATGCCGGGTTCACCGCCGAGTCGCTGCCCACCATGTCGGTGAGTATTGCGGAGGAGGAGGCGCGCGGCATCGGCGCGGACTTCCTGGCGGGGCACCTGGTGGCGTGGAATTACTTCCAGACGGTGAAGACGCCGGCGAATGAGAAGTTCGTGGCCGCCTACAAGGCTAAATACGGCAATGATCGGGTCACCGATGACCCCATCGAGGCGGGCTACTTCGGCGTGTACCTCTGGAAGGCGGCCGTGGAGAAGGCCGGCAGTACCGAGCTGGCGAAGATCAAGGCGGCCGTCATGGCGAATGAAATCAGCTTTGATGCGCCCGAGGGCAAGATCAAGATCGACGGCGAGACCCAGCACACATACAAGTACGTGCGCATCGGCAAGATCCGTCCGGATGGGTTGATCGACGAGGTGTTCGCCAACAAGGAACCCACCAAGCCGGATCCATTCTTGAAGGGCTATGACTGGGCGAAGAGCTTGAGTGCCTAGTCTTTCTCTTATTTCCTCTCTCCTTTCCCCTCTCCCGCACACCAGGGCGGGAGGGGGGAGCAATCAATCCTATGTTCTTTACCGGGATCTTTAATGGCTTAAGTTTGAGCTCAATTCTGTTGCTCATCTCCATCGGCCTGGCGTTCTCGTTCGGCCTGATGAACGTCATCAACATGGCGCATGGCGAGTTCATCATGGTGGGCGCGTACGTCACCTATATCTTCCAGCAGTTTGGCCCGGCGCTGGGGGGCGTGCAGGCCGGCCTGTGGTTCATTCTGTCGTTGCCCATGGCCTTCCTGGTCACGGGCGCGTTGGGCCTGCTGCTGGAGGTGACGGTGATTCGCCGCCTGTATGGCCGCCCGCTCGACACCCTGCTGGCGACCTGGGGGGTGGGCCTCATCCTGCAACAACTGGCCCGCAGCATCTTCGGCGCTTCGAACGTCCAGGTGACCAGCCCCGTCTGGCTCAACGGCGGGTTGGCCCTGGCCGGGCTGACGCTGCCCTACAAACGCCTGTTCATCATGGCGCTGGTCGTGCTCGTCATCATCGCGATCTATGGCTACCTGTATCGTTCCACCGCGGGGCGCCGCCTGCGCGCGGTGATGCAGAACCGCGAGATGGCAGCCTGCCTGGGCGTGGCGTCGCGCCGGGTCGATGCGGCCACGTTCGCATTGGGCGCCGGCCTGGCTGGGATCGCCGGTTGCGCGCTCACCTTGATCGGTCCCATCGGCCCGGCCATCGGCACGTACTACATCGTCGACTCCTTCATGGTGGTGGTGCTGGGCGGTGTGGGCCAACTGGCCGGCACCGTGGCGGCTGCGGTGCTGTTTGGCAGCGCCAACACGCTGCTCGAACTGGGCACGACCGCGGCCATGGGCAAGGTGCTGGTCTTCCTGCTCGTCATCACGTTCCTGCAATGGCGACCCTCCGGCATCGCCAGGCTGCGCACACGGTAACCGCCTATGACCAATCTGATCTCCATCGTGCGCCAACACCCGGTCGGGCGCATCAGTCTGCAGTGGGTGCCCGTGGGCATCTTTGTCGTCGCGCTCGCCCTGGCGCCCGGCCTGTTATCCGAATTCGGCCTGAACCTGCTTGGCCGCTTTCTCACCTACGCCATCGTCGCCATTGCCCTGAACCTGATCTGGGGCTATGGCGGCATGCTCAGCATGGGTCAGGGGCTGTTCTTCGCCCTGGGCGCCTACGCGATGGGCATGTTTCTGAAGCTCGAAGCCAGCGGCCAGGAGCTGCCCGACTTCATGACCTGGAGCGGTCGCGACACATTGCCCTTCTTCTGGGAACCCTTTCACTCGCCCGTCTTCGCGCTGGCCATGGCGATCCTCATTCCCGCCGCGCTGGCCATGGCGATTGGGGTCCCCATTTTCAGGAGCCGCACGCGCGACGTGTATTTCTCGATCATCACGCAGGCGCTCACCCTGGTGGTCAGCATCCTGTTTGTGGGCCAGCAACCCATCACCGGCGGCACCAATGGCCTGACCAGCTTCACGACCATCCTGGGTCTGCCACTGGTGGCGCACAGCACGCAGATGGCTCTGTACCTGCTGACCGCAGCCTGCCTGGTGGCCGTCTATCTGTTCTGTCGCTGGCTGGTGCAATCGCGCTTCGGCAAGTTGCTGGTGGCGTTGCGCGACGACGAGGATCGCGTCCGCTTCCTGGGGTACAACCCTGTCCTCATCAAAACCAGCATGTTTACGCTGTCGGCCGCCATCTGCGGGTTGGCCGGCGCGTTGTTCGTCCCCCAGGTCGGCATCATCTCGCCCTCGGCCATGGGGGTGGTCCCATCCATCGAGATGGTGATCTGGGTAGCCCTCGGCGGGCGTGGCCTCCTGTCTGGCGCCATCGCGGGCGCATTGGTGGTGAATTACGCCAAGAGCTATCTCAGCGAGACCTTCCCGGTCTTCTGGCAATTGTTACTGGGTGTGTTGTTCGTCGGCGCTGTGTTGCTCTTCCCCAAGGGCATCGTGGGTTATATCAGCGTGTGGTGGGACAGGCTGAGGAAGAAATCGGATGGATGAATATGGGTGACCATGCCGGCGCAACCATCCTGGACGTGCAGGCGGTGACCGTGAGTTTTGACGGCTTTGTCGTGCTCGACGGGCTGGACTTCGCCATGGCGCGTGGCGAGTTGCGCTTTCTGATCGGTCCGAACGGCGCGGGCAAGACGACGTTGCTTGACATCATCACCGGCAAGACGCGCCCCACCAGCGGCCAGGTGGTCTTTGACGGCAGGAACGTCACGCGCATGAATCGCAGCGAGCACCGGCTGGTGCAACTGGGCATCGGGCGCAAGTTCCAGACGCCCTCGATCTTCGGCAGCCTCACCGTCCTGGAAAACCTGGAGACGGCGATCGGATTCCGCGAATCGATCCAGCAACTGACCCAGCGGATTCCACCGGACGAGCGGGCCAGGATCGAAGCGACGCTGGACCTGATCGGCCTGCGCCAGCGCGCGCACCTGCGCGCCGGCCTGCTCTCGCACGGCGAGA
>JAMDDR010000568.1:0-1140 GCA_023488685.1 Chloroflexota bacterium | reverse complement strand
TTGCTCGACGAGCCCGTGGCCGGCATGACGCGCCAGGAACGCAACCGCACGGGGGAACTGGTGCAGCAGATTGCGCAGGAGCGCTCGGTGCTGGTGGTCGAACACGACATGGACTTCGTGCGCCGCTTTGCGTCGACGGTGACGGTGTTGCACATGGGCCGGCGGTTGTGCGAAGGCCCGGTCGAGCGCGTGCAGAGCGATCCGCGCGTGATCGAGGTGTACCTGGGCAAACGGCGCGAGCATTCCCGGTCCCCGGCCGGCGCATCCACGCAATCCTGAGGAGGAGATGACCATGCTGGAAGTGAAACACCTTCAGGTGAGCTATGGCGAGAGCGTCATCGTCAACGACGTCAGCCTCTCGGCGCCCGCGGGGCAGATCGTGTGCCTGATCGGCCCCAATGGCGTGGGCAAGACGACGCTGATGAAGGCGATCATGGGCACGCTCAAGGCGCGCAAGGGCAGCATCGTCTTCGAAGGGCAGGAGGTCACGCATCAATCCACGCACATGCGCGCCCAGTCCGGCATCGGCTACGTGCCGCAGGGGCGCGGCATCTTCAACCATCTGACGGTGTACGAGAACCTGCTGATGGGTTTCGAGGCGGCCGCGGACAAGCGCGTGCGGGTCGAGCGCATCGAGGCGATGTACGCGCTTTTCCCCGTCCTGAAAGAGATGCGCAAGCGCGTGGCCGGGACGTTGAGCGGCGGCCAGCAACAACAACTGGCGATTGCGCGCGCGCTGATCCGCAAGCCGAAGCTGCTCCTGCTCGACGAGCCCACCGAAGGCATCCAGCCTTCGATCATGATCCAGATCGAGGAAATCATCCTCGAACTGCACCGGCAGGGTGAGATCACGATCCTGCTGGTGGAGCAGTTCATCGACTTCGCACTCAACGTCGCGGATTATTACTACGTCATGCAGACGGGCCAGGTGGTCACGCAGGGGCGCATCGACGAGTTCAACCACGAGGTGGTGAGGGATTACCTGGCCTTTTGAGGACGAGTCGTGGATTCGTAGATGTGTCATCCCGAGACCAGGATCGCTTACGCCAAAAGAGCGCGCAGAACATACCGTTTGTCATCCCGAAGCGGAGCGAGGGATCTGAGCCGAGGTTGGCAGAGATTCCTCGCGCGCAGGGAGGC
>JAMDDR010000176.1:12353-12685 GCA_023488685.1 Chloroflexota bacterium | reverse complement strand
CGCTGGTACTTTGCTTGATCGCTATCCATTGCGCGCCTACGATGCAGTACAGCTTTCTTCGGCGTTGCTGATCACCCAAGCGCTATCGGCTGCTGGATTAGCGCCTCCCGTTTTCTTGTGCGCCGACGAGCGGCTGCTCGACGTAGCCAGGAGGGAGGGAATGGTCAGTGACAATCCAAATTCACATCCTTAAAGTCCAGAGCTGCTCACCTTGTAGTGGTTACGCCACCCTCGCCAGCGTAAAGGCCGTGATCTCCGGTCGCACGTTGAACCGCACCGGCAGCAGATGCCCCAACCCCCGGTTGATGTACAGGCGCTTTCGCCCATCCACG
>JAMDDR010000176.1:11602-12343 GCA_023488685.1 Chloroflexota bacterium | reverse complement strand
AAAAAGGGCGGTTTGCACTGCCCGCCGTGGGTATGCCCGGCCAGGACCCAACCCGCGTACTCGCCGAAACCGGGGTCGTCGACGCCATCGGGGTTGTGCACCAGGGCGATGGACGCGCTGGCTCGATCGAGCCGGGAGAACACCACCTCGGGTTGGAAATGGCGGCTCCAGATGTCATCCAACCCCGCGATCTGCAGGCCTTGCACCTGCGCGACCTCATTGCGCAGCATCGCAACACCGGCGCGGTTCAGTTCCTGCGTCACCTGCAAAGCCACCTCGGCCCTGGACCAACCACGACCATAATCATGGTTGCCCAATATGGCGAACGTGCCCAGGTTGCCGAGCGGCAGATGGCGCAGAACGGCCCTGAGCTGATCGATCTGTCCTGTGTCCTGGTATGAGACGAAATCCCCTGTCATCACCAGGATGTCCGGGGCTAACGCCCTGACGAGATCCAGGCAGTGGATGAGATAGTCATCCGGCACTCGACTCCCGACGTGCAGGTCACTGATTTGTACCAACCGCTTCCCAAGCAACGCCTGGGGCAGTCGTGCAATGGGCAAATCTCTGTTTACAATCTCAACCCAGTGCGGCTCAATGCCGACAGCGTAACCGCCCGTGCTACAGACAGCCGCCGACGCCGCAAGACCGACTTTCAAAAATTGCCTTCTATATCATGCGTCGCATTTAGAGCCAAGGTTATACCGTCACGGCAAGCCTCCGTCGAGCACTTGAGTGCGC
>JAMDDR010000176.1:0-11546 GCA_023488685.1 Chloroflexota bacterium | reverse complement strand
AGAGTACGGAGGTAACGATGGCAAGCAAAGAGAATAGAGTCCCATGGTTCCTGTGGCCGTTCTGGCTGATCTGGCGCCTGGTCACGCTGATCTTCGAACTCACCGGCCGCCTGGTCGCGGCCGTTCTCGGGCTGGTGCTGATGATCGTGGGCGTGGTGCTCACCATCACCGTCATCGGTGCGGTGATCGGCATCCCGCTCATCATCTTCGGTTTCCTGCTGATGATCCGGGGGTTCTTTTAGAGATCAGTAAGCATTCAGCGGATATAGCCGCTTACGACCACCTCGCCCGCGCGCCACTCGGCCGTCGTGAACCGCACCGGCAGCCGGTCCGCGCGCCGTAGTTGAACCTGCAACTCGCGCTCCAGCGCCTCGCGAATGGAGGCGGGCAGTGGCAGGCTCAGTTCCAGGATCTGCACCTGCGGCAACCCATCGGCCAGCGTGATGCGCGCCTTCGCGCTGACGTGCACGCGCAACCCGGCGATCATCGCATCGCCCTCGCCGAGGATATCGTCCGGCGTCATGCGGATACGCGGGTGTTCGAACGGGATCTGCGGGTAACGCCTCAGATACCACGTGATCGTCTGTTCAGCCTCCAGTTCACTCAGCGTCACCTGCCACGTCTCGCCCGAGTGATTCCCGGAAGCGATGTAATCGAGCAGCTTGACCACCTCGGGGTCACGAATGGGTTCGACGACGTAAGGCGGTGTGAGCGCCGCTGTGACGTTTGCCCACGCCCACACGTTGGCAGCGACGAGCACGCACGCCATCAGCACATTGAGCCGAGAGAACCGGATTCGCATCATGATCTCACCGCGCTAACTGAAGAATAACGACCACAACGGTGGGCGCGACGACGAGCAGGCATGCCACCGCCCACAACGCCACCGTTCGATTGGATGAGGCAAAGCGCACCTCACCGTGCGCCAACCGGCCGGGAAGCGCACGCCCGGCCCACCACGCCGGCAGCGGCAGCAACAGCGCCGCAGTCAGCACCAGCAACGCGAGCAGCGCCGCGCTCATCTGCGGCAATGCTTGTAGCGTCCAGATCACCCCGACTGCCGTAAGAGAGGCGGCGTTCCATAGCGCCTGGATACCCACGGCAACGGCATAGCAGGCCAGCCAGCGCGGCTTGCCTTCGACCGGTTGTGTGAGCACTTCACGCCAGCCCAGCGCAACCACACCTGTCGTGAGTGGGTGGATGGCGCTGCCGGCCGCGCGCAGCACCAATACAAGCAAGGCATCGGACAGCGCGGTATGAACGTTTTGCCGGACGACCAACACCGCGAGTACGAGTATGACGGTCTCCACCGCCGCGAACCCGGCGCCGGTCACCACGCCCACGCCAAACACCTGGCGCGGTTCCAACCGCCGTAGCAGCGGCAATAGCGGCAGTGGTTTGGCAAACTCCGAAACGACAGGCAGCAACAACGCAAGCCCAATCAGCATGAAGACGAAGCCCCGGCTCGTGATCGTGGCGGCAACGTACCCAACGGCGACGGCATCGTGGAACGCGCGCAGCCCCGTCACCACACTCGTGATGGATTCCGGCGCCAGCGCGGCGACGACGATCGCGCCGGCGGCAAGCGACGCAACCGTCAAACCCACGCTGACCGTCGCGCCACCCGCCAGGCCCACCCATCCGCGCCGCCACGTGAGCAGCGGTGCAGCTTGCCCTTCTTCCTCTCCCCCGGCGCTGAACCATGCGACGGCAACCAGGGGCAACAGCGCAACGACCGAGGCCATGACAGGGGCGAGGAGCGGGTTGTATCTGCCGGGCAACGACAAGGCGATCAGGAACACCACAGCGCCGCCCAACAGGTACGGTGAAGGCAGACGCAACGGGCGCGAAGGCCGGCCGGCCAGCGCCGACGAACCATTTAAAAAGGCCACGCTGCCCGCGCCAAGTGTCAGCGCAAGCAATGTAAACACGAGCAGACCCCAGGCGGCGCTTTCGGCCGGCGATTGGCTGCTGCCGTCAAACAAGATGATGGCTGTCACACAACACACGCCCAGCGCAACCAGTAGCCCATACAACGCCAGCAGAAGACCGCCGATCATGATCGCGCGCTCGAACCGACGCTGAGGCTGATGAGTGGACGGTTTCATATGCTCACTCCCACGCTCCCAGCGTTTCCTGCCAGGCCTTGATCTGTTTGAGACGGCGTTCGACGATCAACCCCGCAATCACCATCAACAAACCGATGACGCCGAATACGATCCACTGGTTCACCGATTGCAGCGAGTTGATCAACTGGGCTGCGGTCGCCAGCACGATTGCCGCCATGCCGCCGTACAGGAACCGGCGCAGCCTGCGCGCACTGCCCCACCAGAAGGACAGCCCGCCCTCCAGGCCAAGCATCAGGGCGTAATGCCAGCCGAATAACAACGTCTGCCAGAACAGCGACCCCAGCATCAAGGCCAGCGCAGCGTAATCGATCCAGCGCGCGAGTGCCTTATTGCCGCGCTGCCACTCCAGTAAGCTGATCCCCATCAGGTACAGGCCGGCCGGCAAGGCATACCACTGCACCTGCGCACCATCGTCCCAGCGTTGCACGTAGAAGGCATGCAGACTCCATGCAAACAACAACAATGCCACGGCCACGTAACCGAAACGTGGCCGGCGGTGGCTGAAGGCAGCGGTAAGATACAACAGGCCGATCAACGCGAACACGCTGACGGCCATCTGCACAATCGCCATATCCACGATGTCGCGAAACGCGAAGCCGAGCAGCGCGCGCGCCGACCAGTCAGCCAGGTTCACACCCAACAGCGCCATCGCAGCCAGCCCCAGCACGGAAAGCCCCAGACCGGCGCACTGCAACGGCGCCGCCCACAGCTCAATCCGCCGGGCCAGCATGGCCGGCAACGTCTGCACGCTTGCGCGCAACCAACGCAGCGCATATCCGACCAACCCAAACGCCAGCGCCAGTTGCGCAATCACCACCGGCAGGCTGGTGAGTGGAACGGACTGGGCCAACCACCACTGCAAAAGCGCCAACACCGCGGCGCTGGCGCTGGCATAAGCCAACCCGGTCGACAGCGCATTCGTCGCCCACACGGCCAGCACGAACGCGTGGGCCAGGCTGATGGCGGCGCCGGCCGCCGTGCCGTTGAAGCTCAACGTTTGCCCGACGACGAGATCGCACAGCAGCAGGCCGTAGAGCGGTTGCGCCCAGCGCCAGCCATCCCGCGGCATGACCCAGTGCGGGCGGTGTTCGACCAGCAGCGCGACCAGCAACGTGCTCACCGGCACCAGCAGGAAACGCAACCAGGCCTGCGTCGGATCACGCCACAGGCCAAGCGCATCCAGGGTGTAACCGAAGGCGAAGTGCGCGGACAGCACCAGCGCCAGCAACCAGATGGGCCGGCGGAAGCGGTATATGGCCCACGCGAACACCAGCGTCTGCAGCGCGAAAGCGAGCGCCGTCATGTCCGGCCAGCGCCGCCCGCCGCCATCCGTGGCGAACAACGGGCTGACCATCACCATGCCCAACCCGACGGTGTATAACGGCAACGACCAGTCGTTCAACCAACGGCCGGCCCAGGCAGACAATGGCTTGCCCGCCGGCGCCTTGGCCAGGTGCCAACGACCAATGTGGCTGTCCAGCCATAGGCCCAGTCCCAGCATGGCGATTGCGCCAGGGTATAGCGCCAGGCCGTCGTACTGCGGCGCGAGCGAGTCCTCGCGCAAGGCCACCGCATAGGGCACAAGCGCCAGTACGCAGGCAGGCGACAGCAGCGCCGGCTGGCGCAGCCAGAACGCCGCCGTCGCATAGATCAGGGCGGCACTGCCATAGCCCCAAAATGCGCCGGTGCGATCCTGGCCGGACAGCGCCACGCCGGCGGCGACCAGCGCGAAGCCCACGATCTGCAAAGGCCGCACGCCTTGCTGTTCCAGGCGGCCCGCGGGCCGCAACGCGAATGCGCCCAGCAAATACCCCGCTGCCAGGCCGATCAACCACCACCCGTGGCGATTCGCCGGCACGCCCAGTTCGCTCAAGGCGATCAGCAGCGCGACTGGCAGGAGCACCGCAGCAACGTAACTCCAGGCCGCCTGGCGGAACAGCACCCCCGAAACCAGCATGAGCAACGCGCCGTATGCCAGCGCCGCAGCCAGCCATAGCGGGAGATGTGATACGAGCAACACGCCCGCGACGAACGCACCATAGCAGGTGAGGTAAGCAGGCAATCCAAACAGCCTGTTCCCGCGCCAACGCCGGCTGAGCCATTCACCGGTAGCCATGCCCAGGGGCGCGAGCGCCAGCATCAACACACCAGTGTGCTCGCGCGGTGCCCACGGCACGAGCGTCGCCATGAGATAGGCACACCAGGCGGGGAACAAACCCAGCGCAGGGTACAGCCAGATAGAAGGCCGGTCGGGTCTCGCCGCCAGATCAACCCGTGCCGACACGGCATAGAGGCCGATGGCGAGCGCAAACGTGAAGCAGCTCGTGCCGTTATCGCGCGCGCCCCAAAGCAGCGCCACCAACATGAGCCCGTGTGCCGTAACCTGGTATGCCTGCGCATGTGACCGCGCGCCGAAACGGCGCAGTAGCAGCGCGACCCCGAACAGCCCGACCCCTAACACAGCCCAACTCATGGCCAGCCCGTGCGATGTGAAACGGTAAGGCGTCAGCCAGCCCAGGTTACTCAAGATCGTCCAGGGCGCGAAGGCCAGCAACGCCGCGAGCCAACTGAACAGCGCGCGCCGGAACAACCGCGCGGAGAGCGCATACAGCGCAACCATCATCAGCAGCGCCACCGCAGCCCACCATTGCTGCACGCGCCCGCCACCCAGCAGCACCAGATTGCGCACCAACGCCAACCCGATCACACCCGCCGACGCGACCCAGCCCGTCAGCAGGAGCGGGCGCCTGTAAAGCCGCCAGGCCAGGCGGGCAAGCGCTGAGAAAAGACCCCCGGTTTCTCCATAGATACAATGTTGAACTTCGACTCGTGCAAAGAAACCGGGGGTCTTAAGTCTGTACAACGCCCGTTCTGCCAACACGAGCGCAATCGCCATCAGTGCCGCCTTGGCTGCAGATGAGCCCTGCCCGGTCGAATAGGCGATCGCGATAAGGCCACCCCCTGCTACACCCAACCACGCCGCCACGTGCGCCCACCGCTCGTCGTAAGTGCCCCACGCGACCAACCCGTAAGCGACCCCCAGCAACACCTGGCACAGCGCCGCCCACACCAGGGCTTCATCCGTCGCAGGTAACGCCAGCAACGTGTGCGTATCGCCGTAGATGCGCACCAACACGACCAACGCCAACACGTGCGCGGCGATGTAGAGCGGGGACATGAAACGGCGTGTGAAGATGGGCGACAACCGGACCCAGGAGCGCTTGCGTGGCTCGATGGACAGCCCACCTACCAGGTACACACCTGCCAGCAGCACAAGCGCCACGTTCACCCCGTGCGTGGGGACATGCAACCACTCCAGCAACAGCGCACTCCCCCATGCCAGCGCCAGCGCGCCCGGCGCCAATGGCAGCCAGGCGCTCCGCGACCCACGCACCTGGTTGCGGAATGCGTCCGCGACATAGGCCAATCCCAATGCCAGCAGGCTGAAACCGGGCGCCACACTCTCGGGCGCGACGGCAAAGGCGCTGATCGGAGCGGCCACGCTGACGGCCACACTCATCCCATACCAGGGCCAGTGCGACGTATCCCCCCGGCGACGCAGGTGGTAGCTGATCAACAGCATGCCCAGCGCCAGCGCCGTCAACACGAGCGGCAGGTGTGAATTCAACGGGCCACGATTGCTGAGCAGCACCCATATCCAGAAGGGCAACGGGACTGCTGTGAACCAGTGAAAGACGGCCGGGCGCAGCGCTTGCACCGCGCGCCGGATTCCCACACGCATATGCCCGGAATCCGTCTCGCCGGACACAAAACCAGCACGGCCGCGCTGCGCCAACAACGCGCTCCAGGCGGAAAGCCCCAACCAGTGTCCGAGGGTATAGGCCAGCGTGTTGCCGTCGTAAGGGAACAGGCCGGGCAACAGGGCCAGCGCAGCGATGACAAAGCCGGCGATGACCAGCGGATGCGCGAGACCTGCGGGGTCCAATGGCGTCTCACGTGTCCGGGCCTGGCCTGGGAGGAAGCCCCGGAAATCTGAGCCAGCCAGCAACGCGACGATCACGTGCACGAGCGATAGTGACGCCCAGCCAACACCGACCTGCGATAGGTCCAGCCCGACTTCCACCATGGCAAAGGTGCAGGCAGTGAACGACAGGAATGATGCAGCATAGAGATAACGCGGGCGTTTCCACCACAGCGCCGCCAGGACCATCGCGCCGGCCAACACCATGTGGCTGGCGGCGGCGGCTGTGCCGCTGGTCAGGTCGGTGAGCGACCACACTGCGGCCAGGATCGACAGGGCCACACCCCAACCCGCGGCAGTGCGCCCGTACCAGCGCAAGACGGCGTCATCGGTACGGGGCAACAGACGATATGCAACCAGGAAGTAGATAGGAACCAGCAAGGCCCAGCCCAGGGCGTGCCAGGCCGGACGAATGCCGGCGCGCTGGAACAATGCGGCTTGCGCAAAGTATATGGACGCGGGCAGTGAAACCGCCGCCAGGACACCCAGGCTGCGACTGCGGTAAAACACAGCGCCCCAGCCGAACACGAACCCACCCAGCCACCAGCATACCGACATGGCGTCATGCCATGTGTCGTAGCCGGCGCGGCCCACGTAACGCAGGCCAAACGTCAACGGCATCAAAACGCCCGCCGTGAGCAGCGCCAGATACCGGAACGGCTCGGCGAGAACCTGCACTCGAACAGCGGTTGAGACAGCAGTTGAGACAGCAGCCGATTTGACGCTGTGGCGATCCATGCGTGTGGCTAACACGATCAGACCGGTGCTCACCAGCGAGAGTGCCGCAGGGCGCCAGTCGAGAGACAGGCCGGCGTACTCGTGCAATAGTTCGACTAGCGCCAGCGCAGTACTGCCCGTGGCAACGCCGACCAGGTAGCCGAAGAAACGATTCTGGATGAGCAGTGCAACGGCGACGTAGGCCAGCAGGCAAACCAATGAGACGATCAGCCAGAAGAGCGCCGCATCCTCGTGGCGGATGGCGACATTGGCGTACACAGTGTAGAAGTCGATGGGGATGAGCAACGCGGCAATGGCGTTCAATGCGACGCCCGAACGATACAGCTTGATGCGGGCACGAACGTACTCGCCCAGCGCGAAGAATAGCGCCGTGAAGCCAGCCGGGATGGCGATGCGCAGCGGCACCGAAAATGTCGCCCAGCCCCAGATCACGAATGAGACGGCAGCCGCGAAGAGCAGAAAGATGCCAAGGAACAACACGGCTTGCAACGTGCGCTCCGAAACGAGCGAACGCCACAGGCGATCCAGGAACGGTGGCGGCGGCACAGGCGGAGAGGGGACCCCACCTTCAGTTGCTGCATCCACGGCCATCGCCTTTTCGGCCGCTGCGGCGGTCGCAACCGCCTCTTCACGCAATTGTGTTCGGGTGGCTTGTCCTACAGACGCCCGCGACCGCAGACCGAGTTTGATTTCCAGCCGCTCGATCTCAGCCAGTACGGGCGCGCGCACCTGCGCCTCAGCCTCAGGTGAAGCAAAGCCATGCTGCCGGCCGAGAAAATCAAGTGCCTGCAACAGGTAGCGGGACCATTCCAGTTGCTCGGCGCGGGTGTTTGGATAGCGCAGGCGGGCGTGGGTCGTAAACCGTTCGCGCAGGTCGTCCAATTGCCTGGGGTGCAGGCCGAACGCATCGCTCAGCGCCTGCACCGCGGGTGCGAGTAGCAGCCCGGCGGAGGAGAGCCGCACCAATTCGCGCGCCAGGTGCTCGCGTCGCCGGAGATCCGGCCATTCACGACGCGCCTCATCATCTGTAAACAGCGGCAGGCGCAAGCCTAGCGTGAGTTCCAGCACACTCCGGCGCATGTTATAGCGCTGCGCAATCGTGTCGCGCGCCCACGCCCCGATCGCGCTCCATGCCCCAATTTGCCCCAACAGCCACTTGATGTGGTCGAGTTCGTCGATGAGCGCGGCGTCGCCGCTGAACCGGCAATTCGGGCACGGTTCCGTGCTGCGATATACAGGATGGTCACACTTAGGACAGCGCATACCCCCCTCATGATGATGGAACGCAAACGACCAGCATGCACGCCTTGTATGTACAGATATTGTAGAGGCAGATGCCCGGATATGTGTTGGGCGCGTCCTATGTCATGCCATGGCAGTGCTTAACGTCTCTGCACGGCAAGCTCCACAAATACCGGACGGTGATCCGACCCACCCGACGTGGGCCACACGCGCGCCGCCAGGCTCAGCACACCATCGCCGTGAAACACGTAGTCGATGCGTGCCAGCGGCACGATGATCGAATCCAGGACGGTCAGGCCTGACTCCGGGAATGTGAACCCCAATCCCCAGCCAGCTTCGCGAAAGGTATCGTGGTAGCGCGCTGCAACGCGCTCATAGATATCCGTCTGATCGGTCATGTTGAAATCCCCGGCCAGAATGACGGGACCGGTTTCCTCCGCCGCACGGCGCAGAATATCGTCGGTGCCCTGGCTGCGTCGCTCAGGGACGAACTGTGTGCCGTCCTCCCTCGTCACAAAAGGATGGGCAGGGTGGGCGTTGTACAGCGTCACACGGATGCCGCCCACATCCAGCACCACGCGTTGTTGTCCGTGCCCCGCGATCCAATACTCATCCTCCAGGATCGGATAACGGCTGAGCACACCCTGCCCCTGGACATAGTCCGTCTCTTCATCGGTATGCAGCGCCCGGTACGGGTAGCGGTCACCCAGTGCGGCGACCAGGGCGCGTCCCGCCTCCGGACTGAGTTCCTGCATCGCGACCACGTCGGCATCGGCGCTGCGAATCAGGTCAACCATCGGCGCAAGGGCTTCGAACTCGGAGTGCATGTTAAAGGTGAGCAACGTCAACGGTGCGGTATTGGCCCCCGCGTGAGCATGGCTCGGCGTGAAATTCGGCATGAAGTAAGGGCCATACGATAGGACGACCATCACCGTGGATGGCAGCAGAGCCAACACCAGACGCCAGCGGCGAAACAACAGGCACGCCAGCAGCAATGGTGGCGCAGGCAGCAGGAGCACCGGCATGAAATTATTAAGGAACGCAACCAGGCTCAACTGTTCGCCAATGCTGAAGTGCATCAACACGTACAATGCCGTGCAGACGCCATAAAAACCAGTGAGCGCGACAAACACATCGCGCAACGTTGCCCGCCCCAGGTGCCATGCGCCGGGCAGGCGACTCATCGTTGTACTCAACGCCGAAGTTGTACTCAACGCCGAATCGGACATGCCATCTCCTGCAACGAAGTTTGTGTGGCACCGACCAGTTGCCACGCCCGGGCGCGGCTTGTTTGTTGCATCGCTTGCTCCTATGCTGAACAGAAATGTAACACACCCACACAGACTCCCACCCGACCGCCACACGACGAACGCCAGGCACTCACCCGGTGCACGATAGGCGGATACAGTCACGAACCACCCCCAACCCCTCCTTCGTAAGGAGGGGAGATTGGCGCGGCTCCTCCCCTTGCCAAGGGGAGGCTGGGTGGGGTTGTGAGAACCACCCCTCGGTAATCAACAGCTCAGCCTGCTGCACGTCCGCGGGCAGATCGAAGACAATCTGCCTAACATAGCCATTCCCGCCCGGCGCGATAAGCTGCTCGAACGGCGGATTGATCCCAAGCATCGCCGCGAGAGCCCGCTCACCCGTACCTGGTTCCATACACGCTCCCTCTCTCAGTCTACTGGCCTGTGACGCCGAGACACACAGGAGCATACGAAACGCGCCAGCTTGATTCCACCGCCTGAACCCGCGTTGCGACGCACCTGAGTGCTTGACTGATTGAAACCCGCCACAAGCCACGCCGTTTTGAACGGCAGTGGATAAGGCGGGTTTCTTGTTGGCCTTCGCCCACCGAAGGCCAACAAACGTACTACAATATGAACACGGTGGGCTGAAAGGCCGCACCTTAACAGAGCTTGTGTTGCCGGTTACCACGCTGAAATCCTGCGCGGCGTAAAACACATGGGGTGTTGCAAAGCTCGCATCTTGGGTGCATCAGTTTTGGGTGGGACGCACCCGTTGGGCGCTAACGTGGATGGTTGCATCGTGCGTTGCCCAAGAAGCCCTCGCCCTTTAGAGTGTAGGGAGCGTCACAAGGCATGCCTGGCAAACAAAAACCCGCCAGGCTCCTCCCCAGCGGGTTCCATAAAAACTCTCCCCGTCTTGCGTTTTACGTTTTACTCTTTACGCTTCACCACTGCAACACGGCCCCCTGGCTACCGCTGGTCACCATCTTGGTGTACTTGCTCAGGTAGCTGGGCAAATTCTGGCGCACGAGTGGTTTCCAGTCAGCCTTGCGCCGCGCCAATTCGGCATCGTCCACGTGCAACACCAGTTGGCGGTTGGGAATATCCACGGTGATGCGATCGCCCGGCTCGACCAACCCGATCGGGCCGCCCGCCGCCGCCTCCGGGCTGACGTGCCCAATGCACGCGCCGCGCGTGCCGCCGGAGAAGCGGCCGTCGGTAATCAGCGCCACGCTATTGCCCAACCCGCGACCCATGATGTAGGACGTCGGGCTGAGCATCTCCTGCATGCCAGGGCCACCCTTCGGCCCTTCATAGCGGATCACCACCACGTCGCCAGCGTGAACCTTACCTTCGAGGATGCCCGCGCACGCCTCTTCCTGGCTCTCAAAGATCACCGCTGGGCCGCTGTGCGTCATCATCTCCGGCATCACGCCGGCAGCCTTTACCACGCACCCCTCCGGCGCGAGATTGCCGAACAGGATCGCCAACCCGCCATCCTTACTATAGGCGTTGTCGAGTGGGCGGATGCAGGCCGGGTCTTTGCTCTCGCAGCCAGCCACGTTCTCACCCAGCGTCTTGCCGGTCACCGTGGGGCAATCCAGGTTCAGCGCGCCAGGTTTCTTGCTCATCTCGTTGAGAATCGCGCTGATGCCGCCCGCACGCGTCACGTCTTCGATGTGGTAGTGGCTGGAGGGTGATACCTTGCAGATGGTGGGCGTGCGCCGGCTGATCGCGTCGATGCGCGCAATAGGATAGTCGATACCCGCCTCGCGCGCGATCGCCAGCGTGTGCAACACGGTGTTGGTGCTGCCACCCATCGCCACGTCCAGCGTCAACGCGTTATCCAGGCTCTCTGCCGTCACAATGTCGCGCGCGCAAACGTTGTGTTCCAGCAGCCACAAGACCTGTTGGCCCGCCCAGCGCGCCAGCGCCTCGCGTTCGGGGCTGAGTGCCATCGCGGTGCCGTTGCCGGGCAGCGCGATGCCGAGCGCCTCACACAGACAGTTCATCGAGTTGGCGGTGAACATGCCACTGCACGAGCCACAGGTGGGGCAGGCCACGCGCTCCATCTCGGTCAGGCGCGTCTCGGCCATCTTGCCCGCCGACACCGAGCCGACCGCCTCGAACACGGAGATCAGGTCCACCGTCTGGCCGTCGCTGGTCTTGCCGGCATACATCGGCCCGCCCGACACAAACACCGTC
>JAMDDR010000210.1:4367-12829 GCA_023488685.1 Chloroflexota bacterium | reverse complement strand
GCACCGATCATCTGCCAAAAGGCGTTCTGGCTCATCGTCGGACAAAACAGGCCGTTTCGCAACCCGCGGTTCATTCACCAGCCCCTGTTGGCCAGCCCACTCAAACATGATTAGCCGAAACTAAAGTATAAGCCCTTTCAATCTCACGCTCAAGCTTCGTTCGAGTTTTTTTAGGGATCTGCTCGTCCAACGCATGGTCGAGTTCCTCCAACTCATCATCCGAAGCTCCGCGAAATCGTCTCAGGAAATCAATAATGTTGAACACTGCACGTTGCTCCTTGTCATCTCTTGCTGTTCTACAAGCTCGAAGGGGCTCCATGCTCGGGCATAGGCGCTTGTATAGGGCTTATATGGAGTTACAGCGTATCCTGCCGGATAAGGTTGTGAACCGAAGGTTCTTAGAAAAAGTATAGACCTTTTCTGGACTTACACAAAGTCCCCATAAACGCGTAGCATAATGCCGGTATGGCACAGAGAAGGCAGGAGCAGGTGACCCGTCTGGATTACTGCCAGTATCTGCTGAGCAGTTAGATCAACTACACGCTGACGAACTTCACCGATCATTCGGAGCGGTTCGGCCATGATGCGATCAACCGCTACCTGGCGGGAGACCGCCTCCCGCCGCGCCTGGTCTGGGAGAACGTGCAGGAGCAACTGGTGGCGAGTCCGAACGGCTTCCTTCTTTTCGATGATGTCGTGCTGGACAAAATACAATTCCTCGCGTGGTGAAATCACTCTTGCAAAGGGGCAGACCTGTTGGGCCTGTCGCACACTCATGCCGGGAACTGCACCAATAGCTTGCATCGAGGCGTCCAGCACCACGTCCGCCTTCCAAGCCAGGCCAGAGACGATCACGGGGGCATCACGCAGGGATGGGTCAAGCCGTTGCTCAACCTGCAACGGCAAATGATCGATTAAGACGCAGGCGACCCGACTAGAACGCATGTTCTAAGGCCGGATGATACTACAAACGTGCCCGCTCAGCGCAGCAGGCACGGCACTTCCGTCGAAGGATAGGTAAAGCTCTTATTGTTACTTACTTCGGACTTCCCCACGCACAAGTGATGCACATCCGGGAGAAGAGGGTGACTACTGTTCCAGTGAAATTCGCAGTACACTATGGAAGTCTCTCCCCTTACAACGATACCTGCATCGTGCCCTTTATCGCACAAGCACCGAGCCGGAGTTGGGGTCACGGTTAAAGCTTGCCATGGACGATTCTGGGGATTTTGCTTCGTGGTTTGGCTGAGTTCTTGCCCTGCATTTGCTGAGCAAAGCAGCTCTCTGGAGGAGCCGTGAGATCCAAGTCGAGCCTCGTTAGTGTTATTTTGGCAGTTGCTCTGCTACTTACCCCGTATGTTTCGCGGGCCTCAACTGTCGTGCAGGAAATGACTGCTCAAGTTGGGGGCTTTTTGTCCAACGCCATAACGATTGACACAAGAGCGATTCCTGACACAGGTGAACCGGTGCCAAAGGATCGCCCACAAAGTCCAGCGATGAGCCTAGTGCGTGCAACGACGGCCAAATCTATCCATGAACAGACCTTTGAGCCGATGTTAGAAACAAGCACGTTTTTTACATCCGATTACGCTGTATACGCTTGGGTCTATGCCAAAGCTGACTATGTCGGCCAGACGCTGCGATGGGGCTTCCGTTGGATCCAGCCCGATGGGACCTACTTTGACAGCATTAGTCCTTGGTGGACCTATGGCGCAATCGATGCTCAAGCTTCAAGCTGGCTGTCTAACTACGGCTACAGTCTTCAATTAGGGCAATGGGAAGTGGAATTCTGGATACAGCCTTTATATGGCAACTGGGTGTACCTCACAGCCAAGCCCTTCACCCTACAGAGCGGTATCTTGTGCAACCAGTATGTCACCAATGGTGGTTTCGAGGCTGGCAATCAGGGGTGGCAGCAGAGTAGTAATGTTGCTGTGAATAGTTCATTCCCCCACTGGGGCAGCCAAGTGGCTGTTCTGGGAAATGGCAATAGCCAAAGTTATTACCTATTCCAAGAGGTTCAGATACCATCCCTCTATTCGCAAAGTCCAGTCCTTGCCCTGTATTACAACATCTATAGTGAAGACAGCAGTGCGGTGGCCTATGACATCTTGCATATTCAGATCCGAAATCAGACCGGTTCATTGTTGCGAACACTTGACGTGAATGACAACCGCCATTATTACAGTCGGAATCCACCAGACGTTTGGCAGCCCTTTACCTGGGATATGTCAGACTTCGCTGGACAGACAGTCCGAATCTACTTTGCAGCCGAAACAGACAGCGTTTGGGTTACACGTTGGTACATTGATGATGTCTCCTTGACGGCGTGCCCCCTATCCCAGCCTGAGACCCGCGAGCAGCGGCTAGCCAAACGGTTCTCACCCATTGTCTTTGTTCACCCAAACGATATTTTCTGGCCAAACCGGGTAACTGTTTTGCTCAACGATAGCCAACTCAAAAGTGGTAGTAATCAGGTGGTCGTCGAGAACCCGACTGAGACAACTTTCAATGAAAGTCAGTATCTGAATAAAGAGTATTACCTCGACATAGAAAACAAGTCACCAAACCCGCTCACAGGTGACTCACAGGTTTATCAGAACTACTATGCGCAGTTGGATCGAAATACTTACCCCGCTTTTCTATATGCGCGAGTCGTGGACAAGGATGGCCAGCAAAATCTGGATGGATGCAGTCACTGCACTGTTGTGCAGTACTGGTTCTTCTATTACTTCAACAACTGGTACAACAAACATGAAGGCGACTGGGAAATGATGCAAGTCGTGTTAGATCGAGATCGGAATGACACCCCAGTACGCCTCGGATATGCACAGCATAAATGGGGAACCAGATTGGATTGGCAGCGCCTTTCGTTCCACACTGGCGAACACCCATGGGTGTTTGTGGGTAAAGGGTCACACGCCAGTTACTTTAGCCCTGGCACCTACCGCCCATGGGCTTTCCCAGATGAGACTGTCGGCAGCGGCACCGTCATCTTGCCACCCGATATAGATGACACCAACATCTATCGCTACGCGCCAAACACACTTACACGATGGCGTGAGCCGTTCCCCTATATCCTTAGCACTGGCTCTCCCAGCTGGATTAACTATCAAGGCCGATGGGGACACGATGGCTGGCCCATTGGCTTCCTGGGGGGCGACGCCCCAGATGGTCCAAGGTTCAACTCAAGCGGCCAGAAATGGAATGATCCGCTGGTGTGGATGCGATCTCTACAGGATGACAGCATTTGGTGGATTAACCTCAACCACTCGCTCCAGGCGGATATAACAGGTGCTCTCGATCTGCATTTGTATGACGCTCAAAACCGCCATGTTGGGCCAAATGCCTCAGGCGGTGTGGACCTGCAAATTCCGGGCAGTGAATTCCGGATTGATCCTGGTGAGCCATCCCAGTATATCCGTGTTTCGCCAGCCTCACTAACAGAAGGCTATAGGATTGAACTTCGAAGTCACGGCTCAGGTCAGTTCAGCCTTGCAGTGGGCATGTCCGATTTCGCGGCTAGCTCCTCCTATGGAGCTTGGCACACCGATATCGCTTTCGGGCCACAGACAGTCGGGCAAATAGTGTTCAATCAGCTAGCTTCCTTAACACAAGCGGCAGCCACGCAAGCACCTAACATGACTCTACAGTTAGACCGAAATGGTGACGGCAGTTTCGAGACGCAAGTCTCGCCCACAGTCACCTTACAGTCACCACTGGACACAATCCCACCGATGCCGATTACGAATCTGGCAGCGACGACCGAACCAAACCGACCCAATAGCGTTCGTTTGAGGTGGACCGCTCCCTCTGATACTGGTGGAAGCGGAGGTGTGACCCGTTATGAGATTCGCTATGCGCCTATACCCATCACCAACAGTAACTGGCAAACGGCAACACAAGCCCAGGATGTCCTTGTGCCCGGACCGGCCGGACAATTGGAGATCTATGATGTATCAGGTCTCAGTCTCGCCCAGTCACTGTACTTTGCGGTTCGCAGCGTAGATGCCAGCCACAACGTATCGCCTTTGTCAAACCTGGTCGTAGTTCAATCCAGAAGAACATACCTGCCACTAGTTCGCCGCTGACCCGGCTAGTCGAAAAGCATTCGCATGTAGAGGAATAAACCTACAGCGAGGGAAGGTGTGAGAACAACTAAGCTGGTCACATAGATAATGTCAGCTAGTTTAGGCCACCATTTTGTCTTAACAAGAATGAAGGTTAGTACCACCAGAGGAGCGAGAGCAGACCACAGCAATACCGGGACCGATACTCGAGCCATGGGTATGGCCAGATTAATGACAAATAGGATTAGGAAAAAGCTGAAACTGCGTTGTCTCTGGTCAGCGCTCGATGATGGTAATCGCCAAGTCGTGTAGGCCGCGGTCCAGAAGACGGTAGCTTGGGCAAGTAGTTGAATTGAGTCCCAATTGGGGAAGTGACCAAGCGTGGGGAGAGCTAACCAGAGGATTAGTAACCCGATGAGACCATTCAAAATGATGCCTGGTAACAGGAAAAACCTGTATCTTTGAAGCATAGAAGATCCTGACAATGCTCAATAATCGGTCGTCAGTTCTCAACCCATTGTAGTTCTCTGGTTGCCCATGATCAACACACCCACACCGTTCTTGATTAGGTAGGGCAAGGCTGATGGACATATTGAGCAACACCTCTTTAATAACTAGAATGGGCATCATGGCTGATTGGATAACTACCGACGAAGCAAGCCAGATCACCGGCTATAGCCTGGCACATTTGCGAGACCTTCTCCGGCAGAAGAAGATTAAAGCCGAGAAGAGGGGAGGGCATTACTGGATAGACCGAAACTCCATTTTAGAATACGCTCAGAAAGCAGCTCAAGCACAGAAAGAAGACAAGCGACACGGCGCCAAAGGTAGAAGAACCTCTTGACGCCAGTCTGATTTTGGGGTAATATCCTAAGTGTATTTAGGATATTATTCCTAATAAGCGGGCTGAGTAAGTGCTGGTAACACTCACACAGCCCTGACCCAACCGATGACGTAACCATCGGCAAGGCTAGCCACATTTTACTTAAAGCGGGCAGTCCTTGCTACATATCACCGGCAAGGGTCGCCCGTTTTTTGTTGGCTTTGGCGGGGCAAGTTGGGAAAGCCGACGTACTTGTACGGAGGTAGCCAGATGACGACCGCTGATAAGCTCCACATCTTTCGCCGCCAGTGCGAACGGCAAGCAGGCAAACCCTTGAGCCAGGTTGAAGTGCCCTTGCTGTGGGTGCTGCACGATGTGTGCGAAGTCCTCAACATTCCCCAGGATCAGCGGCTCAAAGTGCTGGGCCGCAGGGGCATGAAGTGTCTGCGCGATTTCCACCGCTCGTCCGCGAACACAGGCCAGCCATCTGCGTCTACGCCACATCCAAACAGCCGTCGCCACCGGCCCGCGCGGTGACATATCCGTGTTCACCTAAAGGAAACCTTGACTATGGACAAACTCATCAAAGCCCTTGCCATCGCCATCATTTTGTTCTTCGTCATCCTGGCGGTGGTGATCGGCACACGGATTGATCAGTACACCATTGCCTTGCTGGCGGGGGCTACACTGGGTCTCATCATTGCCGCTCCCGGCGCCGCACTGATTACTTACCTGGCCATACGCCTTGGTCGCGAAGAGACTCGCCACCCAGACATGGGTCCGCATTACGGCATGCCCTGGCCACCGCCGGGATGGTTTGACTATCCGGCCCGCCAGCCACATGCCTACCGACCGGCTATGGATGCCACAGCTGAGCCATTCGCTTTACCGCCACGTCGCCGCTTTTATCTGATCGGTGAAGCCGGTCAAGCTACCGAGATCGAACCGGAGAAAGTTGATGATTACTTAGCGTAGCCGCTACCCATGAAGCCCCTCGTCGAAGCACCAACCCAGACTATTCAAGCTCAACCACAAAACACCAAAGTGCCTAGCGGTATTGATCTGCAGAGTGCTTACGAGGTGTTGGTTAAAGCCTACATCCGCGAATACACGGCTGGGAAGGTATTCACCGGCCGAGATCCCGGGAAGGGAGGTTGTGATGCTGAGAAGGTATAAGCCATTACCGAGTGAAAGCACTGGTTACAGTGATGGCATTTCCTCGCCGCCGCTCGACAAGCCCGTGGCCGTCTATTACCGACAATCGACCGAGCCCCAAGTGGGCAATATCTCCACATTTATCCAAACGGTTGACATGCCAAATCTGCTACGGAAACGGGGTTGGGCAGACGATAAAATTATCGTGATCGACACTGACGAGGGTGTAAGTGGACAGAAGAGGATCGAGGAGCGAGCAGGCATGAGTCGCTTGTTCGACCTCATCGTCAGCCGTCAAATTGGTACCGTGGCGGCACAGGACGAGGATCGGCTGTTCCGCGACCAAACCCAAATCCAGGTGAACACGTTTATCCATGCCTGCAAGCAAGCGTATGTTTACGTGCTCACGCCCAGCGTAGTCTACGATTTCGCCCACCCACAGATGGGCGACTTCTACCAACGCCAGTTTCGCTACAAGTGCGAGATGGCGGCTGACTACATCAAGTCTGTTATCCAAGGGAGGTTGCACGGATCCATCCGGCGTCTGCGCATGGAAGGGCGTTGGGCTGGACAAACTATGCCCCCTGGTTTCATGGTGGACATGCGCAAGACATTGACGGATGGCACCAAGAATGAGAACTGGCGCCGGTTCGTCGAGTTTGCTCCCTACTCTGAAGTGATGAACGAGTATTTCAAGGTATTTTTGGAACACGCAGGAAACGTCCGCGCGACGGTAC
Source organism: Chloroflexota bacterium (assembly GCA_023488685.1). Lineage (GTDB taxonomy): Bacteria > Chloroflexota > Anaerolineae > J036 > Brachytrichaceae > CAIXPS01. Next base: position 6,044 of record JAMDDR010000210.1, on the reverse strand, counting down.
GTCACATCTTGCAGCACGGCCCCTGGTTCCCTGAACCGAGGCAATGTATACCACCCGAAGGATACAAGATCGTCTATGGAATGCGCCATCTAGATGGTCGATATTGTCCGACCCGGCTGGGATTGTTGAAGTTGCTCACCAATGTGACCTACATTGGGCATTGGGCCGTAAACAGTGTAGTGGTGCGCTGGAATAATCATCCGGCCATCGTACCGGTCGAGACGTTTATGAGAGCGTTTAACTATCTTTGCCAATACAGCATCGATGGAACGCCGAACAAGGATTACACACCGGCCTTTGATCATGCGCGACCGTCGCGTGAAGTGGGTCGGGGTGTGGAGCGCCCATTGCTTAGCGGGATGCTCTATTCACAACACTTGATGGGAAGTGGCACCGGGTCGGCACGGATTGGGCCAGCCAACGGAACAACTACGCATATCAATTCACTAATCCCGGCCCTGCGGCAGGATGTCTTTGGTCAAAGAACGCTCCATATGTGGACAAAGCCGTCGTCGGGCTTCTTCGGCAAAAGCTGTCGGCCACATTTGATCCACAGAAATGGGGGCAGACGCTTGAATCCTTTGCCGAGAATGCCCAAGTAGATCGAAAGCGCAAGAGGACACAACTCGAATCTTTGCAGCAGGACATGGCAAATCTGGTCGCGAGCTTGAAGACGTTGACGCTTCCAGCCATGATTAATGCTGTCGAAGAGAAATATAAGGCTACTCAGGATGAACATGCCCAGCTGACAGCCGAACTGGCAAAGCTTGACGACGAGGAACGGCAACTGAAAGCCGTGCTCAACCTCAAAGCATCTTGCGGCCCTGCATTGGAGAAATGGAACAAGATGTCGAGAGACGAGAAGCGGGTGGTGCTCCAAGCCTTCATCCAACGAGTGGAGACTACATACTTAGGCAGCGGCGAACTGCGATTGGTAATTCAGTGGCGAGACGACACTAACGATGAAATCACTTTGCCGCGAAGCACAAACCATGGGGTTGGTTGGTTTAGGTGGGAGACCGAGTGCCTTACGGAGATGGTGGATGCAAATGTACCCCAGGTGGAGATTGCTGCGGCCTTTCCGGAAAGGCGGTGGACGGTCATCTACAACAAGATTAGCCACTTACGGGGAGCGGGGTTTTATAAACACGACAGGACAATACGCAAGAACGAGACCTACCTGGACTACCTCAAACGCGTCAAAGGGCAGAGGTGCAGTGATACCACTTTGGTAATTCATCGGCGGACGAGTTCCACAAAGACCTGCGCCACAACGCTCCCGGCATCCTGTCGATGGCCAACGCCGGCCCCAACACCAACGGCAGCCAGTTCTTCATCACCCATGTCCCTACCCCGCACCTGGACACCAAGCACGCCGTGTTCGGCAAGGTGGTCGAAGGCATGGACGTGGTCAACGCCATCCCCGAGCGCGACCCCGGCCGTGCCAGGGAGCCGGGCGAGCAACTCATCTCGATTGAAATTACCGAAGAGTAGTCACAACAGGCAGTTCCGAGCGCTGAGTGCTGAGTACCGAGTGCGAAGTGCAGGGTGCTCAGTACTCAGTTCCAAGTGCACAGGCGCGGTTGTCAGGCGTTTTGACAACTGACAACTGACAACAGATGTCAGGGGGTTTTGACAACTGACAACCGGCGGTTGTCAGTTCCGAGTACGGAGTAC
>JAMDDR010000210.1:0-4357 GCA_023488685.1 Chloroflexota bacterium | reverse complement strand
TCCCGTCCCCGGGGGCGTCTTCTTGGCGACAACGCAGTTGGTTGCTCGCAGACCGCGTCTCTCCTTTTGCTCTCAGCTCCCGTCTCGGGAGCATCTTCTTGGCGACAACGCAGTTGGTTGCTCGCAGACCGCGTCTCTCCTTTTGCTCTCAGCTCCCGTCTCGGGAGCGTCTTCTTGGCGACAACGCGGTCGGGGACATTCCCCTGTGCGCTCAAGTCTAGCCGGGTGTTGCCATCCGCCCAGCTACGCCGTCCCTATCTGCGCTCGACAGGATCCACTTTAAGGTTTTACTGAAACGATGGGTGTTTAATATCGGTCTTTTTTATTAGGCCGAGGTCCATCGTTGAACCGATGACCGCCGCTTAAGAACTCACTATCCTGGCAGCGACTGAGCGACACTCTAGCGACACGCTCAGAGAGGAAACGGAAATGAGTACACAAGTGATCCCATCTCAGGATATTCGAGAGACAGAACAGCAGGCACTGAACAAACGCCTGGAAGCGATCGGCTGGGGATTGTTCCTGATCATGCTCGGCGGCCTCGGGCTCGTGCCCCAGGAGCAGGTCCCAGGCGGCGTGTGGCTGATCGGGGCGGGGCTGATCATGCTGGGCTTGAACGCCGCCCGCTATTGGTCCCAGATTAAGATGAGCGCCTTCACCGTCGGCCTGGGGATTCTGGCCCTGTTTGCCGGGGTGGGTGATTTGCTCGGCGTGGACTTACCGCTCCTGGCCATCCTGCTCATCCTCATCGGGGCCAACATGATCCTCAAGCCGTGGTTTGAGAACGGCAGAGGTCGAAATCTCCGCGACTGAAGGTTTTTCCATCTGTCCGAACACCGAGTGCTGAGTACTGAGTACCCAGCGCTCAGGCGTTCGGCTCGTCCGATAAGCTCCCTCTGTCGCCCTCCACGCTGCTCCCAGCCCCCGTCCCCGGGGGCATCTTCTTGGCGACAGCGCGGTCGGGGGCATTGCCTTCCGCCATTCACTTCGCTCACAGCCCCCGTCCCCGGGGGCGTCTTCTTGGCGATAACGCGGGTGGGGACATTCTCCAGCACGTTCAGGATAGCCAGGTGTTACAACCCGTCTGATGGCTCGACCCTCCAGCTACGCCATCTCGCGATCGGGGCTGGGAGCAATGTGCGCTAACGTCCATTCGAGCTGACACGCCCGGCGACGCGGCATGCATGCCGCAGGATCTCTACCGATTTCCCCTAACTATAATGCTCCTGTCATCGCTCTCCTACCATCTTCACCCCTGTCACGTGTGAATAAGTGCGTGTTCACATGCAAGCGGGAGGACTGCCATGTCGATCGAACGGAACACAGCTTCCGCGACATTGACATCCATCAGTTCACCTCTGCCGTTCTCAAACCACGGCTTAGTGTGCTGGGGTTGACCACAGAAGACCAGGCGGAGTTAAAGGAACTCGTGCGGCGTGTCACCCAGAACATGGATGTGGCAGAGGTGGCCAACAAGATCGTGAACCGGCAGACAGCAAGCCCCGTCGCGGCAGCCATCGCAGCGTTGGTGCTGCAAGGCCGTGGCAGCAAGAAAGCGATTCTGTTGGGCGCGTTGTTCGGCGCTTACGCGACCCTCGATACGCTCAACCAGGCGGACTCGAATGCACTCCAAAACACCCTGCAGGCGGTGAGTGCAGGGGCGGTCGCTGCTGCCACGATCCAGTTCACCCAGGAGCAATCCGAGACGGAGTCCTGGCGACTTTTGCTGCAAAGGGAATAACAGGCTTCGTGCACCCTCAGCCCATCGCTTGTCAATGTGGCCCACGCATTTCTGTTGAATGTCGGTTCGGGCGAACCTGCCCGCGACTGCAAGTCGCGGGCTACCTATGCAAGGTCGGCGACCGACCATTGCGCGCGGCGAGCAACAGAGGCCACACGATGGACTCACGGTCATCCTGAACACGCTGTAGAGCTTTTGCCGCCACCTGTCATTCCGAACGCGCCACGGAGCCGATGCAGGGACAAGCTGCACTGGCGCGTGACGCGAAGCGTCTTTGCCGACATCGGCTCAGATCCCTCCCTTCGCTCGGGATGACAACGATCCGCTCACCCTGCCCCATGGGATCGCGGTGGACAGATCAAGTGCTCAACCATCGTCAACGCCCGGCTATCCACAAAGCATATCGTGGCGCGGCAAGCGGTAAGATAAACCCCTAACAGGAAGTCAAGACAAGTGCAGCGGGTCATCGGTACAAAGTGCCGTATATATGATCCGCGGTATTTACACAGGGGGATCCAATGTCAAGCCCTACATCCACAGGGGTTGCTCAGCTTGATCTTCAGGCGGTTCGTCGTGCGATATCCGGCACGTTTTCTCTGGACGACTTGAAAGTCGCCTGCTTTGACCTGGGTATTGTGTATGATAACCTGCCAGGCGGAACCCAGGACGTTAAAGTCATCGAGTTGATCGAATACGCAAAACGGCACGGAATGTTGCAAGGGCTTGTGGCATACGTGCAAAAGGAACGTCCCCACCTGAAATTGAGTAATAACGCTCAGACTGTCGCGCCGGCTGGGGCCACTGCGGATGAGCGAAGTAAGCACCGCCGCGCATTACGAGATGAACACCGTGACATTTATCTCGTCCACACGCTGAGACCGTCTTCAGAGCGCAGCGGCTGGTATGATATTTTGATCTACCTCATAGCACATAGGGACGCCAGGCTATCCGAGGTAAGTTATGCCGAGTTCTTCCTGGGGGGAGCCTGGAACAACCGGATTTTCAAGGCGGATAATCAAGACGGCTTTGTAGGCATCACGGTCAGTGCGTATGGCCCGTTTTTGTGCACTTCGCGTGTGGTATTCCAGGACAACCACGCGGTTTTACTGGAACGCTACGTCGATTTTGAGATGGCGGGGGCACTCACAAGGGGAAGCAAGCGTGGTGGCCGATCGTGACAAAACGGTAATCATCAAGGGTACCCGATGGCAATCAAGAAAAGCGAACTCTATAGCTCACTCTGGAAAAGCTGTGACGAACTGCGCGGCGGCATGGACGCCTCGCAGTACAAGGACTACGTGCTGGTCCTGCTGTTCGTCAAATATGTCTCCGATAGATACGCCGATCGGCCGGACGCGCCGATCGACGTGCCCAAGGGTGGTCGCTTCGCCGACATGGTTAAGCTCAAGGGCGACAAGGAGATCGGCGACAAGATCAACAAGATCATCTCCAAACTGGCCGAGGCGAACGACCTCAAGGGCGTGATCGATGTCGCCGATTTCAACGACGACGATAAGCTGGGCAAGGGCAAGGAGATGCAGGATCGCCTGTCCAACCTGGTCGCCATCTTTGAGAACCCCGCCCTCGACTTCAGTAGAAATCGTGCCGAAGGCGACGATCTGTTGGGCGACGCCTACGAATACCTGATGCGGCACTTCGCCACCGAATCGGGCAAGAGCAAGGGACAGTTCTACACGCCGGCCGAAGTGTCGATCGTCATGTCGAAAGTGATCGGCATTGCGAAAGCCAGGAGCCAGGACCAAACCCTGCATGACCCCACGTGCGGCAGCGGATCGCTGCTGCTCAAAGCTGCCGACGAGTCCCCCAGGGGCGTGACCATCTACGGCCAGGAAATGGACAACGCCACCGCCGCGCTGGCGCGTATGAACATGATCCTGCACAACCATCCGACGGCGGAGATCTGGCGGGACAACACGCTGGCCCACCCGCACTACACCGAAAGAGACGGGCGGCTCAAACAGTTCGACTTCGTGGTGGCGAACTTCCCGTTTTCAAACAAGGCCTGGAGCAACGGCTTTGACCCCTTCAACGACGTCTACCAGCGCTTTGCGGATGGCGTGCCGCCGAAGAAGAACGGCGACTTCGCTTTTCTGCTGCACATCCTGCGCGCGCTCAAGAGTGCGGGCAAGGGCGCGGTGATTCTGCCGCACGGCGTGCTTTTCCGCGGCAATTCCGAGGCAGTGATCCGCAAGAACATCGTCCGCAAGGGCTACATCAAGGGCATCATAGGCCTGCCGCCCAACCTGTTTTACGGCACTGGAATACCAGCCTGCATCCTCGTGCTGGACAAGGAAAACGCATCCGCCCGCACCGGCATCTTCATGATCGACGCCAGCAAGGGCTTCATGAAAGACGGCAACAAGAACCGCCTGCGCCATCAGGACATCCATCGCATCGTCGACGTCTTCAACAGGCAGCTCGAAATCCCGAAGTATTCGCGCATGGTGCCGCTGGCCGAGATCAGCGATCCGAAGAACGACTACAACCTCAACCTCCCGCGCTACATCGACAGCACGGAGCCCGAAGACTTGCAGGATATCGAGGCGCACCTGCGCGGCGGTATCCCTGATCGCGATGTGGACGATCTACAGCGTT
>JAMDDR010000243.1 GCA_023488685.1 Chloroflexota bacterium | reverse complement strand
TATGGAGGACCGTTTCTTCCTCTACTTTGCGTTACAGGCCATGCGGCACGCCCATCTCAGCATGTACGCGCCGACCATCCCTGCAGAAATCCAGGCGCGCCTGCCCTTCGTGCAGTTTGCCGCCAGCGCCGAGGCGGCCATCGACGCTGCACGCACGTGTTTCCCGGCTGAAGCCGACGTGCTGGTCTTCCCGCATGGCGGCATCACGTACCCGGCATTTTCGTAGCCAGGCTTGAATCGGTGGTAATCTGTCCCTTGTGGAGTGATCATATGAAATCTATCGTCAACACCGGCCCGCATCGGCTGGAATGGTTGGATTATCCGCTGCCGCAACCAGGCGCAGGCCAGGTGCGCATTCGCACTGGCGCGTGTGGGATCTGCGCAACCGACCTGGAGATGATTGCGGGTTGGGACCGCACGGGGTTCCCCGCGACCCCAGGCCACGAGTGGGCTGGCACTGTCGATGCGGTTGGCCCTGGTGTGGATCCCGCGCTACTGGGCTGTCGTTGCGTGGCTGAGAACGTGTGGGCGGACGGCGGCGAAGTCGGCTTCGAGCATCCGGGCGGATATGGGCAATACCTCCTGACGGAAGCGGCCAACGTGCAGCGGCTGCCAGCCGATTTCCCGCTGGCGACGGCTGCGCTCATCGAGCCGTTGGCCGTCTGCGTGCGCGCGTTACGGCGGCTGGGTCCGTGTGCCGGTCCCGTGCTCGTGTTCGGCGATGGACCGATTGGGTTGCTCACCGTGGCGTTGTTGGCTCGGACCGGGCTTCAGGATATCGCGCTGGTGGGTGGTCGTGAGCAACGCCTGGCGCTGGCACGTGAGTTCGGCGCGCGACATGTGCTGAACTACCATACGTTTGGCGCCGATCAAGCGGCGTCCATTCGCAATGATGTTCGGATGGATTTTTGTGCCATCGTAGAAGCCACCGGCTCTGCGACGGCGGCGAACGCGGCAATGCAATTGGTCGCACGCGAAGGCAGACTGCTGGTGCTGGGTGATTATGGCCGCAGCCGTGCGGATTTTACCTGGAACACCTTGCTGCTCCGCGAGATCACGCTGCTTGGCAGCAACGCCAGCGCTGGGGCATGGCCCGAGGCCGTGCGGCTGGCCGTGGCGGGGCAGGTGCCGTTACATAAGCTGGTTACACACCGGCTGCCGGCGCACCAGTTTCAACAGGGCGTCGATATCACGCGCAGCCGGCGCGGCGATGTGGTTAAAGTGATCCTGGAGTGGGCGTGAACTTGAAAGGCCGCTACGAGCGCGCGTATCTGCGCCTTTTCACGCTGTTCCTGGCGCGTGGCCTCCTGGCTTTACTTGTGGTGGCAGCGGCAACCGAAATCCTGTCCCTGTTGCGTGCGAGCCTGAGCCAGTCGGCCATTGCGCTGCTGTTCCTGGTGCCGGTTGGGTTATCCGCCATGTTGTGGGGATTGGCGCCGGGTGTCCTGGCGGCGTTGGGGGCATTCCTGGCGCTGAACTACTTCTTCACCCAACCGCAGTACACGCTGGCGGTCGCCCGCACGCAGGATTTGCTCGAACTGGTTGTCTTTCTTGTGGTTGCTGTTTATATCAGCCAACTGATGGGTCGCAGCCAGGCCAGCTTACGGGATGCACAACTGCGCGAACGTGACGTGATCTACCTGTATGAGTTGATGTCGGCGCTCGCCAGCCTGCGCAGCCCCGAATCCATCGCCCGCAACACGGCGAACAGGCTGGTGGAGGTGTTCCAGGCGACGGCGGTCGAAATCGTCTTCCAGCCGGATTCGAACAAGTCTCTACAGACCTTTCGCGCGCCGGCCAATGTGTCCTTGCCGAAGTTACCACCTGATCAGGTGGTGGCGTTGATCACGCCGCGTGGTCTGCTGGGTGAGGTGCATCTGTGGCGGCATGGACTGCTGTTGCCGGCCGAAGAGCGCCTGCTGAATACCTTCGCGAGCCAGGCCGCCCTGGCGCTGGAGCGCGTCACCCTGGCGCAGGCCGAGACGCGCGCCAGGGTGCTTGAGGAGAGTGACCATCTCAAATCTGCGTTGCTGTCGTCGGTGTCGCACGAATTGCGCACACCCCTGGCGACGATCAAGGCGGCTGTCACCAGTCTGCGCAGCGGCGCCGTGGATTGGGACACGCCTGCCCGCCAGGATTTGCTGACGGCGGTGGATGAGGAGACAGATCACTTGAACCGCCTGGTGGGCAACCTGCTGGACATGTCGCGCATTGAGGCGGGGGCGCTCAAGCCGCAGCGCCAGTGGAACATCCTCTCCGATATCGTCGCAGCGACAGTCGCTCGCCTGCGTCGCGTGGCAGTGAATCATAGCGTCGAAGTCGATGTGCCGGAGGATCTGCCGCTCGTTCCGGTCGATCACGTTCAAATGGACCAGGTGTTCGCCAACCTCATCGGCAATGGTTTGAAGTATGCGCCAGCGGGGACGACGGTGAAGGTGCGTGCGCGCGTCCAACCCAGTGCCCAGGCCGGAGATCGAGCGGGCGATCATCTCCTGATCGAGGTGAGCAATCAAGGCCCGCATGTGCCTGACGAGCATCTCGACCGTATCTTCGACAAGTTCTATCGCGTCACCGCTGCGGATCGCGTCACTGGGACGGGATTGGGACTGTCCATCTGTAAAGGCATCATCGAGGCCCACGGTGGGCGTATCTGGGCGGCCAACCTGCCGGATGGTTTTGCTTTCTACTTCACCCTGCCCCTGGCGATGGATGGGGAACGCGCCCCGCAGTTGCCGGTTGAGACCGATGGGTCAGAGTAAGATAGGAAGCGTGCGGGCCATTTGGTAAGACCCAGTTCGCCTGATGGTCGTCGCGTTAGTATTGCATGAACACACAACCTCAGATACTGGTGGTGGATGACGAGCCGCAGATTCTGCGTGCGCTCCGGACGATCCTGACCGAGAAGCAGTTTCGCGTCACCGTGGCGACTCGGGGCGAGGAGGCGTTAACGCTTGCGGCGGCTAATCCACCCGACCTGGTGATCCTGGACCTGGGCTTACCGGATATGGACGGGATTGAAGTCTGCGCGCGCCTGCGCGAATGGACGCAGGTGCCCATCATCGTGCTTTCGGTGCGCGATAGCGAGCGGGACAAGGTGGCCGCGTTGGATAAGGGCGCCGACGATTACCTCACCAAGCCGTTTGGTATCGAGGAATTGCTGGCGCGCGTGCGCGTCGCGCTGCGGCATGGGGTGCAGGCGCATGGCAGCAAGGACGTGGTGATCACGACCGGCAAACTGGTGATCGACCTGGCGCGCCACGTCGTCACGCGCGAGGGTGTCGAAGTCAAACTGACCGCGACAGAGTTCAAGCTGCTGGCCTATCTCGCCACCAACGCCGGGCGCGTCCTCACGCACCACACCATCCTCAGCAATGTGTGGAGCCCGGCCGAGGCGGACCAGGTGGAGTATTTACGTGTCTATATGCGCCAGTTGCGCAAGAAACTCGAGGACGACCCGCGCCAGCCTGAATATCTGTTGACAGAGCCTGGCGTGGGTTATCGCTTCATGACGGATCGTTAGTGCATCGATACCCCCCTTTTTATATATCTTTTACGCGCTTCGCCCGAAATTTTCCCCCGTTATTTACATCGCCCCTGTATGCTGAAATTGTTACCGGCGTGCATTGAAATGCGCTGGTGAGAGCGTTCGTTGGAGCGCTAGAAGAGACGACGATGAAAGTGCAAACAGGTTCATACACTGAACGGCTTCCGGCAACAGTGCCCGTACAGCTTGAGAGCGCAAGCGCTCACCTCGAAGTGAATCGCCTCATCGTTCTGGTACCTGAGAAAGGTGTGGATCATGCTGCCCTGGCACGCAGGGTGTGGGCGATGGCGGCGCCGAACAGATTGAAGGTGTTATTTCTGAGTATTCATGAGCGCTGGGGACGTGTGGATCCAGGTCTGCGGCTGCGTCTCATCACGTTGGCGGCGATGACGCGTGATGACCGGGTTGAAGCCGATATGCACATCGAACCAGGGCGCAACTGGGTGAGCGCGGTGCGCCAGGTATTTCAGCCCGGAGACGTGGTGATCTGCCATGCAGAGCAAAAGGTTCACGTGCGCGGTTACGGCAATCAGCCGCTAAGCCAGGTGCTGTCTGTGCTGTTGAACGTGCCGGTTTATGTGCTGGCGGGTTTATATCACGGCGAGGAATGCCCTGGGGGTGTCCCTGCTTCGCTGAGGCAACGGGCAATGCGCCTGATCTATTTCTCGCTCCCACTGTTTATCGTCGCTTTGTTTTTCTACCTTCAGATTTCCATCAACGTTGCAAACGTCGGGATTGCCCGCACGGTTTTATTGGTCGTATCGGGCTTGACTGAGATTGGGTTGATCGGCGTGTGGGCATCATTATCTAGTTGATGCGATTGGCTCACATGCAGGGACAGGAATATCCATGCTATTTTCGATACTTGTTCTATTGGTGATTGTGCTGTTGGCGTACAAGGCTGCGCCGCGCGAAAAGAAGGAGCACGCACACGTCCACGGCGCGGGCCAGATTGGGCTGGCGGCTGCGATCGCGCTGTTTGGCGTGGACTACTTTACATCGTTCTATTACGCCACTGGCGAGATGATGACGGCCTTGCATCCGTACGGTTTGCAGAATTACGGCTACATCGCGGTCGGCGTGATTGCGCTGGCGAACGCCGTCTTTGGCGCACTGTACATGTATTCGCTGGGCATCTTCAATGAGGGCGGTGGATCGTATACCGCTTCGATGCGGTATCTATGGCCGGCACTCAGCTTGATCGTTGCCGTCGTGCTCATCCAGGATTACGTCTTTACGATCGTGGTTTCGACACTATCTGGTGCGGATCAACTGCTCTCCATCCTCAACGCTTATGGCGTGGATTGGGTCTGGCACCTGCTGATAGGCATGGTGTTGGCGGGCGCTACATACTTCCTGACCATTCGTGGCCGTGGCGAATCGGCAAAGGTCGTGTTTACCTTGTTGGGCATCTTCCTCGCGTTGACCGTCATTATGGTGGTTGGCCTGGTGATGGCGGACGTCAAAGGCGTTCCACCGGCTCCTGCTACAGAAGCGTTGAAATCGGCGTCGCTCAGCCAGGCGTTGTATCACATGCTGACCGCTTCGATGAAGGGGATGGTTGCCCTGACGGGTCTGGAGGCGATGTCGAATGGCATTCAGTTCGTCGTCAACGAGGATACTTCGATTGCCAAGTGGGGCAAACAGCATCTGCCACGTTTGAGCGGGGTGTGGAATTTCTACAGTGGCAAAGCCGGCATCGGGCGCTTTGTGCAGACGTCCTTCCTGTTCTACGGTGGCATTACCACGCTCGTGCTGACCACATTTGCAATTCGCTTCAACGTGTTCGACGGCACCCTGGGAAAGACGTTAGTCGGCAACCTGGCGTTCATTGGTTTTGGCGAAATGCCGGGTGGCATGCTGCTGTACTGGGCGTATCAGATCCTGGCCGTGGCGCTGCTGGCAGCCGCATCGATGACGGCGTTTCAGGACTTGCAAGCTACGGCATGGCGCGATGTCGCCATCGGCGAAATACCGGAAATCATCGTATACCGTAACCAGCAGGGTACGTTCACGCGCTCCGTTACCGCCGGTTTCATCGTATCGCTCGTGATTATGTTCCTGGTGCGTGGCGAAACGTCGAAAGCCATACCGTTCTACGGCGTTGGTGTGTTCATGCCGATCACGGTGATGGGACTGGCGATCCGGCGACACGTGTTGAAGCATTACACGGGCCGCAAGCGCTTCTGGGCCAGTCTCGGCGCGTCAATTGCCGCAGCGCTGTCGGCGCTGGTGTTCGTCGGCCAAATCGCCGGCAAGTGGGAAGAGGGCGGCTGGGTGGTGCTCATCTCATTCGGTGTTCTGGCGCTTGCAGCGCATGCCATCCTGTTGTCGCCCATCGGTTATCGCCAGCCGCAACAAATCTACCGCATCGTGCGTGATAAGGCGCGCGTGCAGGGTGCCATGGCGTCCATCGTGGAGTGGCAATCGTTGAAGATGCAGGAGTATCGCTACCACTTGCTGGTTGCCATTGCTCGTATCTTCGAGCTGTTTGGGGTGCGCAGACCGGCTCGTTTCGATCCTGAACCCCCGCCTGCCGGAGATTATGACGGCGCGCTGCATGTCGATCACCCCGATACCCCGTCGCTGCTTGAACAGTACCTGGATAAGGATGGACAAACGCGTATAAAGGGCCCGCACGGGGAGACGATAGCTCCTGGCACGCTCAGCTAGCGCTGTATTTCGCTGGCGCTGGCTAGCACATAACCGCTCCGCATTTTGCGGGGCGGTTTTTATTTTTTCTTTATATGATTGGGCGAGGCATATACGTCCCCTTAATGGTATTGTGGTAACTTAGACTATTTGGCGCAGCAGTTCAAGTGAAATCATAAACCATGAGTGACAAATCAGTAGGCACGCAAACGTCGACGACTGTATTTCCCGCCAAGCTGGTGGAAAGTTCGACCAGTCACTTGCGCGAGGAGTACGAAAGATGGCGGGTATTGTTTGACGCGCAACCCTCGCTCGTCAAGCACTTCCTGGAAGGGCAGGCGCGCTCGATTGCCGATGCGCTGATTCAGCGCCAACCCCAGATCCGCTTCACCCTCCCTGAGTCGGTCGTACTCGATGGAGCAACATCTGGCGCGAACCAGGTCGGGCGTGTTCCGGTTGAATTTCGGGAGCAATTAGCCGGGGGGTTGATTGACCGCCTGACCCGATCTGATATCGGCATGGCGCTTCGTGCACGGCTGGCAGAGCTGGAGCAGTCGGCCAACCGCGCCATCGCCGTCAGCGCAGGTCTAACTCGCCATACGACCGCGATGCACATGGTTCACAACCTGTTGCCCTCAGGCCGCTCAGTAACTTATGTGTCCGATGAGGGCGAGGAGATTCCCACTCTCCCTGTCGGCGGCGATCTTGCGCCGGAGTCCGCCATTACGGCGGTAACCGATGCCATCGCCGAGGAGGGGCAGGCTGAAGACGGGCGTGGCGAATTGCTGGTGCCTTATGTGCCTGCGGCGCGGCGTTTCTACCTTCCCCAGTGGGTGGCATTTGACGAGCAGGATCGTCTGCTCGTAAAGTCGATCGGCGACGCAGAAGCGCACATCGTATCCATGCAGCGTTTCCTGAGCATCCTCCACGCTGCAGTGTCACTGGCTGCGTACATGGTGGCGGACGAGGAATATCAATCCAAGCGCTACGGCATGTTGGGCCAGTTGATCAACCAGGGGCGCGCACTGGCCCGCTATCAGACGGGTGAGATCATCCGAACGATTATGCAACGTGCGGCGGCGCAAGATCTCAATCGCGGGCTCAGCCTCAGTTTGCCCTACTTCGACGACCAGGTGCTCAAGATGAAGACTTATGACTTTGACGTGATTCCGGCAGGGCGGATCATGTTTGTGCCGGCGTTCGTGGTACGCGCTACGGAACAGGAACAGGTCAAGGTGGCACAAGATACACGGCTTAGCCCATCCACACGCAAACACCTGTTGGCTGAGTTGAGGGCGCTTGAGCAAGCATTTGACACTAGGGAGCGTTGAACTGTCTATTGTGCATATTAGCATACGGTTGCCGATACGCTGGAAACTAGTGGTGGGTCGCTAACAAGTTATGGTCCTTCCGATTCTACTTTTGATTGTTATCGTGTTCCTGGCTTATCGTATCGCGCCGCGCGAGAGCAAGGAACATGCCCATGTCCACGGGGCGGGTCAGATTGGCCTGGCCGCCGCCGTGGCGCTCTTCGGGGTGGATTATTTCACCTCCTTCTTCTATGCGACGGGCGAACTGATGGGCGCCTTGCACCCGTATGGCCTGCAGCAGTTTGCCTTTATCCCAGTGCTGGTTATCTTCATCGCCAACGTGGTTTTTGGCGTGTTGTACATGTACTCGCTCGGCATCTTCAACGAGGGCGGTGGTTCATTTACGGCTGCCATGCGCTACCTGGGGCCATCGCTCAGCCTGATTGTCGCGGTGGTGCTCATCCAGGATTATATTTTCACCATCGTCGTATCAACCCTGTCTGGTGCCGACCAATTGCTGTCCATGTGGAACGCTTCCGGTATCGATTGGGTGTTTCATTTCCTCATCGGTGCGGTGCTGGTTGCAGTCACCTGGTTTGTGACCATCCGTGGGCGCGGCGAATCGGCGCAGGTGGTCTTCACTTTTCTAGCGATCTTCGTCATACTCACACTGATCATGTTCGTCGGCCTGGTGGTCGCACAGGGGAATGGTTACCCGCCACTGCCCCCAGAGGCGCCGCATCAACCGGTTTCCCTGGGCACGGCCCTGTACCACATGCTTACCGCTTCGATGAAGGGACTGGTCGCCTTGTCCGGGCTTGAGGCCATGTCCAACGGAATCCAGTTTGTGATCAACGAGGATGCAGACTTTGTGAAGTGGGGGCGCAAGCATCTGCCGCGGCTGGAGAGCATATGGAAGTTCTACAGTGGCAAGTCAGGCATCGGGCGCGTCGTCCAGACCTCGTTTCTGTTTTATGGTGGGTTGACGACGCTGTTGTTGACGATCTTCTCGCTCCACTTCAATGTATTCGACAACACCGCTGGTCGCAGCCTGGTGGGTAACCTGGCCTTCATTGGCTTCAGTTTTATCCCCGAAGGCCAGATTATGTTCTGGGTGTATCAAATTCTCGCTGTCATTCTGCTATCCTTTGCCTCGATGACGGCCTACCAGGACTTGCAGTCGATGGCCTGGCGTAACGTCGCCATCGGTGAAATCCCTGAAATCGTGGTGTATCGCAATCCCGCGGGCACATTCACTCGCCCGGTCACCGCGGCCGCCATCGCCGCTGTCATCGTCCAATTCCTGGTGCAGGGGCGTACGACCCTGGCTGTGCCCTACTACGGCGTCGGGGTGTTCCTGCCTATTATGGCGATGGCGCTGGCGATACGCCGCCATATCAAGCAGCACTACACGGGGCGCAAGCGCGCCTGGGGAGTTGCGGGCACGACCTTTGCTGCCACGCTGGCTGCGTTCATTTTCGTCGGTCAGATTGTTGGCAAGTGGGAGGAAGGCGGCTGGGTGGTGTTGATCTCGCTCACGGTTTTGATCCTGATGGCGCACGCCATTCTCATTTCGCCGGTAGGCTACCGCGATGTGAAGGCCATTCACAGGATCATCCGCGATAAGTCGCGCGTGCAGGGGCCAATGGGCAATATTGTGGAATGGCAGTCGCTGCGCACACAGGAATACCGCTATAACCTCCTGGTTGTCATATCACGCTTCTGGGAGCTGTTTGGCGTACGCCGGCCTATGCGGTATGAGATGCCTGTGCCGGCGGGAGAATTCGATGAAGCGATGCACACAGAAGAACATGGTGCCACGACGCTGCTCGATCAGTACCTGGAGCACCAACCGAAGCCCGAACCGCACGTCGGCGGGCAACCTCACGAAACGGCACCGTCGGACACACAACCCTAGTGCCTGTGACGGGCATGGTCTCCTATCTGATCATGCCCGTCAACCGCAAGCCTGAATTCATGTTTTCCCAGTCCCTGTATGCCTTGCGCGCGGCCGACGTTTTTAAGGCCATGGAAACCTCGCCGGACGGCCTGTCCACGGAGGAAGCCCAGGCCCGCCTGCTGCTGTATGGGCCAAACGTGCTGCGCGAGCCGCCGCAGCCGCCACAGTGGCGCAAGCTGCTGCGTTACGTGAGTCATCCCATGGCGTTGTTGCTGTGGGCAGCGGGCTTGTTGGCATTGCTGACGGGCCGCCCGGTGATGGGCCTGATCATCTGGGTGGTGGTGTGGGTGAATGCCGGCTTCTCGTTCTGGCGCGAATACCGGGCCGTGCAGGCGGTCGACGCACTGAAGCGCTTGTTGCCGGCGCACGCGCGCGTCATTCGTAACAGCGCCGAGACGCAGATCCTGGCCAGCGAGGTGGTGCCCGGCGACGTGCTGGTGTTGGCCGAAGGCGACAATGTCCCAGCCGACGCCCGCGTGGTCGAGGAATACGGCCTGCGTGCCAACGATTCCATTCTCACCGGCGAAGCCATTCCCGCGCGTAAGTCTGCGGAAGCATCCATGCGCGATGGGATGACCGAACTGGAACGACCCAACATGGTGTTTGCAGGCAGTTCCATCTTTGCGGGAACGGGACGCGCGGTGGTTCTGGCCACCGGGATGCTCACGCAGTTCGGCCGTATTGCCAATCTCACGCAGGCGGTGAAAGAGGAACCCAGCCTCCTGCAACTGAATCTGCAGCATCTGACCAGGGTCATTACCGTGGTCGCGGTGGGGGCGGCTGCGCTCGTGTTCGTGGTGAACATTTCCGAAGTCGGCATGCACAGCCTCGACGCGTTGCTCTTTGCCATCGGCATTTTTGTCGCCGCGGTGCCGGAGGGATTGATCCCGACGGTCACGTTGGCGTTGGCGATGGCGGTGCAACGTCTGGCCCGGCGCAACGTTCTTGTGAAAAAGCTGTCGGTGGTGGAGACGCTGGGTACGATCTCGGTGATTTGTACGGACAAGAGCGGTACGCTGACGCAGAACCAGATGACCGTGCGCGACGTGTGGGTGGCCGGCCAGCGTCTCAGTGTTACCGGTGTCGGTTATGACCCGAATGCCGATCATCTCGCGTCGAGCAACCCCGGCGTCGAAAGCGATTTAAGTGCGTTGCTGGCAGCAGCGTCGCTATGCAACAACTCGCGTCTGAACGCGCCGACGCAAGACCGTCCAATCTGGACCTGCCTGGGCGACCAGACGGAGGCCGCGTTGCGCGTGATGGCGCGCAAGGGTGGGGTGGATGAGGGTGAACTGGCGGAGACCTATCCGCGCGTGCACGAACTGCCCTTCGATGCGCGGCGCAAGCGCATGAGCACCATCCACCGCAATGCCTCTGGCGAGATGGTGTTCGTGAAGGGCGCCCCGAAGGAGGTGTTGCAGTTGTGCACACACGTCCTAATCGACGGTGCACCTTACCCGCTGGATCATACGTTGCGTGCTGAAATCATGGCGGCCAATGACGACTACGCACGCAACGCGTTGCGCGTGCTGGCACTGGCCCGGCGTAACCTCCCTCCCCGCTCCGGCGCGTACACACCCGACAAGGTGGAACAGGGGCTGACGTTCCTAGGGCTGGCCGCGATGATGGACCCTCCTCGACCGGATGTGGCCGCCGCGGTGAAGGCATGCCGTGAAGCGGGTATCCGCATGGTGATGATCACCGGCGACTATGGCCTGACTGCCGAATCTGTCGCCCGGCGCATCGGGATGTTATCCGGCCCCAGCCCGCGCATTCTTACCGGTGCTGACGTGGACACCATGAGCGACGCGGACCTGCAAGCGGCGCTGGAGAACGAGGTGGTGTGCGCGCGCATGGCGCCCGAGCACAAATTGCGGTTGGTGGCGGCATTCCAGGCGCGTCATGACGTGGTGGCTGTTATCGGCGACGGTGTGAACGACGCGCCTGCGCTGCGTAAAGCGGATGTGGGGATTGCGATGGGCGTGGCCGGCACGGACGTGGCAAAGGAGGCCGCCGACGTCATCCTGACCGACGACAACTTCGGTGGCATCGTGGCCGCGATCGAGGAAGGGCGCGCGGCTTATGACAACCTGCGCAAATTCATCTCGTACATCTTCGCCAGTAACGTGCCGGAGATCATGCCGTTTATCCTCTCCGGCTTGTTCAAGATCCCCCTGGCACTCACCATCATGCAAGTGCTGGCGATTGACCTGGGTACGGACCTGTTGCCCGCCATGGCGCTCGGCGTGGAAAAACCTGAACCCGGCGTGATGCGCCGGCCGCCGCGGCGGCGCAACCAGCCGCTGCTGGATAGGGGCTTGATGCTGCGCGCCGTGGTTTTTCTGGGCGGTATCCAGACGGTGTTATGCTACATCGGCTTCTTCTTCGTATACTCGCAGTTTGGCTATACGGACTTTCTGCACCTGCCGAGCCTGGCCCATCTTTCGTTCCTGGAGCGGTTGGGACGGCCGGATGGGCAGGTGTACATGCTGGCGACAACTGTCTTCCACGCCGGTGTGGTCATGGCACAAATTGGCAACGCCTTCGCCTCACGGACGATCACGGCCAAGATGCGGCAGGTTGGCGTATTTAGCAACATGGCATTGCTGTTGGCAATCTTGTTCGAAGTGGCTATCATTCTCCTACTGATCTATCTGCGCCCGCTGAACGCGTTGTTCGAGCACCAACCGTTGCCGCTGGTATATTGGTTTGGGTTAGCGCTTTATGGGCCGATTGTGTATCTTTTGGATTGGATCCGGAAGATCATCGTACGGCGCAAACCAGAGCCAATATACCCTGCGTCGCAGTCGTCCACGGCGCCTGCACGCACATAAGACTGGCCATGGATGGCTTCACGTGCGCGGGTTGAGAGATGGGAGCACATTCGAGCGCCGTGAGGCGCTGTCAAGGAGGGCGTTCGGAGATGAAAGCCATTATCATGGGCTGTGGCCGTGTCGGCGAACAGGTCAGCCGTATTTTGGATGCAGAAGGCCATACGGTCACCGTGATCGACTATAGCGGCGACGCGCTTGCACGGTTGGGACCAGACTTCAAAGGGCGCAAGGTCAAGGGCGTGGGATTCGATCGCAACGTGTTGTTGGAGGCGGGAATCGAACAGGCTGACGCGTTTGCGACGACCAGTTCGTCGGACAATGCCAACATCGTCGCTGCGCGTATTGCTCGTAACATCTTCCAGGTGCCACGCGTGATTGCGCGCCTGTATGACCCTCGCCGCGCCGAGATCTATCAACGCCTTGGGCTGCTGACCATTTCCTCCACCACCTGGGGCGCGCAGCGCATCTACGAGTTGTTGACGCACGATAACCTGGACCCTGTGATGAGCTTTGGCAGTGGCGAAGTGAAGCTGCTCTGTCTGGAAGTCCCACCGCAACTGGAGGGGCGGATG
>JAMDDR010000214.1 GCA_023488685.1 Chloroflexota bacterium | reverse complement strand
GCGCCGGGGTATGCGTTTAGTTACTATCCGCTGGTAGGCCTGGTGGTTGGACTGCTGGCGAGTTTGGTTGCAGCGATCCGTTTTCTCCCATCGGACCTGACGTCTTTCCTCACACTTGCCGTGTGGGTGGCCTTAACCGGCGGTCTGCACCTGGATGGTTTCGCGGACTCATGTGACGGGCTGCTGTCAACGGTCGCTCCCGAACGGCGTTTGGAGATCATGAAGGACCCACGCGCCGGGTCGTGGGCTGTGATCGGGGTGGTGCTCCTGCTTCTCGGAAAATGGGTTGCGATCGGCCACGTCGCGTTCCCTATGCTTCTGTTACCGCCGGTCGCCGGGCGCTGGGCGATGACGTTCGCCGTCGCGTTGTTCCCTAACGCGCGACCTGGCGGAATAGGAGCCTATTTCCGCAACGGCCTGGGGCGCACGCAGCTCATCGTCGCGACTGCGATTGCGCTGGTCGCCGCCGTAACGCTCGGTTGGAGAGGTAAGGTGGACCCCATTGTCAAGACACAAATCTGACGAAAATAAGGGGGAGTTTGAATCACCTGTTAGATGCAGGATTTCAGCCACTTGAGTACCTCGGTATCTTTGCTCTAGCCGGTAACGCCACAGCCACACGCGCTTCAGCGCGATTGAGGCCTGCGTACACCTGAGCGGGTGTTAGGTAGTTCAGCGCCTGATGCTTCCTGCGATGGTTGTAGAACTCCAGGTAAGCACCTAACCGCTGGCGCGCTTTCTTGGGACTGTCATATTCGTTGAGATAGTCGGGTAGCAGGGCGGCATTGCTGTCGCCCCGCCCCCTAGGAACCGTACATGCGGCTTTTGTCGCATACGGCTCGCGCCTCTCCAGAGCCAGTGTCACCCGACCCGGTGTCATCCCGGAAGGCGGCAGCCGCGCGGCTGTGTATCTGTCTGTGACAATTGGGGTGTAGTAGCTCAAGGTTGTTCAAGTCGTCTGTGCCGCCGTAGACCTTCCAGACTTTGTGGTGCATGTCCCACCCTCGTTCTTCTGTCAGGTCTTGGTGGCACAGCGGACATTTCCCGCCTTGGTGCTGCCACAATATGTATTCGTCATAGCGCCAGCCGGGGTTGCTCCTGGCCTGCGCTCGTGCACGCGCTTCGAAGTAAGGTTCCCAGTTGGGATCGTAGGGGTTAGCCTCCCCTTTGATCTTCACGTGTCGTCGGATAGGCACGCTGGACGCGCGGAAGAGCTGGTAGGTCCTCGTCGTTCCATCCTGCTCTTCAACCGTTACGTTGAGCGTCCATTTCCGTCCTGTGGGCGGCATGAAGTATTTCTGAGCTACCCACTGGCTGGATTTCCTGGGGTGCTTGCGTTTGGCCCATCGCCACACACAGTGAAAGATGTCTTTGTCCGCCTTCTCGAACGTCCGTTTGCTACAGACGTGCCGGTGGTAGTTAGCCCAGCCTCGGATGATCGGATTGAGTTGTCCAATCAGTTGTGCTATGGGCATTGCTTTGGCTCGTCTGACCGTATCATGAATTGTCTCGATGAAGGCGGCGTAGTTCTTCTTGGATGGCATGATGACGAGTTTGCCGTGGTATTTCCGTATGTTTTGTCCCAGAAAGTCGAATCCGTCGTCGATGTGGGTGATGACGGTCTTCTCGTCCGACAGCTTGAGGCCGCGTTCTTGGAGGAAGTGTGTCACCAGCGGTTTGACTTCCTGTTCCAGCAGTTCTCTCGAACTGCCGGTGATGATGAAGTCATCCGCGTAGCGTATGAGGTTGACCTTAGCTCGGTTGCCTTTCCGCGTCCCATTCGGGTACTTTTCCCGAAGGGTTCGCTCCAGGCCGTTGAGCGTCAGGTTCGCCAACACCGGTGAGATGATTCCACCTTGGGGCGTCCCTTGGTCTGTCGGATGGTAAGTATCCTGTTCGATGTATCCCGCTACGAGCCACTTGCGGAGCATCGCGGTGTCCATCAAGACATGATTCAGCATCCATTCGTGCGACATTTCGTCGAAGCAAGCGTGGATATCGCCTTCCAGAATCCATTCGGGACTGCACGTTTTGGCCAGACAGACAAAGCACTGTCCGACGGCATCTGCCGTTGCGCGTTCTCGTCTGAAGCCGTAGCTGTTTGGGTCTAGCATCGTTTCCGCAACAGGGTCAAGTGCCAGTTGGTACAGGGCTTGTTGTGCGCGGTCAAACATACAGGGGATTCCCAGCGGACGCATCTTCTGCTTGTTACTCTTCTTGGGGATGTACACACGCCTGAGAGGTTGCGGGTGGTATCCCCGTCGCCGCCCCAGTCTTTGTACAGCTTCGGCTTTGTTCTGCGGTGTGTTCCACGTTACACCATCCACGCCAGCCGTGTGTTTGCCGTGGTTTTCGGTCACTCGCCTAACCGCTACAGCTTTGGCGCTGAACGAGTGAGTGAGCAATCGCTGTAAGGCTTTCACCTTGCCGCGTTTGCCTGCGATGACAGCCTGGGCGATACGCGCTTGGAGTCGGCGCACATTCCGGTCTACGGTACGCCAGTCGATGGCATGCCAGTCCAGGATGTGTGAAGGGGCACCAGCGGGTTGCCCGGAGAGACCACCCGGAAGTCAGCCCGCTTTCGCGTGGGGTGATATTGCACTCGGCTCAATCCCTGTCCATCCCATTACAGAACGGCCTTCGCTTTTTCCGGGTTCCTATACCCGCTTCCCCATCGGCTCGCCTTGTAGCTTGCTTTCCGGCCTTTCGACCGGAGGGAAACGGGCTTACCACGTTCCGTGTCACTACCCGCACAGGTTAGGCCCCGCCTTTCCGCCGATGGTTCAACGACCGCGATGGATGAGAAGTTACCATCCATGCTTGCCCATTTGCCTTTTGGCCCAAGCCAGCGAGTTTGCACTCTTCAGTCTCTTTGGCTTGTCATACGTAACGGCGTTTATCGGTGATTTACATCCGTTGGCCCTACTGTGCCATCCTGGTTCCCGACCGTACGAGACTAACGGTCGCAAGAGTCGGCTTACGTCTTCTCCTGCCGATCCATTTCGGATCGAGGTTACGTTGTCATCGCGGCTTCAGACTCTACCGTTGCCAGTAGCGCCTGCGCGATTAGGATACCGATGGCGGTACATCGGGTGGCGTCACCTCCTTTCGGATGCGCCACAGCTACTGACACGACATCGTGTCGCACCACCTCCTCATATTTAACAGTGCCATCGAAATACCTCTGTACGAATACACGTTTCACTTGTGCAGGGTTTGCCGAAGCGAGTCCAGCAGTTCAGGATAGTCGTCAATCAGATAAACACCGGAGACCTCGTGTCGGTGTACGTGCTCGGGCGGAATGACCTTGCGATAGATTCGCTTCAGCACGGCGCGTACCTCGACCCCGAGCTGGGCGGCCAACCCGTGTGTGGTCCAACACCCGTCCACCCGGGAGGACTGGCGGTGGACTTCCACCACGTCAAGCCAACGATGCTGGAGACGGACCTTGTACACCTTGGAAGCCGACACGTAAGGCTTGCGTGCCGAATGAAAGCCTTCCTGGGTGAGAACTGGTGCCATCTGTTCATCCGTCATGCCCTGCTCGAACAGCACATGGATGCGCTCAGCCAGGGCCGCTGCGCTGGTGAGATTGGCCTCACGCGCCACTGGCAGTTGCGCATACACCACTGAATAGTGGCCGGATACCCACACGATCTTGATCTCTGCCTGGTCCGGGGCGACCCGTTTCAGGATCACGCTCCCGATCAGGGCTCGCAGCAAGGCCTTCTGCTGCGGATGAGTCACCTGACCGCTTTGCCACAGGTGCGGTAATTCCGCTGAGATGTGTCGAAACTGTTCGCATAGTTCAGGCGAGAGGGCTGGCTGCGCGCTGCCACGTACAAAGCGTTGCTGGGCTTCTTCGGTGTCACGCAGCTGTTCCAGTTTTTCTTCCCATCGCCGCTCCAACGTGCTGGCCACCAAGCGGTTGTCTGGATCAACCGCGTTGTATTGGCGCTCAGCTAGGTGCGCTTCGTAGTGGGCGCGCCGCAGTTCGTCCTGCCAATGCTGAGCCAGACGCTCATGGTCAGCCTGTTGCGCCGCCAGGACTTGCTCCAACGCATCTAGCTCGGCCGGCCGAATCGCCTGGAAAAAGGCCTGGATCACGGCTTGATCCGCGGCGACGCCATTCACAATGCAGCACATGCTATGCTGCTCGTGACGTTGCTGGGCACACGCATAGGTCGGGCGCGGCTTGTAGTTGGTGTACATCCGCCGGCCACAGTGACCGCACACGGCCAACCCCTGTAACAGACCATTGCCTTCCCGTACGGCCCCGGCGGCTTGTTGGCGGAGTGCCATAAAGCGGGTCCCGTTCGTATGGATCCGCTCTTGATTGGCCAGGTATTGTTCCCAGGAGATGTAGGCTGGATAGGCATCCTGTCGCACGTACAACCATTCGTCCATAGGTCTCTCCGTACGAGGCATCGCCGACTGCTCCGGTTTCTTGCGGGTGGGATCGACCCGCTGACGTCCGTAGACAAACGCCCCCGCGTAGGCCGGGTTGGTTAGAATGTCCGTCACGGCGGTGATCGAGGCCATCTTCCAGCTAATGGGAGCTTTGTCGATGCCAGCCGGGCGTCGCGGCAGCAAGATCTGTTCGCCGCGCAGGTAGCGGAAGACGCCATGGCAACTGCCCAGCTCTTCGAACTTGGCAAAGATTAACGCCAGGACGTGGCGCACCTGTTCATCCGGGTCTTGAACGACCGTCTCCTCGTCCACCCACACATAGCCAGTGGGCAGACACTGGCGATATTGGCCACTCTTGACCTTGCTTAAGCGCCCTGCACTCAGTCGTAAGCGCAGAATATGCAACTCCGCCTCGCTCATCGTGCCCTTGAGACCGAGTAACAGGCGGTCGTTGTAGAGCTGCGGGTCGTAGACGCCATCACTGTCGGCGATGAGCGTGCCGAACACAGCAGCCAGATCCAACAAGCGATACCAGTCGCTGTTGTTGCGTGCCAGGCGTGACACTTCGTAGCCAAAGATAATGCCCACGTGACCTAACGACACCTCGGCCAGCAACTCGTTGAACCCTTCGCGGTTGCTGCTGGCTTGACCCGACTTCCCCTGATCGCTGTCAATGACACGGATACATGCCTGGCTCCAGCCCAACGCGTGGGCACGATCCACCAGACGGTATTGATTGGCCTGACTCTCTCGATGATGTGCCACTTGTTGCAGGGTGGATTGCCGAACATAAACGCAGGCGAGCCGTCGGGTATGCGCTGGGGTGATTTTGGATGAGCCCTGGCTCACCTCAGGATCGCTCATTGCTCACCCCCGCGGTGCTTGGTGCGGCGCCTTGCTGGGCGGTCGTCTGGCTTGGCGCGTAGTGCGCTGGCGATTTGACAACACACCAGGACCACGGCGCGTAGCACCCGTTCTTGTTGCACACTGTTCAGCGTATCCCAAGCGGTTTCGATGGGTGTCTGACGGTGTGCGTTGATCCGCTGAACTCGCGGTTGATTGTCGACGGTCATCTCCAGCCACCTCCGCCGACAGATTAGACCTGTCGGCCAGCGTGCTGAAGACATCGACCAGTCGCTGGATCGCTGCCACATCCAGGGCGGTTGGAAAGATGGTGGAGGGCTGCGGTGAGCGATCGGTCACGGTCAGAGGGATGAGGCGTTCGATGCCCTCCTGCTGTAGCCACACGACACAACAGACTTCAGATCGTCGCCAAGGCGTGGTGGTGATGAGCCGAAAGGTCTGCCCAAACAGGGGATGCCGGGGATCGGTGACAGTGACCGTTTCTGCCTCTTCGGAACTGGCTGAACGGATGGGGGGAGTGTTTAGGGACTGTTTTCACAGAGCGCCACAGGCGTTCGATAAAGATATTGTCCGTCGCTCGTCCACGACCATCCATACTGATCGCCACATGCGCCCCTTGTAAGCGTGCCAGGTAAGGTGGGCTGGTGAAGTGGTCGGGTGGGCTGCCGCCGAGGTCCCGCTCATGCGAGCCTTTTGCGTCAGCCCCCCGCCGAACCGTGCCTGCAATTCGTCACTGCACACGGCTCTCCGATGCTTTACTTCCACTACCGATTGGTCGAGGATTGCGCCCTGCATGAATGTCCATATGGCACTTGCGACAAACCACCAAAGTTTTGCGTTGGCGTGCTGCCATGACCTTCACCCATTCCGGCTTGTTGTCCCCCTGTTGATTGAACGGTCGCAGCGACTTCAGCGCACGGATGTGATGGACTTCGATATTCTCGTGTGAGCCACACAGTTCACAGGTGTCTGCTGTCAGCCGTTGCACCAGTTCCGTGGCGACGTTCCAAATCGGTTTGGGCGCATCGTTGAGAATGGCGTGCTTGGCTCGTTTGAGCGAGATGCCACCCCACTGGGCGACCAACGGTTTCCTCCCATCCTTCCGTTCGACCACCACTTGCAACACCTTGCGCGGCCCTTCCGGTGTGTGGAGCGTCGTGCCGTATTTCTTAGCCGCCTGGTTGACGGTGAGGTGCAACTTGGCCGCCAGTGTTTTGAGCAATGATGTCTCCATGATCCACTTGAGCTTGCTCAGCGTTGCAAGATTGTGGGCTAACCGATAGTATTCCACGAGGCCTCGATATTCAGCTTGGTACCTTGCTATGAGGGTAAACGGTGATTCGTTGAGCCATTCCGGTCGGTGTCTGGGCTTCCCATCGTGCATGTAGGCCTGACATTTCTTCTGGACTACCTCTGCGGGTATACGCAACCCAATCTGTGCGTTGATGGTTCGATAACGTCTCTTGTCTAATCTCGTGTCGCATTGCATGAGCGTAATGTCGTACCCTAGGAATCGCGCGCTTTGCGTTCGGGCATGGGTAATGAGCGTCTTGGATTCCGATAGTTCCAGCTTGAGCGTGTCGTGTAAAAAGGCCGTTAGTTTGCGCTTGATTTCTTCGGCTTCTACATGTGGGCCAGCGAATCCCAGAATGAAATCATCCGCATAGCGCCAGTACCGCAGGCGGCGGTACTCCGGGTCGTGAGGGTCGATGGATGGAATGCGTTGATAGGCTCGCCGTCGTTCGTCCGCTTCCTTGAAGCGTTCTTGTTTGCGGAGATACCCCGCCTGTCCGTTCAACTCTTGATATTCGGGGTTCAGTCGCCGCGTTGTCCCACGGTTGTAGTCCGGCAACAAAGTCTGTTCCACATAGTGATCCAGCCGGTCGAGGTAGATATTCGCCAACACTGGGCTGACGATCCCGCCCTGCGGCGTTCCGCTCAACGTGCGATGGTATCTCCATTCTTCGAGATACCCGGCGTTGAGCAGGTTCGCAATCAGGCGGATGAACCGTCCATCATGAATCTTTTCGGACAGGATGTCCAACAAGATATGATGATCCAGCCGGTCATAGCATTGCGCGATGTCTCCCTCCACAAACCATGTCAGGCCTCGCCCTGTCGCTTTGATGTCCTCCAACGCCGTGTGACACCCGCGTCCCGGTCGAAAGCCATACGAGTGTGGACTGAACTGTGGCTCGTAATAGCTTTCGAGAATGGCGCGTAGCACTTCTTGCAGCAGTTTGTCGCGCCATCCCGTGACCCCCAGCGGCCTGGTCTTCCCATTGGCCTTTGGGATATACACCCGACGCACGGGTGTCCAGCGGAAGCGCTCGCGGCGTAGGTCCTCGATGATGCTGTTGATTCGTTTCATTGCCATCGCATCCGCCGTCTCGCCGGTGGTTCCCGGCGTCATGGCCCCTTGATTTTGTGCGATCTTGCCATAGGCTTGGACATACAGGTTGGGGTTGAATAACTGTCGGTAGACTTGTTCCAGGGGCAATCCTCGTGTGCCTCGGTCGTGAATAATCCCAAGAATCGTTTCGGCATTGCGCATCTCGCGCACCTCCCGCTTCTGTGGATTGAAAGCATCTGCTTCCCTTCGCCTTGCCAGTCCATGTTGGCTCTCCAACTTGCACTGACCTGTGGACGGCTTTCCCGTCCGCCAACTACTACGGAAGCTCCGTCGCCGCGCATGGCGCAAACCATGCTTGGGGCTCGCGCCCTTTAGGCGATCCCATGTTTACACT
Source organism: Chloroflexota bacterium (assembly GCA_023488685.1). Taxonomy (GTDB): domain Bacteria; phylum Chloroflexota; class Anaerolineae; order J036; family Brachytrichaceae; genus CAIXPS01. Next base: position 5,407 of record JAMDDR010000214.1, on the reverse strand, counting down.
GAGTGGACGTCATAGCGCAGGTCGGGTGGCTGATGCGATCCCTTGAATGAGGTCATTCCTCATCGCTTGCTGAACGGAAGTTTCCAACGACGGTACCCAAGTCGTTATATCTCAGCAACCTCGCGTTTGAGGCGTTGTAATCGAGGGGCAGACCATTGCACCGCTGGCATCTCAGCTTCAAGCAGTTCGGCTTTCACCCTGTTGCGCAGGTCTTGCGGAACGAAGCCTTAAACGCCTTGGGAGCTTCTTCCGCTTTGACGGCATGCTATTGTTCCGTCAGGCTTTCGCCCTCGGGTCAGCCGTTGACCTAAAGGTTGTTTCTTCCGGACCTTTCCCTCCTTTGAAGAGAATCTTCACTCAGCGCCGACATGGCGCACACTGCCCTGGTCGCTATTCCAAATTGTTGGAGTAGCGACAGATAGGGCTTGATCTACAGCACTCAACACAAATGGCATTTCGAGCGTCTCATCCATTTCCCAACTCACGACGTAACGCGAATACCAGTCCATGACGGCGACGAGATACATCCAGCCCCGCAGCATGCGAATGTACGTGATGTCAATGGACTATATACAAACGACAAGTTTTGCATAACTCGCTGTTGTCGTCTCAAACTCAGGAAACCCAGCTGGCCACTTAACCTGTGCTCCTCCACAGTAGGTGTTGGAGGAGCCGATGAAGAGGAAGTGGCACGTGCAGCGCCTAACGCAGGCATACCCCGACGGCGAACAACGGTGGGACCGGGCCTACCAGTATCTCCTGGCATGGGCGACCGCCATCCAGACCACCAATCCATCCGACCTGCCGCAAGCGAAGGAGGCATTTGATGCGAATAGCAGCCTACGTCCGAGTCTCGACGACCAACCAAGTCCAAGCCCAAACGATTGAGCAGCAGTTGGAGCGCGTGCGCGAGTACATTCGCAGCCAGGGTTGGCTGTTGAGTGAGGAGGGCATCTTTCGGGATGACGGCTTCAGTGGTGCCGTGTTGGATCGGCCTGGGCTGGACTCCCTGCGCGATCACGTGCGGGCCCGTGAGTTCGACTTGGTGATTGTGACCGCACCCGACCGCCTCGCGCGCAACTATGTGCACCAAATGGTCCTCATCGATGAACTGGCGCGCGGGGGTTGTAAGGTAGAGTTCACGGAGCGCCCGATGTCCGAGGACCCACATGATCAACTGCTCCTGCAAATCCGGGGCGCGGTGGCCGAATACGAACGCACGCTCATCACGGAACGCATGCGGCGTGGCCGGCAAGCGAAGATTCGCGCTGGTGTGATGCTGCCTTGGACGAAGCGGCCCTATGGCTTCCAATTGCACCCCGACCGTCCACGGGATGCCTCTGGCATACGAGTCGAGCCCGCCGAGGCGGCCATCGTCGCCGAGATCTTCGCCGCCTATGCGCGCGATGGCGCCAGTTTGTTGAGTGTGATCAACCACTTGTACGAGTTGGGGATTCCATCGCCCCTGGGCCGGCCCAAATGGACGCTGGGCACACTGCGCGGCCTCTTGACGAATCCGATCTATGTCGGTAAGGTGTATGCAGGCCGCTGGCGCTATCGACCACCGCGCATCCGACGCTCCGCCACCCGCCCGATGGGACGGCGCCACGTCAGCAGTGACGTCACACCGCCGGAGAGCTGGACATTGGTCGCAACCATTCCGGCCATTGTGAGTCAGGAGCAATTCGATTTGGTGCAGAGCAAGCTCGCCCAGAATCAAACGTTTGCCCGCCGTAACAACAAGACGCACCAGTACTTGCTGCGGGCCCTTGTCAGTTGTGGCCAGTGCGGTTACGCCAGTATTGCGCGCAAAAATGGCCGCTACGGCTATTACGTCTGCTCCAGCAAGGACAAGGGCACTGGCGCAGAACACTGCCCGTCACGGCATATTCCGGCCCAGCAACTCGATGAGCTCGTATGGCAGGACTTGCGAGACGTGCTGCTGCATCCCGAATCACTTGAGCCTGCCCTGCAGCGGGCTCACGGCGGACATTGGCTGCCTCAGGAGTTACAAGCCCGGCGCGAGAACCTGCGTAAAGCGCGCACAGCTATTGGCCAACAAATCAGCCGTCTGACAGACGCCTATCTGCATGAGGTAATCCCTTTGGCCGAGTATGAGCGTCGGCGTCACGAACTGGAAGACAAGGATCAGTCGATCGCCAAGCAGGAAACTCAACTCGACCGTGAAGCGGCCAACCACATCGCTTTGGCAGCACCCTGTGCCAGCCTGGAAGACTTCTGCCAGCGGAGCCAAGTAGGACTGGATAACGCTACCTTTGAACAACGACGACGCCTGGTGGAACTACTCATCGATCGTGTGATTGTCAACGACGAGGAAGTCGAAATCCATTATGTGATCCCCACCACCCCTGCCAGCGAAGCTGTGCGTTTTTGTCATTTGCGTATCGCCTATTTCAATCGCAAAGACTTGATTCGGCAGCGTGATCGCCAGTCCACGCAGCAAGTATGGGAAAACACCGGCTTTTGCAGCCCGGCGGCTGAGATTTGGCTTGGGGTACACCGCCACCAAACCCATCTCGCGCATGTGTCGTTGCGCCGCTTTGCGATTGATGCCCAACTCTTCGGCTATTTTGCGTGACCCAAAGAATGGATGCTGCGTATACAGCTCATCGATGCGATGCTTGATCGCCAGGTCAACGGGGTTGACTGGCACAGGGGCGTAATACAATCCACTGCGATTCAACCCCAGCAACTCCGCCTGCGTCTGCAGCACCAGTTCGTCGCTCTCCCATTCCAGCATCTGCACACGCTCAATGCGGCTCCGGGTCGACTCCAGATTTTTTTTGAGCCAGGCTAACTGGGTCGTCAATCGTCCAATCTCGCCATACAACTCCTGTAGCCTCCGCTCGTACTCTGCTTTCACCGCCTCCACGGCTTTGTGTTCATTTTCAAACAAGCCGGGCAGCCCTTTAAGCGCTGTCGCCTTCCACGCACTCAATTGCGTCGCTGCCACACCATATTCAGCCGATAGCTGCGCCAGTGTCTTTTCTTCTCGCAGTAACTCGCGCACGACCTGCGCCTTGTAGCTCGGGGTAAATCGCTTTCTCATTCATCGCTCCTGATTCCCCCTTATTTTCGCTACATTTGCTGTCCAGTTTTTGGGGTCCACTATAAGGAGTGGTCGCTTTGGCAGCCTCGTTTGTCGTGATGCTTCTCTTCGGGCGCTGGGCGTCTAAACGGTTGGGTGGCGGTCTGACGGGAGACACCTACGGCGCAGTTTGTGAACTCGTGGAGTTGGTATGCCTGATCTTTCTCGTATGATGCGTTTTGATACAGCATTCCGCCTCGGCAGTACGTCGTATGTGTATCCCGACGACATATTGCCAAACGTCCAGAGACTGGCGCAGGCTGGTGATGTGGATGATATCGAACTGGTGCTGTTTGAGGTGGACGATGGGCCTAACAACTTGCCCGACGACAAGGCAGTGAATGCATTGATTGACCTGGCCAATGCACACCAGCTGACATACACCGTACACCTGCCGCTTGACCTCCGGCTCGGCGCGAATGGAACAACCCAACACGCCTCGCTGCTGAAAGCGGAGCGTGTGATCAAGACGACGCTGCCCCTGGCGCCATTTGCATACGTGTTCCACCTGGACGGTTCGGACATCGCGATGCCTGGCTGGGTGGAGCGCTCCTTAAGTGCACTGGAGCGGGTTATCGCATGGGTGCCGCAGCCGGAGTTGCTGGCAGTGGAAAACGTGGAGGCATGGGACCCGGCGCTGCTTGAACCGATCCTGAAGGCGCTGCCCATCAGCCGTACTACCGACATCGGTCATCTGTGGAAGATGGGGCGTGATCCGCTCACCGTCCTGGACAGCTGGCTGCCGCGCACACGGGTGATTCATTTACACGGCTTGGGCGAGCGCGACCATAAGAGCCTGTCTCTCATGTCAGCGCAACAGCTTGACCCGGTGATCGATCGGCTCAGGAACTACTACGGCGTACTGACGCTGGAAGTGTTTTCGGCCAGCGACTTCTTCGACAGCCGCGCCGCCTTACTGGAGTCTGTGAAGAGGGTCGGGCGTGGCTGAACTGATCCTCATCCTGGGTGGCACACGCAGTGGCAAGAGCACACTTGCGGAGCACATGGCGCACGAGCGCGGGGGCGATGACGTCCTCTTTGTGGCGACTGCGCAGGCTTTTGACGACGAAATGCGCGAGCGCATCACCGCTCACCAGCTAAGCCGCCCATCGGCGTGGCGCACGCTGGAAGCGCCGCTTCAACTCGCTACAGCGCTGCAGACGGCGCCACTGGCTAACACGGTGGTGGTGGACTGCATCACGCTGCTAGCAGCCTGTCGGAGAGAAGGTATTATCTCGCCTAAACTGCGACATAACTCGCCATTTTTAGTACCGTCAGTAGTTTCTGGCAGTCATCAGGCGCAAGAGTTCCATGTTTTGATCGTTAGTTGGCCAGTAAGGTGTGCAGGCGCTTGAAGTTGAATGCGATGCAAACCAAGGCCCATTCGCCAGCAGCCGCCCCGATGCCGCGCAACGAGAATTGGCGGAAGCCCAGCACTGCCTTGATGACCCCAATGACCGGTTCGACCGTGCATTTGCGCAAGCGATAGATAGCGCGACCGATGTCAGTCTGAAGCCGGTAAGCCATCTTCACTCGCAGAGAGGCATCGTAGGGCGGAGGCGCAGGCTGTTGGGCGAAGTAGGCTTTCCAGTTGTGATGACGGGCTTCGCGTCCGGTGGCAATGAATGGATCGATGTGGTGGTCGTGCATCCATGCAAGCGTGATGGGATTGAAGTAGCCAGCGTCCAGTGCTCCAGCGCTAGGCTTGCCCACTACAGGCGGGATAGCCTCCAACGTTGGTATGGCTTCGGCTTGGTCGTTGGGGTGATTGGACAGCGTGTGAGCGACAATCAACAGGCTGCCTTGATCGACCGCCACCTGAGCGTTGTAGTGTTGGTCAAAACCCGCATCATCGCTGTTCTTCATGATGCGCGACTCTGGATCGGTGAAGTCGCGCTTCGCGTGGTCACTGTCGCGCGGTCCTGGCGTCGGCGGGGTGGGTTCGCGCCCACACGGTTTCTTCCCACTCTCCTTGGCTTTCTCATCGCGCTCCCGCTGCTTGGCTTCATACTCGGCCTGCTCGGTTTTATCCCGTTCAGCCGCCCGTGCTTCCATGACCTGCTTGGCTTCTGCCAGGTTGGCCAATCGTTCCTGCCGAAACGTGATCTCGGTCGCCACATTCAAGTCAGGCGGCAACTGACCATGGTCTGCTTGTTCACTCAGCACCAGCAATTCCTCCACTTCTTTGCGCAACTGCGTCTCTAGTGGAACGTTTGAGAAGTAATTTAACATAGTCCTGAAGTCTTCCACTCCACCCATTTGTGTAGACCTCGGCGGGTCCACGACCAGTGGATCGGT
>JAMDDR010000275.1 GCA_023488685.1 Chloroflexota bacterium | reverse complement strand
GCCAACGACAACCTCGCCGTGGTGCGTATGCCCCAAAAAGCCGGGGGCAAGACCTATCAGAGCGTGCGCTTCGTCTACAACACCGAGGGCGCGGAATACGTGTGGGCGTTCGACCAGTCTACCGGCTTGCTGTTGTTTTATCGCCACGCCATCGGCGATGATGATGACACCCACAAGCAGTTGACCCAGATCACATTCGTCAAACAACGCCAATTAAAAGTGCCGTGGCGTGCGACGGCCGCGCCAGAGTGGGCGTCTGAAGGCAGCCGTATGGAGTACAAAGGCACGTACACGCTGCTGTTGCCGGGCACGAACGCGACATCCCTCCCTTATACGTTGACCGCGCGGGTGATACGCAGCGAGGGGCGCTGGACGGAATTCCAGGTGGATGCCGCTTTGCAGCAGCAAGTACCCAACAAGAGTGTGCGCGCCTCCGGTGTGGCGCAACTGTTCGACGGGTTGTGGCTGCCGGCGGAGGCCATCAAGAAATTGAAAAATGGCCAGGTACTGGACCGCGATGCCGTCACCGGGACGGAGATCTCAGTCTCACGCGGGCGAAACACCGTCAGCCTGACGGAAACCGGCGAAAGCCATCGCGTGGTACTCACCTACGGTGGCGATGGCGTCCTGACCGGCATCCGCCAGGAAACGCAGAACGGCATAGCAACCATACAGATCGAGTTGGCATTGGTGAAACGGGGCTGATTGGCCCAAGCGACAGCTTTAGCCGTAACGATGTGACAGGCCGTGCCGTAATTCACGGATGGGCTTCGATCCCATCCATTAGATACCCTTACCAGTGCCTCTGCCAGCAAGCCGACGTTGAAAAACGGAACAGTAGCAAGTCGGCTTAATGCGGTTGTTGGGCCGCTTTCACGTTAGCAACACGGCCTCTGACTATTAAGCTGCCGCATAAACTATCACTTCTTTTTCCAGGCGATCTTGTAACTTATCTTTTTCCTTCTCCAAATCATATCGCGTTTGTAGATTTATCCAGAACCGTTCTGATAAACCAAAATATCGCGATAACCTTAAGGCGGTATCCGGGCTTATCGCCCGTTTCCCCAAGACAATTTCGTTGATCCGCCGGGCTGGTACATTGATATCTTTCGCCAGCCGATATTGACTTATCCCTAAGGGTTTTAGAAATTCCTCTAATAATATTTCGCCCGGATGGATTGGGGCTAATCTTTCTTCGTTCATCATCTTCCTACCCGTGATAATCTACTATCCCCACATTTTCAGCGTATCCTTCTCGCCATTCAAAACAGATACGCCATTGTTTGTTGATACGAATACTGTACTGAGGGGCTGATTTGCTCACCATGTGCCCATGGTAGTGCCTGCTCATGACAGCCCTATGTCAGGAAAGCTCTGAACCTGCGGGAGGTTCAGGCACTCATTTCCGCCGGGGCCATAATGCCGCGACGAGCACAGCGATGCCGGCGAGTACCCCTACGCCCACCAGCACGCTACGCCAGTCAAGCGACAGTTGGGCGCTGCCCTCAGACAGCACGGGCGCCTGTGAGTCGATGAACGTATAGAGCCGATCGATGGCCGGCACCGACGAACCGCTGCGACGGGCCAACACCTGGAACTCATCGGCCAGTTGTTTCATCTCGTCGCGCGCCGCGTTGGCGTGGCGGGCCATGGCTAACTCGGCACGCGGGGTTGCCATGCCGCGCTGCATCCATAGCACCAGCAGCGGCTCGGGAATCCATGCCAGGACGCGGAATTTCGCAGGCGTGATGGGAACGTCCAGTGCGCGTAGCACGCGCAAACCTTCACGCACGGCGCGCACCAGCAGCACCAGCCCGTCGCGGGTACGTGCCAGGCGGTAGTTATCGCCGCCGGCCAGGTACAGCGCGTTAGCAATGGGGCTGACCAGCGCGATGTGCGTCTTCAGCCATGCATCCATGTTCGGGCTGATCGACACACCGAACCCGGCCTCTTCAAAAGCCCGCGCAATCTGCGCCAGCCGCGGCGTGGTCTGCCCATCCAGTTCACCATCCAACTTAAGAATGACTGGCAGCCCTGCCGTAGGAAGGGTGTGGTGCAGGCGCTGTTGTTTGAACGCTATGCTTATATCGCACGACCCGCAACAATGTTATAGAAATAGCCGAATACACATGTTATAATTTTCCTGTTGCACGGGCTGCTCAGAGATATCGTACAGCAGGTTGCATCTCCTCTGGTAGACCTCATCGATTCCATCCCACAAAGGCCGTTTTGCGTCAGTCGTCTGATAGGAGACAAAGTATCGTGTTGCAGGTGTTACCCACCGGCAATAGGAGGGAGCGATATGAAAATGACGGTGAGAAAGATTGGCGTTTGTCTGACAACTCTGTTTATCGGCTTGATACTCTTCGCACTTGTGGGCATCGCCATTGCTCACGCTGGTCCAGTCATCATCGATGGCACGGATGCCAATGACCATGGACACGAAACAGGAGGAGCCAACTTTGAAGGCTGGAAGTACATGCAGCGTGCCCTGGAAAGCCTGGCTGCCCAACTGACCTCCACAAATGTCGCGACAGTTGTGGTGGATCTGGGAACGACCCCTGTCGATGTCTGCACCGACCTCACAGATCCGACTTACAACTATCAAGATGCCCGACAAGCCATCACGTCGGCGTTTAACCTATCGAGTCTGCCCGCGCAAGGTTGGACACTCATCCATGTCGATGGGCCAGCAGCGATTGACGCGTGGCTAAGTAATATTTCCACCACGACTACAGGCATTCTCTATATCCCCACTTATGCCCTCTACTGCGGCGATCTTACAAACGATGAAATGGCCACCATCAACACGCACGCAGCCGACATCGCTGAATTTGTCGGGGGGGCGGGTGATCCTACCAAAGGGGGTGGCCTCTTTGCGATGGGAGAACAGCGGACTGCTCTGCACCCGGATGGCTTCCTGTGGTTGGAAACACTGATTCCCGGGATCATCGTGACTTCAGCGGACGGTCATGGCGTGGACACCCCAATCTACTTAACAGCACAAGGGATGGCGGAGTTTCCGGACTTGACCAACGCTGATCTTTCCGGCGGGCCCTGGCATGTTTCTTTCAACGGCAACATGGGTTCTTTGAAGGTATTAGGAGTTGCGACAGAGACAGTAGGGGTTACCCGCAACATCATCCTGGGCGGCGGCATCAGTACCACCATCGGCCCTGGCACTGGCAACTCTGACTTGTTCGTCATCAAGACGGTGACCCCAACCATTGGCGCTGTCGGATTGCCTTTGACCTACACCATTGTCGTGACCAACGGGGGGCCAGATGCGGCAACCAACGTCGTCTTGACCGACGCGTTGGCAATCAGCGTAACGCTTAGTTCGGTTACGACAACTCAAGGGACATGCACAGGGACAGCCACCGTCGTTTGCAATCTTGGCACGATCAGCACCACGGGAGGGGCAACTGTCACGGTGATTGTCACGCCGATAGCGCCGGCCGACCTTGTCAACACAGTCGTCGTTAAGGGGGATGAGGTCGATCCCAATCCCCAATGCATCGACTGCACCGTGACCGTCACAGTAGGAACCGCCAGTTTCGATCTGTTGGGCAGCGCCGCCATTACCCCATGTGTGTACCCGGGCACATCCTTCTCTGTGACCTGGGTGATCACAAACGTAGGGAATGATGTCTTTCCCGGCGGCCTGTTGAACACAGCGGTCACCGGCAGCGGCAGTGGGCCAGGCAGTGTCACCGTCGGCGCCATCCCCACGAATACATCGGCAGTCGTGAGCCACAGTGTCACAGTGTCGCAGCCAATCCCTTACGGCGCGGAAACGGTCACAGTGACCGGCAACATCTCGGACGCGACAGCAGTGCTGGCTGCACATATCTGCGCACCGGACTTCCGCACCAGTACGATCACGACGGCCAGCCAGTACGTGTTTGCGCACCAGGAGTTCACTTACACCTGGCACATTCGCAACACGGGTGACGCGGATGCAATCAGCACGACGGCGATGGTCACACTCTCGCAACACGCTCTCTTCCAGTTCCAGGATGTCTTTACCTGGACTGCGGGCACGGTTAGCGTGACGATGGGTCCGACGCCGACCCATATCCTATGGACTGGGGATATCCTGGCTGGGCAGGAAGTCACGATTGTTTATCGTGCTCACTCCATGTTTGGTTTGCCAAGCCTGGAATTGATAGAGCCTTTTGAAGTCACGCATCCGTGGCGTCCCACCTTCTATGGCATGTCGGAATATCTCTATCCGTACAAGTTGTTCTTCATGATTGTGTTGCGAGACGCAACACCAGCTCTTGTACAAGAGAGACGCTGATGGCTGAGTGACCGTCTGAGTAAGCGTCCATCAAGCGTCCATCAAAAGCCCACCAGACCAGTCTGGTGGGCTTTTCTGTGCGCGTATGTGCAGGTGTCTGGGAAAACACTCGGTAACGCTCATGAAGCTGAATTGGCCGGTATGCAAACCTGTAGTATGCTCCGTCCACCATGTCTCCAGTTGCTCTTGTCATGATCGACGGGCTTCGCCCAGACGCACTCGCTCTCACCCACAGCCCCCATTTGGATCAGATGCGCGCACGTGGCGCCTGGACCTTGCAAGCATCCAGCGTGATGCCTTCCATTACACTGCCCTGCCATACCAGCATCTTCCACAGCGTACCGCCAACACGTCATGGGGTAACCACGAACACATGGACGCCGATGGCACGCCCACTGCCTGGATTGGTGGACGTGGCCCATGCCGCAGGGATGCGCAGTGCCGTCTTTCACAACTGGGAGCCACTGCGTGACCTCAGCCAACCGGGCAGCCTGTCATTCTCTTACTTCCGCGACAATTGCTACACCGATCCGGACGGCGATCAGGTGATCGTCGACGAAGCGGTGCGTTTCATACGCAACGACCAACCCGATTTTGCGTTCGTGTATCTCGGCACGTTGGACGTGGCCGGCCACAATCACGGTTGGATGTCGGCCAGTTACCTGGAACAATTGGCGCGTGTGGACGGCGCCCTCGGCACACTGCTCGCCGGACTGCCATCTGCGTATGCCGTCATCGTCAACAGCGACCATGGCGGTCATGAACGCAATCATGGCGCCGATATTCCGGAGGATATGCTGGTGCCATGGGTCGTGGCAGGTCCCGGTATCCGGCAAGGCTACGAGATTAGGGCACGCGTGAGCCTGCTTGAGACAGCACCCACCATTGCGCGCCTGCTGGGCATCAAGCCACACCCGGCGTGGGAAGGGCGCTGTGTGGACGAGGTCTTTGCCTGAATATTCGTTCACGCAGGATGTAAAGCGATACGCGTTGCTCGACATGCGATTTCGCATCCTTCGTAGCAAGTCGTCCCAACATGACATTATTGCCCGTCGTACTCATTGCCATATCGGCCTTTTTGCATGCTGGGTGGAATCTGCTGGCACACTCGCGGCGCTCGGATGGAGCGCTGTTCCTGCATATCTCGATCACAACAGGGGCGGTCGGCCTGGTGCCAGCCATACTGGGTGAATTACATGCGCCTTTCCCGGCACATGTATGGGGACTGCTCATCCTCACCGGCGCATTCGAGGCACTCTACTACCTGGGGTTGACGATGGGGTATCGCAGTGGTGAGTTCACCGTGGTGTACCCACTGGCTCGCGCGCTGCCTGTGTTATTGCTCGTCGTTGTTGACCTTGCGCGCGGGCGGGTGCCCTCTCCATTGGGTTGGGCGGGCATGGCGTTGGTGGTCTCTGGTTGTGCCCTGGCACCGCTCACCTCGCTGCGCACAGCCTCATTAGCCAGCTATCGCAACCGCGCCATGCTATGGGTAATCGTCACAGCGCTGGGCACGGTCGGTTATACGACCGTGGACAAGATTGCAGCCGAGGCGTTAGCGCCAGGGCCACTCACCGCCGCACGTTACGCCATCTGGGAAGCAGTGACCACCGTGCCGTTCTTATGGTTGGCGCTCAAATGGATCGGGAAGCGTGCAAACCCTGCAGGCAGCCGAGAGAGTTGGGCATGGGCGATCACCGCAGCATTGTTCGTCTTCGGCGCCTATTCGCTGGTGTTGTGGGCCTACCAACTGAGTCCTTACGCGAGTTACGTCAACGCATTACGCCAGTTGAGCATCGTCATCGGGGTGGTTGCGGCCATTGTGATGCTGCGCCAGCCTGCGCCCCGCTTGCGTATCCTTGCGGCGGGGGTGATCACAATCGGCATCATCCTCATCAGCGTCGCGGCAACTTAGAAGCCCAGCTCCTGCATGGCGCAGGAACTGGGCCAAAAGACGGGATGAGAACGAGTCTAGTATCGAAACACGGCAGCTACAGATGAGCCGTTTGGCATGTACTGTGGATCGACCGCGTACACGGTGCCACCATGTAGCAACGTGTGAGCGGCAGCGAAATCAAGCATGTCTTCGCTGCCGGGCTGTGGCGCTTCATATTCGTGAACGGCATTCACCTCCGAGGCAAAAGTACCCCAATGCTGCACGCCTACCGGCACGAACAATAGCTCCACCCGGCCGTGATAGGCAGCCGGCACGATCTGGCCGATTTTGTGCGAGGCGCGCGCCGTTGCAGCAACCTGGCGATAATATGCCGCGGCCTCCTGCTCTTTCTTGCGAAAGAAGGGTTGCATGGTGGCCCATGCTCTCCGATGCAGCTCTTCGGGACCGAGTTCCTCGGGATTTCCAATAATCGTCTCATCCATAAGCGACGAGTAAGTATTAACCTCCTTGTAGATGGGGAAGAGATAGTCCACTCCAGCAAAGATCAGTGGCACGCGCTGATCCCTGAGTTGCTTGTGCAGACCGTCATCTACCTGGTGGAAGTAGCGCAGGATGCGATCCTTGGCGATCTCCACGCCGGCGCCTTGTCCATGGAAGATCGTGCCGCCACGGCCTGATCTGCCGCTGCTGCCAGGTGCCGTGCGAAACTGCACCTGCTTTTCTGGCTGGTCGTATTTCAATGCCTCCGCAAGGCTACTGGGAATGCCCTTTAGTTCCACCTCACGTGCGCCGTGTTGTGTGGCATCGAGTAGCCTGACCTGATTCTGACTCAGCGCCAGGATATAGAAACGGGAGTCGTCAGTCAACAGCCGCAGCACAGGCTTGACATGGAAACGGTCGCCGACGACAACCAATTCCTCTGGTTTGAGCGGGAGGCGATAATAGCGGAACAGTTTAGGCGTGAGAAAGACAGCCAGCCCATCCCCCTGGCGCTGCCAAAACAGCGTGTCTTCCAGCAGCCTGCGGGCTGGCTCCAACATCTGCTGCATGTCGAGGGCGCGCATACCACCAAGGGCGAGACGCTCCTCAGCGTCACGTAGCAGTTTCTTAAACCGAATAGGATTCTGGCGGGTGTCTGCGTTAGCGCGATGTGTGGGTAGTGAGATGGATACAAACGGTCCAGGGCGTGCTTCGACCAAGCTCTTCAACTCATCTATGGACAATGTGTTCACGATTACACTCCTTCCCAACTCTGCAACCCAACTTTGATCGCTGGGGAGAACCATGCCCGAACGAGATGGAGTTCGAGTTTGTGTGATGCTACTAACATTTGGTCTGCGATGTTGCTCTGCTGAGACAGTCAGTCAATATACGGTCTTAAACGCCTTCGCTGAGGCGACCCTCCTTATTTCGGTGCTTACCGAATTTAGAATCAGCGTTGATGACATCAGGCTGGCGTTATGATGTGCTTCGCTGTATCCATTCAGTATAGGTCTGGTGTATTAACGCTCATTGAGAATACGATGACCAATCGGCGAAGACAGCACGATGGAAGTGGCAGTTTGACCATAAGGGCTGAGTTGGGCAATCAGCGTTTCAAGGTGGGCCACAGACGACACAGCAACTTTGAGGATGAAAGATTCACTGCCAGTCACGTGATGGCACTCTAATACCTCGGCTAAACCATCGACCAGCGCGACAAAGGATGGATAGCGTTCCGCTGGTGTGGTGACGCGGATGAATGCGGTGATGGGCAGACCTAGCTTGCTTGCGTTCACCCAGGCGTGATAACCGGTGATCACACCGGCATCCTCCATCTTTTGAACCCGCTCAGTCACCCCAGACGAGGTCAGGCTGACGCGCCGGCCCAGTTCGCTGAACGAGATGCGCGCGTTGGTCTGCAGCGCGTGCAGGATACGCCAGCCTGTCCGGTCAAGCAGTTTCTCAAGATTCGTGGCCATAATGGATTTTTACCTTACAAATCCGACTTCTGCTTGCCCAATCCCGCGAATCGTATATGGTTATTGTATAACCATTTGTCTAACATGGTCCGTATGGATATCAGTATTCTGCTACGCGGGATCATCATTGGGTTCTCCATTGCCGCGCCGGTAGGGCCAATCGGACTACTGTGCATTCAACGTACGCTGGCACACGGCCGGGCACAGGGTTTGGCGTCGGGAATGGGGGCGGCCAGTGCCGACGCAATCTATGGTCTTGTAGCTGCATTCGGATTAACCTTCGTCTCAAGCCGGGTGATCGACGCACAAGTGGCACTACGATTGATTGGCGGTACCTATCTGTGCTATTTGGGGCTCAAGACATATAGACAGCAACCCGCCGCTCGCCCGGCCGCTACGACTGAGCGAGGCCAGGATCTAACCCGTGCCTATGGATCCACGTTACTCCTGACACTGACGAACCCAATGACAATCCTGTCATTCGCGGCCATCTTTGCCGGATTGGGCTTTGGCATCGTGGATGGCGATTATCTTGGCGCAACGCTGGTGGTCCTTGGTGTGTTCACAGGTTCGGCACTATGGTGGTTGATCCTGAGCAGCCTGGCAGGTTTGTTTCGCAACAGACTCGACACAAGAGCCTTGCGCTGGCTCAATAGGCTTTCAGGGTTGTTAGTGATGGGTTTTGGCATCTTTGCATTGGCCAGCCTGCTCACACAAACATAAACGCAACAACCGTCGTTACTGGACGTGACCGCGGTCACGTAGAGGCGTGACCGTGGCTACTGGTAGCCTTTCCTTCGGGCGTTTACCCTCTGGGCACACTTACTGCGAGGTCAATATGAACCGAAGGAAACTACCTATCTTGGGCATCGGTACGCTGCTGGTCGCAGCGTTTTTAGCGGCATGTTCCCAATCACCGGGCACTGTCGGAGGCAACACCGCGGGTAACGCCGCAACGGCCCAGAACGTCACTGCAGAGCAGGGATCAATCGAAAGCCACGTGATTGCCACCGGGAAGGTGGTGGCGCGAGCCAATGCATCCATCGTGTTCCTGCATTCCGGAGTCGTCACGTCGGTCATGGTGACAGCGGGCGATCAGGTGAAGACTGGTCAGCCGCTGGCGTCCATCGACGATACCGACCTGAAACTGAGTCTGCAACAGCAGTACGCCAACTATGTTGACGCGCAGGCAGCCTATAGCGAGACGATAAAAGGCCCCAGCGAAGCGGATCTGCAGTCGGCGCAGGCCGCCGTGATCAGCGCGCAGGAGGCCTACAGCCAGGCGTTAAAGGGCGGCACAGGCGCCGAATGGCAATCCGCCCAGGCGTCACTGGCCAGCGCGCAGGCAGCCTATCAGGCGCTCGATGAGCCGCCGAGCGAATACGATGTCTCCGACCTTCAGGCCAAGCTGCTCAACGCAGAGGCAACCCTCAAGCAAAAGCAGGCCGCCTATGACACGGCGTACAGGCGCAATCCGGCCGGCATCGGCGGCACAACCGCGGGATTGGAACTCGAACAGGCCACCAATGATTACAACGCCGCGAAAGCCGCTTACGACAAAGCGTTCCAGAAACCCGGCCAGAAGGATTACGAGAGCGCCAAGGCACAAGTCGCCTCTGCGCAGGCACAACTTGCCGCACTCGCGCCAACCCAGGAGAAGATCGCTAATGCTGCATCGACACTTGCGTCGGCGCAGTCCAAACTGGAAGCATTGACGCCGTCGGCGGCAGCATTGGCCCAGGCCAAGGCCAAGCTGGATTCGGCGTATGCGGGCTGGCAGTCGGCCGAGAAAGCCGTGAGAGATGCGACAATCACGGCACCGTTCGACGGCCTGATCACGGCGGTCAATATCGACGTCGGCGATATGGCCGGCTCGGGTTCTGCCGCCGTGGAACTTGCGGACTTCACCGTGCCGCAGTTCGAAGTCGACGTGGACGAGGCAGACCTGGGCAACGTGAAGGTGGGGGAGACGGCGAGTGTGATGCTGCAGACGTATCCCAACATACGCATCCCCGCACAAGTGGAGTGGGTGGCCAGCGCAGGCACCTCGACCGGCAACATTATCACCTACAAGGTCAAACTGGCGCTGGGCAAGGCCCCTGCAACTGAAGACAACGCCGATCCCGCCATCCTGTTGGGAATGAGCGGCACGAGTGAAATCGTGACGGCCAAGATTGATAATGCCGTACTGGTGCCGCTCTCGGCGTTGATTGTCGATTCCCAAACCAAAACCTATAGCGTTGATGTTGTCAAAGGCGGAAACGTGCAGCGTGTGCCGGTGAAGATCGGCCTGCGTGACTCAAACAATGCACAGATCCTGGAGGGGGTTAACGCGGGGGACACGCTGGTCATACCGTCAACATCCGGCTCTGCCAGTGGCACTGCCGGGCCGGGCGGGATGTTTGGGCAAAGACCGGACGGCGGTGGGGGTTCCGGCGGGGGCAACTAATATGATCGAGCTTAAGAATATCTCCAAAGCCTACAAGATGGGCGAAGAGACGGTGCATGCGCTGCAGGATATCAATTTAAAAATTGATGATGGCGAGTATATCGCCATCATCGGCCCTTCGGGCAGCGGCAAGAGCACCTTGATGAACCTGTTGGGATGCCTGGATATCCCAACATCCGGCGAATACCTTTTAAATGGGCAACTGGTAAGCAAGTTTCGCGAGTCCCAGTTGGCCACCGTGCGCAACAAGAACATCGGCCTGGTATTTCAGAACTTCAACCTGCTGGGCAAAGCCAGCGCACTGCGCAACGTGGAACTCCCGGCGCGCTATGGCGGGCTGAACAGGCAGGAGCGCCATAAACTCGCTGTCGATGCGATGACATCCGTCGGCCTGGCCAATCGGCTGAACCATAAGCCGACAGAGTTATCGGGCGGTCAACAACAGCGTGTGGCCATTGCACGTGCATTGGTCAACCAGCCCTCCATTCTGCTGGCCGACGAGCCAACCGGCGCGTTGGACCAGAAGACGGGCCGCGAAATCCTTGACCTGTTCGAGCAATTGCAGCATACGCGCGGCATCACCGTGATCGTGGTGACCCACGACCCAAACGTCGCCCAGCGGGCCAATCGTGTCGTCTCCATTCGCGATGGCCGCATCGAGAGTGATATCGTACGCCCTAAGGGGAGGGGCGCCACTCATGCTACGCCCGTGCCAGCAAGTGAGTCCGTGATGGCGTCCGCTGGTAGTGGCACAGCATTGGCAGCCTCGCAGCACACGGATGGGGCATCTGCGAGCGGGGACCACAACCCGGTGGACTCAGCGCAAACGACACTACCGGTTGAGCCCGCCGAAGAGACATTGCCCGACGAACCTGTGCACGACAAGAAGAAACCCAAGCCGATCCCACTCGGCCGGATCGCCTGGGTGGGCGGAATCGCCCTGCTGGCGGCGGTGATCGTCAATGTTCTGATTGGACTCGTAGCCGGCACCTTTGTGGGTGGGGGCGTTCTCAGACTGCCGCAGTTGGAGATAGGTAATATCGCTCTGCTCACTGCGCTGGGTGTGTTGGGGGCAACCGTCGTTTTTGCGATCGTCAGCAGAGCTTCTGCACGACCTGTGCGCGTTTTCCGTATCATTGCTGTCATCGCACTATTACTATCATTCTTGCCTGAAATTGGCCTGCTCGCCGGGTCATTCGGCGGACAAACAGCAGGTGGAACGGCCCCAAGGTTTGGCTTGGGCATTCCGGGCGTTGGCGCTGCGGTCAGGGGCGGCAACCGCGGCGGTGCTGCTGCCGGCAGCAATCAGGGCAGGGCGAACAGTGCCGCCAACGGCTCTGCAAATGCCATTGGCGCGCGCGCCGGTTTAGCCCTGCCCTTGATTGGGTCGACATTATTGATGCACATTGCGGCGGCCGTCATCAGCACGGGCCTGTTGACCACGGTGGCAGTGAAGAAGACGCGCAAAGCGCCACCAGCCACCGCCTCTTAGGAGAAAAACTCGATGAGTCTGCTTGAAACCCTCCAGACCGCGCTGGAAAGTTTATCATCCAACAAGATGCGCACGATGTTGACGATGCTGGGTGTCGTCATCGGCGTGGCGGCCGTGGTGACATTGCTGGCGCTTGGCGCCGGCGTGCAAAGCTCGATCAACAGCCAGATCAGCGGCATCGGCACGAACCTGGTCAACGTCTCGGCCAATACCAACGCGTCGAGCGGTGCGCGGCTGACAAACGACGATGTGAAGGCATTATCCGATCGCTTGAACGTGCCCGACGCGCAGCGTGTGGTGGCCCAACTGAGCGGCAACATGAAAGTGGCCGCGGGCACGAACAGCGATAGCGTTTCGGTGATCGGCACCACGCCCGACTATTTTGTGGTTCAAAACACCAAGGTCGCGCAGGGTGCATCGTTCACCCAGGATGACGTGGACAATCGCGTGCGCGTCGCCGTGCTCGGGCCGACATTGGCGGAAACGCTATTCCCATCGGGGTCAGCCCTGGGCCAGACGTTCCTCGCCGGCACGGTTCCGTTCCGCGTCGTCGGTATTCTTGAAGTCAAGGGCAGCACCGGCTTTGGGAGCACGGATGATAGTGTGTTCGTTCCGCTGACCGTTGCGCAGGAGAAGCTGTTCGTCAACCGGTCGGCCGGCCTGAAGTCCGTGTCACAGATTGTGGTGGAGGCCGTTTCCAGCGATCGCACCGATGCCGTCGTCACCCAGGTCACGCAGACACTGCGAGAGCGGCACAATCTGTTGTCCGACCAGGCAGACGACTTCCGTATCTTCAACCAGGCCTCGCTGATCAGCACCCTCAACACCGTCACCGCGACGCTCACGGCGTTCCTGGGCGCCATCGGCGCCATCTCGCTGCTGGTGGGCGGGATTGGGATCATGAACATCATGTTGGTGAGCGTCACCGAGCGCACGCGCGAGATCGGCGTGCGCAAGGCCATCGGCGCACAACCCATGGCCATCCGCATCCAGTTCTTGATCGAAGCGCTGGTCGTGACAGTCACCGCTGGTGTGACGGGTATCTTGTTTTCGATAACACTCGTCGCATTGATCAATCAACTGCAACTCGGAATCACGGCAGTGGTGCAACTCAGCGCGGTGCTGATCGCGTTCGTCGTATCAGTACTCATCGGCGTCGTGTTTGGTTTCTATCCCGCCTGGCGCGCCAGCCGGCTGGAGCCGGTTGAGGCATTGCGTTACGAGTGACGACAATCGCCACGCAACTCACCCATCCTACAATTAGACCGAAGATACGGAGCGCGCAGAGGCATCCATTCCCCTCTGTGCGCTCTGAGGTTGCGTTTCTTTAGTTTAATGCCA
>JAMDDR010000386.1:504-2500 GCA_023488685.1 Chloroflexota bacterium | reverse complement strand
GTGGCAGGCCAATACGCGGCTTTTGCCCGAGCCGGACTCGGAGGAATCCTTCTGTGCGCGCGCGGCGTCGATGACGTTCGAGGAGGACGAAAACAGCGCCGCGTGGATCGTGGCACAGACGCGTTTGGGTGAGGAAAGTGTCAACGTCATCCCATTGGAGCGAGTGGACGATCACACCTGCCGGCTTCCCGATGGCGATGTGCTCGACTTGCGCAAGCCCGCCGCACGCGACATGCAACTGCGCTTGTTGCGGCGCAGCCTGCGCGTGAGTCGCTATGAGGCCGTGCAGGCGATCAAGCTGAGCGGTGCCAAGCTGCCGGCGCTGTTCAGAGAATCGGCGTTGTTGAAGGGCTATGTGCCCTTGTGGCTGAACGATGGGCAGGCGCAATTGCCGGCTACGAAAGGGACATTGACGCTGTCGCTTGACCCAAGGCTGGGATTGGTGATCGCGAAGACACATGTGGATGCAGAAGCTGCAGTGTAGGACATCGCGCACGGCTTTCGTCGACGCCGCTTGTTGGCGGGCGTGTGGTTTGTAGGGCAATCTGTCAGATTGCCCTACATCACCGCGCTGGCGGGCGTTTGACAAGGAGCAGTCTATGGCTAAATCTCTTGAAGCAGTTCAAGCCGTTCCCTCATTCAACCTGTGGACTGAAGCGTGGATCGCGTTGGAGCGTCCGGATGGCATGGTGGAGCGGTGTGGCATTGCACACACATTGCTACACGCTCACGAATACCTGGCGATCTATGATCCCTCGCCGCTGGTCATGGTGGGAATCCACCGGCTGTTGGTGGCTGTCTTGCAGGCTGCGCTGTAACCTCAGCGTGGGGCTGACCTGAAGAAGCTGTGGCACGCGAGCCACTTCCCCACATCCAGGATCGAAGCGTTCGGCAAGCAGTTCGCGCACCGCTTCGATCTGTTCTCTGCCAGCGAGCCGTTCATGCAAAGCGCTGACCTGCCGTTGCAGCCAGGCAAGGGCGATAAGGTCAAGACGGTCGCCTATCTGGCGCCTGATATTCCGTCTGGCACGGAGATCACACACTACCGGCACGGCAATGAGGATGAACAGATATTGTGCCCGGCATCGGCGGCCGCCGGCCTGGTCATGCTTCCTGCGTTCGCCTCGTCCGGCGGCGCGGGGATCAAGCCTTCGATCAATGGGGTGCCGCCAATCTACGTGCTACCGGGTGGGCAGACACTCTTCGAGAGTCTTGTCCTTTCATTGATGGTTCCTGGCTATCAACCGCAGGCGGCATCACTCCGGCGCGACGATGCCTGGTGGTTGCGCAAGCCGGTCGTGCCACGCGGCAAGGAAGTGCGCGAGGTGGGCTACCTGCACAGCCTCACCTTTGTGGCCCGCCGCATCAGGTTGCATCCCAAGCGCCTGCAAGCGCGCTGTTCGCGCTGTGGCTGTGTGAGTGAATGGGGGGTGCGAACCATGGTCTTTGAGATGGGCGAGAGCCGACCCAAGGATGCTGCATCCTGGTTTGACCCATTTGCCGCGTACCGGATCACCGACGATAAAGCGCCGGCCCCGATCCGCCCACAGGAGGGCAAGGCGACGTGGCGAGAGTTCGCCGGGCTTTTCCTGCAAGACACGAAACCGGCTGTCGCAAGTAAGAAGAAACACACTCATACGCAGCGGCCACGCGTGCTTGACCAGATGGCAGAGATCAACCTGGGGAGTGATGTCCGCGCGTTCCCGTTCCGCTGCGTTGGATTGCGCACCGACATGAAGGCCAAAATCTTTGAGTGGCAGGATGCCGGTTTTGACGTGCCGCCGCGGTTGCTCGGAGACGCGGCAAGTGGTCTGCTGGTGCGTGAAGCCCTCTCTTTTGCAAGTGACTGTGCAGGCGCGATTGCCATGATCTTTAAGCAGGCTTTTGGCGGGCGTGGCAAAAAGCAAGAACGTTTTGCGGCGTTGAAAATCCGCATGCAGGATGCCTACTGGTCCGCAATGGCGGGGCCGTTCCGCCAATTGGTGCTGGCCTTGGG
>JAMDDR010000386.1:0-494 GCA_023488685.1 Chloroflexota bacterium | reverse complement strand
TGTGGTTGGACCATGTCGTCGGCGTGGCGCGCACGGCTTTCGTCGACGCCGCTGAAGCGGTCGGCAGTGATGCCGCGACCTTGCGTGAGCGCGTGCAAGCAGAAGCTCGTTGCGCTGCATGGCTCAATAAGAAGAAGCTGGATCAACTTGGAGGTGATGCAGAATGACCGAACATGACTATCACCCGTCAACCCGTTTATTCATCGATCGGCTGCACAAGCTCGACGCGGGTGACAGGGCACGCCTGAAGCGCAGCGCCGGGCGTTCGCTCATGGAAGCCCATGACAGCCTGGGGCTGTTCTACCGGTTGCTGCCGCCTGGCATTCACCCGGCGCAGGAGGAATGGTATTTCCTGATCGCGACGTTATATCCGCTGGCAGAGGAGGGTGGGCAGGGGAACCTGGGTGATGCCCTGCGCCGTGCGGCTGGCGCCAACAACCACAAGGGTGTGGAACGGCGTGTGGGAATCCTGCTCGATGCCGATGCCAGCCAGT
>JAMDDR010000108.1 GCA_023488685.1 Chloroflexota bacterium | reverse complement strand
AAACGGGGTTGCACGCAACGATCTGCGGCCTGGGCAGCGGTGGGTTCAGCCGGCTGGGCGCTGCGCAGGACAAAGGCAACGAAAACGCCGAGCATGTGGTGCGCGCTGCCATCGACGCCGGCATCAACCTCATCGACACAGCGGAAGGTTACGGCACCGAAACCGTCATCGGGAACGCGATCAGCCGGGCAGGCGGGCATGTCGATCGGGATCGCCTGATCCTCTCGACCAAGTTCAGTTACAAGATACAAGAGCGCTTGAAGACACCCGCCGAGATCGAGATCTCGCTCGACAACAGCCTGCAGTGCTTGCGCACCGACCACATTGACATTTACCACGTCCATGGCGTGCGGGTGGACGACTACCCGCACGTGGTCAAATCCTTCCTGCCGGTGTTGCAGCGTCTGCGGGAGCGGGGCAAGATCAGGCATATCGGGATCACTGAAGCGTTCAGCACAGATACCGCTCACAAGACGCTTAGCCGCGCCGTGCAAGACGATGGCTGGGATGTGGTCATGGTGGGCCATAACCTGCTGAACCCATCGGCGCGCGAGCGGGTGCTCAACGTCACGCGCGCCAAGGGCATCGGCGTGCTATGCATGTTCGCGGTGCGCCAGGCGCTCATTCGCATCGATCAGTTGGAGTCATATCTGCAGCACCAGGTGCAGCGCGGTAACGCCGATGCGCACGTGTTGCAGGCCGTGCCGCTGGTGCGGCAGTTGTTGGAGAGCGGCCAGTGCCAGTCGCTGACCGAGGCCGCCTACCGTTTCTGCCGCGCCGAGCCAGGGATCGATTGCGTGCTATCGGGCACTGGCTCGGCCGAGCACTTGCAACAGAATATTGCAGACCTCCAGAAGCCCCCGCTGCCGGCGGCGTTCCTCAGCGCGTTCGAGCCGCTGTTCGCGGAACTTAGCACGCTTTCGGGCCAATAGCCGGGGGTGCAAGCACATGTCACGCGACATCTACGTTCCGCCCATGAACCCAGGCGACGTCCCCGCTCCCAGCCGCGAGATCTACGCGTTGATGGGCGAGGACAACATCTTCCACATGCTGGAGGACTTCTACAAAGAGCTGGAACGCTCAGCGGTGCGTGGGCTCTTCCCGCGCGACATGGTGGCCGCGTCGCGCAAGTCGGCGGCCTTTTACGTGGGCCTGCTCGGTGGCCCGCCGCTGTATCACCAGCGCTACGGTTCGCCGGCCATGCGGGCGCGCCACATGCCTTTCCGTATCGACCCGGCGGCACGCGATGAGTGGCTGGCCTGCTTCGAGCGCGTACTGGCAGGCGCGGAGGAGCAGTACCATTTTCCGCCCCAACACCTGGAAGGCTTTCGCGCCTTCCTGCGCGGCTTCTCCATGTGGATGGTTAACACCGCGCCTGCCTCTCATCCCCCAGGAAAGGATTAGGGGGAGAGTCTGGCTCCCTCGCCCTCTGGGAGAGGGTTGGGGTGAGGGCGTTCTTAGAACAACCCCGGCTGTTCAGGCTCGTCCCAGGCCGGCAGTGTTTGATAGCCGTGTTGCGACGCCCATTCGGGATCAGGCCCGCGCCAGCCGA
The DNA here is from genome assembly GCA_023488685.1 of Chloroflexota bacterium. GTDB lineage: Bacteria > Chloroflexota > Anaerolineae > J036 > Brachytrichaceae > CAIXPS01. The sequence continues at coordinate 12,039 of JAMDDR010000108.1, read as the reverse complement.
AACGTTCCAGGTCGATGCGGTCGCGCGCATCGAACACCACGCCCTCGGCCTCCAAGCGCTGGCGCTGCGTCTGCATGCCGCGCGCCCCGCGCGTGCTGATCGTGCCCCTGGCGTTGATGACGCGCTGCCACGGCACCTCGGGATCTTTCACCGCCGCCATGGCAGAGCCGACCATGCGTGCATCGCAGCCCTCGCCGACGATCTGCGCCACGTCGCCGTAGGTCGTCACCCGGCCGGGCGGCACCTGCTTGACCACCTCGTAGATGCGCGGCGACAGTCGTTGCAACAAATCCTGTGCTTCTGGGGAAATGTCCACAGCCGCATTATAGCGAGCCAACGACACCCTGGCACAAGGTCCCGCCCAGGAGCAAGGCGTAGGCGGTTCTATCAGATGGGTAAGCCGGGGATAACGCGAAGGCAATGGCCGTCTCGGTGCCGAAATCATGCTGCATGTGCCACGCCATTGCATCCTGCGACGTGTAGAGGTGCCGGCCGGTGCAGGCGAACAGGATGTGCCCCGTTTCATGCTTGCACCCCGTCAATGACAATATGTCTTCCATATCTGCACCAATCGTGGACTCGGCAATCGAAGCCCCGAACTTCCATACCCTATTGCCCAGGCTCACATACCAGGAGCTGTCTGCATCGGATTCAGCCGAATCGGCCGATTTGGCCGAATCGGTGGGAATCCAAAAAGAAACCACGGCGTTTCCACGCGTGGGCTGGCTCAGCACTTTTTCGTAGTGGTCCGGTGTCCCCCGCCAGATGTTTAAGGTCTCATCCACCCCTTCAAGCAGTGCGACGTAGAAATGCTGTCTGTTGGTGACCGCGAGCGCCACCGCTTTCCCGCCGGCATCCCAGGGCCCTGGGACATTGGTCCAGCTCTGGCCCAGGTCGCCAGACACGCGCACCCCTTGTTCTACAAAGCTGGCCGCCAGCAGCCTGCCATTCGGGGAGAAGCAGACGACCCCGGCGGGGTCTTGGGCCGATATCTGCCAGTGCGCCCCGGCGTCCGTGCTGATAAAAACACCCTCCGGCGAGCCAGCCACGACCGTATGGTCTGCGCAGAACCCAGGCGATAGAACGAGCGCATGGATATCGAGACTGGGCAAGGCTGCGTTCAAATCCTGCCAGGTCATGCCGCCGTCTTCCGTTCTCCAAATGCCTTCCTGGAGACCATACATATAAGCCAGGCGATCGCGCTCGAATGCCGGCGACAGCACCAGCCCTAAGATGGACCGGATGGGCGGGATGGAAAGAGCGTGCCAATCATCCAGGTTCGTCGCCATCCAGGCACCCTGATCCACCAATCCCGCGACGACGACCTCATCCCTCTGAAGAGGGCTTTCAGCCTTCAACGCCAAACTGATGGTGTCCGGCAAACCCACCAGGCAACGCCAGGTTTCACCCCGGTCTCCCGATTGAAAGATGCCTGCCTCTGTGGCTGCCAGCAAACCATTTTGACGGGAAACGAGCAATGCATTGACACTGCCGGCCGGCAGAGGCATCTTTTCCCAGCTTTCGCCCCGGTTCGCCGACCGATAGAGACCCTGGCTCTCGGTGGCAGCATACAGGGTGTGATCGGACTCAAAATCCAGTGAGACAGCCAGGCTGAGAACGGGCGCCGCGCTCTCCGGAAAGTCAAGCTGTTTCCAGGCGCGCGCATTGTTGTAACTGTAGTAGATGGCGCTATCCGTTCCAGCATAGATCGTCTCATCTTGTGCGAAGTGCGGCGAGAATGCCAGCGAAAAGACGGTGGCGTCCAGCAGGCCGAAGCTCCTGGCGTACCAGCTCTCCCCGCGGGTATGCGAATACCATATCCCGTCCTCCAATGTCCCGGCCACGAGCACGCCGTCGTCGAGATCATTGGGAGAGAAACAGAGCGTGAGCACCATCGATCTGGAGAAAGGGATTTGCGCCACCTGCCAGGTTTCCCCGGCATCTTTGGAGAGGTAAATCCCGGTATCCGTCCCGACGATGAGGGTGTGATCCCTGGCAAAGTCCGGCGAAACAGCCATGGACATCACCCCAATGGGCGCAGCCGCCAGCCTTTCCCAGCCATGCACCGTCGCGCCATCAAAGTCCACTGAGCGATACAAGCCCACCTTGGTGCCGATAAACAACTTGAATCCAGGCTCTGGTCCGGCTCCCTCGCCGAAGCCCTCACCGAAGCCCAGGGCCGCAATCGTACCCGCACGCGGTCCCCCGACTTTATCCCATGGTTTGGAAGAGCTGTCGTACGTTGCTTCCATAGCGATTTGTGAGTTACGGTTCAAGCGATTCCACAGGTTTCCTGTGATGAACGATCACATCGGTGGTCAAGGCCATCGCCGCGCCACTGACGGCGATTTGAAGCGCTTTTTCAAGCACGATGAGCGCATCCAGGATGCCGGTTTGTCTCATCTCCACGATCCGTCCGGTAATGGCATCGAAGCCGCATCCATCCGGCGCGGCTTTCACTTTCTCGACGATGACATCCGGCACATAGCCTGCATTCCTGGCGATGGCGCGCATGGGTTCTTCCAATGCCCGGGCCAGGATCTTGTAGGCCATCGCATCATCATCATGCTCGACGGGCAACCCCATCACGGCCGCCTGGGCATGGATCAGGGCGGAGCCACCTCCGGGCACCACCCCACCCAGCAAGGCATGCCTGATGCCGGTCACGGCCCGTTCCGCGATGGCTTTGCGTGCCTCTCGCTCCGTTTCGTGAATGGCGCCAACCCGCAGGATGACGGTTCCGCCATGCAAACGCCCAAGCCGCGCCTGTAGTTCCCCTTTGTCGTGCTCGCCTTCGGCGCTACTGAGCATCCCCCTGACGGCGGCGATATGTTTGCGGATCTGGCGTGGGTCGCCTTTCCCGCCGTAAACGCCAAACAGACTCTCGGTCGCCCAGGCTCTGCGGGCATGCCCCAGGTCCGTCACCTGAAAGGCATCGAAGGACGTGTACGCGGCTGCGTAAAAGATCCGCCCGCCGGTCAGGACCGCGAGATCCTCTATCGAGGTCACACGACCGATTTCCATTCCCTTGGGTGTTCGCACCGCCAGGGTCTCGATGGTCTTGGCCTGATTGTTATTCACCAGGAGTCCAATGACCGCGTCCGACATGCTCCTGGCAATGATCACCAATTTCTTGATGCCGGCCTTGACACATCTCTCCAGGACCGGGACGAGTTGGTGCGGGTCCTTGATGTCCATGTCGCTGATCAGTAGGGCCGCCCCATCGAACACCGCCCGTTTGTCTGCCTTGTCAGTGACAAAGAGGCGGGAAAGCCATCCACTCAGTTTCCAATAGGTTCCCTCGATGTACTCACGCTCCAGGCCCAGCTTATTCCAGCCTTCCACGACGATCATGCCATCCGGACCGACCATGTCGAAGATCTCACCCATCATCTTCGCCATTTCGAGATCGCCCTGGCACATCCCACCTGCGATCTTCTCGATGTTCAGCTTCCCTGTGAGTGGTCCAGCCTCCCGGCGCAGGCAATCCAGGACGGCGCTCAAGCCCTTCTCCAGACCGGCACGCAGCAGCATGGCATTGCAGTCAAACTGCGTGACGTAGCGGATGCCTTCCCGGAGAATGGCCTGGTACAAGACCGCCATGGTCGTCGCACCATCCCCAGCCTCCTGGTGCATCTGCCACAGGGCATGCCGGATGAGCATCGCCCCGATGTCGCTGCCACGCGGTTCGACCTGGATGATGCGCCTGGCGATGGTGGCCCCATCGTCCAGGAACTCGGGGGCCTCGGTGCGCTTCAATCTCTCCAACACCACCAGGCGGGGAAGCGGCCCCAGGGTGGGGCGGATCGCATTGGCGATCAGATTGGTCCCGTGTAGGATGTCCTGGTACGTTCGAGGTTGTAGGGTAACTGCAGGCTTCCACGGTTGAAGCCCACGTTTGGTCATGGCACGGGAAATACCAGGCAGGTTTTCCATCGTTGTACCCAACGCCTATCCTTTCAAACCACTGGCAACCAGACCCTGGACGAAATAACGCTGCAGGATGAAATAAACCGCGGCGGGTGGCCAGGTCGCCAGGAAGGTGCGCACCATGACGGACGGGTAATCAGTCGTACCCACAGGGGACCAATCCGAAAGGACGACGCTCTGAATCCGATAGGCGATCGGGTAATATTCCGGATGGCCAGCAATCGTCAGACTGGGCCACAGGTAATCGTTCCAGACGCCCAGGAAGGTCACAATGGTCAAGGCGACCACGGGGGGTTTCAACAAAGGCCCATACACGCGGAAAATGATGGTGAAGATTCCTGCGCCATCCATCTTGGCCGCGTCCTCGTACTCGGTGGGCAGCATGTCAAAACTTTGTTTGAGCAGGAAAATCGCAAACGGCGGCACCCAACCATAGATAAAAAGGACGGGCCATTCACCCACAAACCCATGCCCGCCTTGTCCGAGGATATTGTTTCCTCCTGCTAAGGGAAACCAGGCCATCAGCAAATACTGCGGCACGAGCATCAGAATTCCGGGCATCACCATGCCGGACAAAAAGAGCAGAAATACTTTGTTTTTCCCGGGGAAGCGCAGCTTCGAAAAAATGTAGCCGCCGATCAGACCAGCGAGAAGAGTGACGGAAATATAAAATACACACCTTTTGAGCGTAAATACGTAAGAGTCCCACACACCGGCGCCAAATGCTCTTTGGAACAATGTAACGTTCAGGGTGTTCGGAATGGGTAGAATGGTGGCTTCAAGGAACCGGTTATTCGTGGTAAACGATCCCAGCGCCATGAACAGCACCGGGTAAATCATGATGAAGCTGGAAATACCCAGGAAGGCATAACTGAGAACCCTCGTAATCAAGCTGCGTCTTTTCATCTTTCAAGCTCCTGGGTCAGACACCGTACTGTTTACGGTATTGGTTGAGCTGCCAGCCAATGAAAACCAGCAACATGATGAATAACACGAGCGATTGGGCCGTCCCCATACCCATCTCCAAAGCGGCAAAGGAGTCGTTCTGGATGCTGTAAACCAGGGTATACGTCATGCCATTCGGGCCGCCGGCGGTGATGATCTTTGGCACTTCCCACATCTGCATGGAGCCGATCATCCCCGTTACGGAAATGAAGAGCAGCACAGGGACCATCTGGGGGATCGTGATATACCTCAAAAGCTGGCGGCCGTTTGCGCCGTCGATTTTGGCGGCGTCGTACAGATTTTCATCGATTCCCTGTAACCCGGCCAGGAAGAAAATGACGGTAAAGCCAATGCCTTGCCAGACAACAAACAACACACCAATAATGGGCATCCAGACCGTGCTCTGGATCCAATCCACTGGTTGGGTCCCGAACAGCCTATGCAGAACCATATTCAGGACACCCTGGGAAGAGCCTGCCAGGTAGATCCTCAACAACAGGGCGACGACGGCCCCGGAGAAGACCGAGGGCAGGTACCACATGGTGCGGAAGATGCCCTTCCCCTTGATGTTCTGGTTCAAGACCAGAGCGATAAAGAAACCGCCGGCAATATTGAGCACCAAAATCGCTATCGCGTATAGAATCGTTCTGCCGATGACCTTGGGGTAGAACCAATTGTCAAAACTCGAAAACACCTTTTGGAGATTTGCCATGCCCACCCACCGGGGCGGGGAGATGATATTCCACTCGGTGAAGCTGATCCCCACCAGGAAAGCCAGCGGGACAAAGGTCATGATGACGAAATAGATGACCATGGGGGTCAGGAACGTCCATGCCACGACCGCATCGCGGTGCCGCCGGTACCAGCGCTGCAGGCGCACATACCAGGGCAATTTTTCCTCCATCAAGGGAGAGGCACTTGTGACGGTTTTCAGACTCATATTACCGCTTCATCCAATCTGAGTTATTCAGGGAAAAGCTGGGCAGGCTGCCATGCAGATGCCCAGCTTTTCGAAACCATCCAGGGGAAACGGGTTACCTATCCGGTTTTCTGAACCAGGCCTTCGATGGTCGTTTGCAAGGTATCCAACTCTTTCTGGATATCATCCTTGCTCAGCTTGCCTTTCCAGATCCGCCCGTACATATCGTTCCAGGCAGCCCAGATGCGCGAGCCGTTCTTTGACCACCCGGGGAGGGGGCCGGCATTGCCCTGCAGCAGGGTTTTCATCGTGACCCGCACCATCTTCTTGGCGGTATCCGTCTTGTACCCGCCCAGCCGATCGTAGTTCTCCGACTGTTCCAGCAGCGACTTGATGGCGGGAATCCAGATGCCGGCGTTGTCCGCCAGCCATGCCTGCGTATCCTCATTGGTGAGGGTTTCCTCCACCAGGGCAATCGCCAGGTCAGGGTTCTTGCCGTTCTTCAACGGCGAGTTGATCTGGTTGCCGATGACGATCGTGGCAGGATGGCCGCCCGGCGGGATGGGGAACTCGATGGCGGTCGCGTCAACATTGCCTTCACCCACGGAGGTGGCATCGTTGTTCCAGCCCGGCTTCAGTGCGATCACGCCGTCGTTAAACAATTTGCCTGAGCCGGCCTCACTCTCGGCCTGCTGGATCAGATTTTCCGTCGAGGTCCACATGAGGTCGTTGTGGAAAGCCCAGGTGTCCGCCGCCTTTGCAACGTTCGCAGACGGGACACCCAGATCGCTGCCGAGCGGCGCATCGTTTTGATTGAACCAATGCAGGATGCGCATGGCCTGGCCGTAGCTATCGCCACCAGGGCCATAGGTGTAGTAAGCGGTATTACCCCATTGGTCACTGCTGTTGACCTTCGAGATTGCCTGGGCGGCCGTCACTAATTCTTCCCAGGTGGTCGGAAGCTTGGTTCTGTCAAGGCCGGCCTTTTCCCAGAGCGCCAGGTTGATAAACAGGACATCTGCACCAGAGGACATCGGAAGGCCAAAGGCTTTGCCCTCCATTGTCGCGCCGCGGACCGTGCCTTCAGGGAACAACGCCACTGCAGCATCGCCGACCGGGTTAAAAACGCCCAATTGCACAAACTCGTTGACGTACGCTTCACCATACGTTACGTCGGGGATAATCCCCGCGGCAAGGGCCATGAGCTGATTCTGGCGCAGGTCCGCATCCCAACTGTGAGCGGTAATCTTCACCGTCACTCCGGGATGCTTCTCCATGAATGGCGGATACATCTGGCGGGCGAGGCCACCCCAATACCATTGCTTCTTGAATTCCTCGTTCTCTGGATCTGGTTTCCATTCAGTCGTGAGATCGGGGATGTCCGAGTTCCACCAGACGTCGATGACGGCGGGTTCTGGGACCGTGGTAGGAAGCGGGGTAGCCGTAACCACTGATTCGACTGCGACTTCGACCGTCTCCTTGACGACCTGAGTCTCCTTGACGACTTGCGTCTGAACCACCGTTTGCGGCGCGCAAGCAGATAATAAGGAAGCGCCAATCGCGTAACCAGCCCCTTTGATGAACGTGCGTCTTGTTACAGGCTTCTTCTCCATAATTTCCATTCTCCTCGCAGTTACCGAGCACTATAGAAATCTAAAGTCACCCACGCTTGGCTGATACTGGCTTCACTGTTAAGACAGGGATAGGACTCTCCTTGGTCTCACCTCCTTTACGAGAGCTACTATACCAGGGCTGCTCAACAAATGAACGGTCCAGAGGCTTTCTTCTCGCCCCGTATTTCCTGCATTTAGCCAAGACCGGCAGACCATTGTGGGATCCAAAGGAAATATAAGGCTTACGACGAGTAACTATTTTGGACAAAGTACCGTTCGAATTCACAAGCATTTTGCATTAATACAAATAGATTGTCAACAACTTAACGACAGACTCGGCAGACAGACTCGGCAGATAGATTCGGCAAAGCCTCCCGCGCCCTGTGGGAAAGTGCTGCAGCTACTTGTGGTTTTGCGGGAGCGTGGTATATCAGAATACACATCCCAATCACGCCCGTCCGGCCGGTGCATGTAAATCTGGACAGCCCGGCGGGGTGATACAACCAAGACAGTGAGGCATGTATGACCATATCCGAAAGCACGTTTAACCTCTCGCCCGAATTCTTCAGTGAGCGCGAAAAGACGCTTGTCACTTCCGGCGCGCTCTCCGCCTCGGCGTTCCGCTTCAGCACGGGTGTCTGCGGCTTGCGGCTCAAAAACGAGGTGGGACAACTGGTGCTGTTGCCGTACCAGGGGCAACAGATCTGGTCCGCGGAATTTGGCGGGCGGACGCTGACGATGAAGTCCATGTTCGCCGAACCACGCCCGGGCCGCAGCTACCTGGAAACCTACGGTGGCTTTTTCCTGCATTGCGGCTTTACGGCCATGGGCGTGCCGTCGAAGAACGATACGCACCCGTTGCACGGCGAGTTGCCCAACGTCGCCTATGACAGCGCGCACCTGGCCCTGGGTGAGGACGACAAGGGCGCTTACATCGCCCTGGGCGGAAAATACCAGCACACCATGGCCTTCAACTACAACTACATCGCCCAGCCACTGGTGAAGCTATACGCCGGCTCCAGCATCTTCAACGTCTCGATGACCATCGATAACCTGCGCCCGAAGGAGATGGAGTACATGTACCTGTCCCACATCAACTTCAGGCCAGTGGATTACGGGCGCCTGGTGTACAGTGCGCCGTGCACCCCGGAGCGTGTGCGCGTGCGCAAGGATATCCCTTCGCACATGAAATTCCCGCCCGGCTACCGGGAATTCGTCGAGGAAATGGGCATACATCCCGAGAAGCACAATGTGCTCAAGCCGGAGCTACCCTTCAACCCGGAACTGGTCTTCACCATCACCTATGATGCGGACGAGCAGGGTTGGGCGCACAGCATGCAGGTTCATCCCGACGGCAGCGCCGACTACGTGGCGCACCGCCCCAGCCAGTTGGACAAGACCGTGCGTTGGATCGCCCGTCCCGGCGACCAGGACGCCTGCGGCTTCGCCATGCCCGCAACCGCCGAACCGGAAGGGTACACGGCAGAGAAGGCGAAGGGGAACATCAAAGTGTTGCCTGGTGGCGGCCAATTCCGCGCGGATTTCCAGATTGGCGCACTGGCGGCGGACGATGCAAAGCAGGTTGAGGCCAGGATCGACAAGATCCTCAGAGACCTGCCAGGTGCCGCTTGAGCGAAAAACCAGGAACCCCACCATGAAGGTGGGGTTCCTGGCCATACAAAGAGAGAAAAGTAACCCATCCAGAAACCCGATTTTTGCGCAGCGTACTGCGCTTAAAAAATCGGGTTTCTCCCTCGGAGCTATTCGGCGAGGAGGAGGTAAGGTTCCTCGACCAGCTCCTTCACATACTTCAGGAAACGCGCTGCCGGCGCGCCGTCCGTGACACGGTGGTCAAACGCTAGGCTGAGCGTCATCATCTTACGCGCGGCGAGCTGTCCCTTGTAGACGACGGCCTTGTCGGCAATGCGCCCAACACCCAGGATGGCCGCCTCGGGCAGATTGATGATTGGCGTGAACCCATCGACGTCCAGCGGGCCGAGGCTGGTGATCGTGAACGTGCCACCGAAGTCATCCGGCAACGAGCGCCCCTTGCGCGCGCGTTCGACCATCACGCGCAATTCGTTGCCGATCTGGCGTAAACCCTTCTGATCGGCGTTACGCACCACCGGAACGAGCAAGCCACGATCCGTATCCACCGCCATGCCGACGTGGATGGGCGCCAGGTACTCGATGGCATCCGCCGTGATGCGCGCGTTCATATAGGGGAACTTGCGCAGCGCGGTCGCGACGACGCGGATGAGCAGATCGTTATAGCCAGGCGCGAAGCCCCATTGCTCCGACACTTTCGCCTTCAACCGCTCGCGTAAAGCCACAAACTCGGTCGCATCCACATCCATGAACAGCGTCACCCGTGCCGCCGTGCGTGCGCTCGCCGCCATGCGCTCGGTGGTAATGCCGCGCACGCCCTTCAGCGGCACACGCTCCAGCACTTCCTGTCCGGGAGAGAGGGGGAGAGGGGGAGCAGGGGTGAGGGGGAGCACAGGGGCTGCGGGTGCTTTCTCCTCTTCTCCCCTTCTCCCTCTCTCCCTCTCTCCCTCTCTCCCCTTCTCAATCACCTGCTGCACGTCTTCCTTGGTGATCGTGCCGCCGGCGCCGGTGCCCGTGAGCGAACGCAGGTCGATGCCCGCCTCGGCCGCCATGCGCTCGGCGACGGGCGTGGCCTTCGGGGCACTCTCCAGGTAGCTGACCACGTCACGCTCCGCGACGCGCACACCACCACCACCGGTTGGGGTGACCTTGGACAGGTCGACGTTCTCTTCCGCGGCAAGCTTCTTCGCGCGCGGCGATGCAAAGACACGCTCTGCCGATTTTGGATTTTCGATTGTGGAGTTTGGATTTTCGATTGGCGTTGGTTCGCCGGGGACCTGCTGGCCGGCTTCCTTCGTTTCCACCGCTTCTGCGCCAGCCGGCGCAAATTTCTCATCGGCCTTGCCGACCGTCGCGACGACAGTGAGCACAGGAAGTACGAGGTCCTCTTTGTACGGGCCAATGTGGATATAGCCTTTGGCCGGCGCCTCGACGGCGAACACGGCCTTATCGGTCTCGACTTCCAGCACTTCCTGGCCCTGGTCAACCTTCGCGCCATCCTCGACCAGCCAGCGGACCAGTTTCACTTCCTCGACCGTCTGTCCGAGTTTAGGAATAAAGAGTTCTTTTGCCATGGCAATTTGTAAGTTAGCTGATCACCTTGCGGCACGCATCGACGATGCGCTTGGTGTTCGGGATCGCCAGGTCTTCCAGGATCTCGGCGCGCGGAACCGGCACGTTGGCCGAGGCAACGCGCAGCATCGGCGCATCCAGCCAATCAAAGGCGACTTCGTTGATCTGCACCAGCACTTCGTTGATGAAGCTGGTGTTCTCATACGACTCGGTCACGCCGATGAGCCGGCCGGTCTTCTTGACCGACGCGACGATGGTATCGAGGTCCAGCGGCTTGAGGCAGCGCAGGTCGATGACCTCGACGTCGATGCCATCCTTCGCCAGGATTTCGGCCGCTTCGAGCGCGCGGAATACCATACGTGAATAGGTGACGAGGGTGATATCCTTGCCGGTGCGCTTGACGTCGGCCACGCCGAGCGGAATGATGTAATCCTCCTCCGGCACCGGCCCCTTCTCTTTATAGAGCATCTTGTGCTCGATGAACATGACCGGGTTGTCGTCGCGGATGGCAGCCTTGAGCAGCCCTTTCACATCGTAAGGTGTGGAAGGCATCACCACGTAGATGCCGGGGAAGTGCGTCCACAACGACTCCAGGCTCTGCGAGTGGTGCGCCGCGATGGCGCGCCCCGCGCCGCCCTCGGTACGCACGACCATCGGCACGCTGGTCTTGCCGCCGAACATATAGCGGTTCTTGGCACCCTGGTTGGCGAGCTGGTCCATGGCCAGTGGGGTGAAGTCGACGTACATGATCTCGGACACGGGTCGCATGCCGGCCATGGCCGCGCCGACCGCCGCACCCGCGATGCTGGCTTCGGAGATGGGCGTGTCCAGCACGCGCCACTTGCCGAACTCCTGGAACAGGCCACGGGTGGCGCCATACGCGCCGCCATACAGGCCGATGTCCTCACCCAGGCAGAACACGCTCTGGTCCCGGATCATCTCTTCGCGCAGCGCTTCAGAAATCGCCTGCGCGTAAGTGATCTGGCGGTACTTGTCGGGGGTTTCGCGAAACGCTGCGCGATACTGCCGGTCCTTGTCCACATCGCTTTGGGTCGTCTTGGCCGGCGCGTACACGTCGGTGTAAAGCTCGGTGGGGCTCGGCTCGGGTGACGTCTCTGCGAACTTTACCGCGGTCTCGATCTTGGCCTGCACGGCCTCATCCATCTTGTCGAACTCATCCTCGGTGATCCAACCCATGGCGATCAGACCATCGCGCAGCGCGTTGACCGGGTCACGCTTCTTCCACGCAGCCTCCTCTTCCTTGGTGCGGTAGGCACGCGGGTCAGAGTGCGAGTGGCCGTAGTAGCGGTAGGTCTTGCATTCGACGAGGGTGGGGCCTTCCCCCTTGCGGGCGCGCCCGACGGCCTTGCTCACGGCGCCACGCACGGCCAGCACGTCCATCCCATCCACCACTTCGCCGGGCATGCCATAAGCGCACGCGCGCGCGGCAGC
>JAMDDR010000419.1 GCA_023488685.1 Chloroflexota bacterium | reverse complement strand
GCGCCGTAAAGCTTCAGTACGCAACGCAACTCAGCGCTGACGCCAAGCAGCCAGACGTGGACGTGAAACAGACACGCGGCGTGACGGCAATCCTGTTCAGCGCGCCCATCACGTTGCGCGCCGGCGATGAACTGGAGATCACGGCCCGCAGCGCATAACCGCCATTGCCGTGTGATGAGAAATTAGGACATCTGTCCGGTATGCCCCCTGAAAACCAAGCGAAAATGGCTTGAAGGAGGCCGGACCCATGGCAACCAAAACGAGTGCGCAGCGCCAAGCCATCAAGACACCGGAGGCCGCGTTCGTGCATGTGCTGCAAGACGAGTTCCAGTTCTCGGCGCGCCTGTCGGGCGAGGTGCTGTGAGCGGCCCAAGAAATGCTGTTGGGACATTCCTCGGGCACGGCGCTGCGCCCAGGTCAGGTGCGCGTGATCGTCGCCAGCTTCCACGCCCCGTTCGGACCACCGCTGGACGACACCGACCTGGTGGAGGTGACCCTGACGTTGGATGCCGGCGCCGAGGACGTGGCCGTGCGTGAACGCGACGGGCTGGCCGGGCTGCGGCGCGGGCGCATCCTGCGCCTCGTGGACGAAGCCTTGGAGCAGGGCGGCGTGTTGACGCACGAGGACCTGGCGAAGGTGTTGAACGTCGACACGCGCACGATCCGGCGCGATGTGCGCAGCTTGAAAGCCGCCGGGCATCTGCTGCACACACGCGGGCCGTTGAAGGGCGTCGGGCGCGGGCAGACGCACAAGGTGCGGATCATCGCGTTGTGGCTGGACCGCGAGAGCTATGACCGGATGGCGCGGTGGGTGCATCACACCCCGCAGGCGATCCAGCGCTACGTGGACACATTCCTGCGCATCGTGATGTTGCGGCGCACGGGCACCCCCGTGGAAGAGATCGCGTTCCTGACCCACAGCTCGGTCAAGCTGGTGAACGACTACCTGGCCGTGTACGAGGCCGCACGGCAGCAGCCGGCGCGCGCCCAGAAGCTGGCGGAGGAATTGGCGCGCGTGAGTGGCGGGAGTGGATCGAACGGGTGCGCCGAAAAGCCTCAAAAACAAGGTAAAAAAGGGGGGCAGACGCGATGAGCCGGCGGAACCCTTACACCAGTATCGAGAAGCGCACGTTCGAGAGCGCGTTGGTGCACCTGCTGGAGACGGAGTATGCCCTGCTGGGCGGGCGGCGCATCCTGCAGTTGATCGCCGCCGATGTGAAGCAGTTGGTGGCGCAGTTCTACCCGGACACCCAGGCCGCCACGAGTGGCAGCCTGGTGTGGACGTGCACCGCCGACGAAGGCCAGAAGGCACAACCGGGCAAGCGCACGCAGGACTACTCGACCATCACGGTGCTGTTGCCGCTGGTGACCGCGGAGGACTTGCGAGACCGCACGGACAAGCAGGTGCGCGCCACCCGCACGCGCGCCAGTGCCGACGCGCGCGATCAACAGCGCATCGCGCGACTGGTGAAGTCCGCCGCCGAGCAAGGGGGGCTGCTGACGCTGGCGGAGGTGAGCGTGATCGTGAACCGGTCGTATGAGGGGACGCGCCAGTTGCTGCACGCCTATGAGACAGCGACGGGCGAACTGTTGCCGCTGAAGGGCGTCCGCATGGTCTAAAGACCATCTTCAGATGGATCAGGGCTGCCGGCCCACCCACAAGGGGGAGATTGTGCGCTTGTCGGAGCAAGGGCTGGCGCCGCCGGCGATCGCGCGGGAGACAAAGCACAGCCTGAACAGTGTGGAGCGTTACTTGAAGGACTACGAGCGGGTGAAGCTGTTGCTGAGGCATGGCACGCCAGTGGGAGAGATCAGCGCGCTGATTGGACGCGGGCAGCGCGTGGTGCAAGAATATGTCCAGATCGTCCGGCAGTATCACCCGGAGCTACTGCCGCCGGATTAGCGTCGTATGGGGTACCGGACAGATGTCCTATACGAAAATCACCCGCAACCTCTGCAAAGTCCCCGCGGGACTGAATGCTGTCACTCGTTAGTCCCGCAGGGACTTCGCAGACTGTAGCGCGCGACCTCTGGTCGCCGCGTCGCCCCGCCGCGTGATTAGAAATCACCGGCAACCTCTGCAAAGTCCCCACGGGACTGAATGGCACACCTGTTAGTCCCGCAGGGACTTCGCAAACCGTAGCGCGCGACCTCTGGTCGCCGCGTCATCCGCCGCACACCGCATCGTCCGCCGCACACCGCATCGTCCGCCGCACACCGTAGCCATCGGCGGCTCTGCGGCCACGACGTATAGATGCGATGTTGTCCTGTACAATCCCCAGCCGCGATGCAAAGGGATTTACCTGTATGGGATCTGCACGACCGGTTGCAGGCAACCTGGCAAGCGACCAACCGGCTTGTGTTGGTCGCGCCGACCGGCTCGGGCAAGACCACCCAAGTCTGCCAGATGATCTTGCAAGCCGGGCGCAACAACGGCAAACAGATTGTCGTGTTGCAGCCGCGCCGCGTCGCCGCGCGCACCGTCGCCCGGCGCGTGGCCGAGGAAATGAGGGCCGAGCTTGGTAAAGAAGTGGGCTACCAGGTTCGTTTCGAGGATATTATCGCCCCAGAAACGCGTATCGCGTTTGTCACCGAAGGCATCCTGCTGCGCTGGTTGCAGGATCAACCCACCCTGTCGCACGCCGGCGCCATTCTATTCGACGAATTTCACGAGCGCAATCTGCTCAGCGATATCGGATTGGCGCTCATCAAGGAGCTACAGGAACAGTCACGGCCTGATCTGCTTCTCGCGGTGATGTCGGCCACCCTGGAGACCGCGCCCGTCGCCACTTACCTGGGTGATTGCCCCGTACTGCAATCACAGGGCCGCACTTACCCGGTCGAGTTGCGCTACCAGACCTGGGCCGATGACCGGCCCGTGTGGGAGTTGGCAACCGAGCATATCACCCAGATTATCAAGACAACCAGCACCGGCGACATCCTGGTGTTCATGCCCGGCGCGTACGAGATACAGAACACGATTGATGAGATACGGCGCGCCCGCATCGTCGATCCGAAGGATCGCGAAGACTTGCTCGTCATCCCACTTCACGGCGAACTCTCACCACACGACCAGGATCGCGCATTCATCCCCACCGCCTATCGCCGTGTCATCGTCTCGACCAACGTCGCCGAGACCTCCGTGACCATACCTGGTATTCGCTTCGTCGTAGACAGCGGGCAGGCGCGCATCGCCCGGTATGACCCCGAGCGTGGCATTAGCACGCTGCACGTCGAGCCGATCTCACAGGCATCGGCGGATCAGCGCGCCGGCCGTGCCGGTCGCACCGGACCTGGCATCTGCTACCGGCTGTGGACACAGGCTGAACACGCGCAGCGCCCCGCTCACAACACACCCGAAATCCAGCGCACCGATCTTTCGGAGGTCGTGTTGTTGTTGCATTCCTTCGGTGTGTCCGACGCGGAGCACTTTCACTTCCTGGACCAGCCGGATGTTGAGCGCATCCATCACGCTGAGGCGCTATTGGAGACGCTGGGCGCCATTACGCCGGCGCCGCATACCATCACTGCGACCGGGCGGCGTATGCTGCGGCTGCCCGTCCACCCGCGCTACGCGCGTATGCTGATCGAGGCGGAAAAATACGGCTGCGTGCCCGAGATGGCCTTGTTCGCAGCGCTCGTCGGCGGGCGCGATCTGCTCACGCGACTGAATCGTGAGGACAGAATCACCCGTCGCAACCGCGAAAGCCTGGTGCGTAACCACGAGTCCGACTTTTACCTGCTGGCCGCATCATTCGCACACGCCGTCAAGCACCAGTTCGACTACAAGACGTGCTACAGCTTCGGCATCAATCCACACGTGGCGAAGGAAGTGGCGCAGACATACCGGCAGATTCTGGAACTTGTAGGACAAACTGACAGTATGTCCTACAACCCATCCTACAATGAGGCCATCCAGAAATGCCACCTGGCCGGTTTCATCGATCAGTTCGCCGTGAGGCAAGGCGGGGGTGAAGACTTCGAATTGACCCACGGACGCCATGCCACACTGATGCAGGAGAGCGTCGTAAATCGTAGTCCACTCGTCGTCGTCTCCGCGATTCGTGAGATCACTACCCGCCAACAGGAGAAACTGACCCTGATCGGTATTGCCAGTGCGGTGAAGGCCGAGTGGTTGCGCGAGTTGGACCCACCCGATCTGAGCGAACAGGTGGAACACGTCTACGACCGCCTGCACCGCTGCGTGGTGGCCGCACAGGTGTTGCGCTACGGGAATCTTGTGATGGGCGGCACGCCTCTCGACGAGATAGACCCCGCCGCGGCCGCGCAAGTGCTCGCACACGAATTCGTGCGCAATCCTCACCCACCGAGCGTGCCACGCTGGGAGCGCGAGTTGAAACCCTGGCTGCTGCGTGTGGCCGCGTTGCGCGCACGCACACCTGAACTCGCCTTGCCCGTGTTCGATGACGAGCAGATTGCCCAGGGCCTGGCCCAGGCCTGGCATGGCACAAGCAGTTTCAAGGCCGCCGCCGGCCGGCCGCTGCTGCCAACGTTCCAGGCCATGCTTACCCCTACACAGCGCGCCGCCGTCGAGCGAGACACCACCACGGAATGACCCTTGACACTACCTGGGCGAAACATGTTATCATCACGTACATCAAATGGGCAGGCATCGACAACCGGCGCACAGACCGGCGCCGTTTCATTTCGCTTATCCGGCCTACCTGCAGTGCTTCTGTAGGTAGCGGGAGTTGGCCGCGTACGGCCAGCTTACCCGCTCTCCTCGCGTAGAGCCCCACCCTTTCACGCCCTGCGTAGACGACCCATTGCTGCCATGCGTGAAAGGCTTGATATTGCTACGCACGCCCCAAACATACCTCGCGCCCCTGTCTGCAAAGGACACGGACTGGCGGGTGGGAGGTGGTTATGACCCGTGCCGTAGCAACCAATGACGAGTTTCCATGTGTTCGTCCGATGTCGAATGAGTGTCTGGTGTAGTTGTCGTCGTAATTGAAGACAAGGAGTCGTTTAAAATGACAAGTGAGCAAATAGCAGCCCGGCGCCCCGTGGCCTCTACCGCGCGGTTCGATCGCACCAGTGTACGGTTCAATCAGGCGGCCATCATCGCATTCCTGGTCGCGGGCTTCCTCTTCAACCTGCCCTGGCTGGTGGTTTTTGTGGCCGTCGTGATGGCACTCGGAACGGGATACCCACCGGCCGCACTGTTTCAGCGCATTTACCGCGATATCCTGCGCCCGGCGAAGCTGTTGCAACCCGATCTCCACGACGAGGATGCCGCACCCCACCGCTTCGCACAGGGGATGGGCGCGGGTGTCCTGATCCTGTCCATCCTCGCCTTCCTGGCCGGCTCGGCCTCTTTGGGCTGGGCATTAGCGCTGCTGGTCTCCGTCCTGGCCGCCGTAAACCTGGTATTCGGCT
This sequence comes from Chloroflexota bacterium, assembly GCA_023488685.1. Lineage (GTDB taxonomy): Bacteria > Chloroflexota > Anaerolineae > J036 > Brachytrichaceae > CAIXPS01. Next base: position 8,219 of record JAMDDR010000419.1, on the reverse strand, counting down.
TCTGCGCCGGCTGCTTCGTTTACTTCCAGCTTCAACGCCTGGGCCTCATCGCTAAATGATGAACACCAATACAGGATTCTTAGGGATGGAAGGTATGGGCGAACGGGTCTTTATTTTGATTGGGGTCGTCGTCGCCGTGGCAGCCATTTGGTTGCTGCTCAAGGTGTGGCGACGTTTCAAGCTACAGCGGTTACAACACCAGCAACCGTTGCTGGGGGTTGTGCGTCCCGGTAAGCCGGCAGTGGTCGCGTTTTCGGCTCCCTATTGTCATGAATGCCACACCCGCCAGGCGCCTGCGCTGGCGCGGCTCCAGGCCGAGCTGGACAATCGCGTCGTCATTACCTCGCTCTCCGCGCCGGAACACCCGGAATTGGTGGACCGTCTGGGTATCCTGACCGTTCCCGCCACGGTCGTGTTGGACGCCAGGGGCACGGTGCGACACCTCAACCTGGGCTATGCCAGCGACGCCAAGCTGCGCGAGCAACTGGTACAATCCTGATCACCCTCCAATCTCTAATCTCTCTCCTTCCCCCTGCCCGCGGCATGCAGGCGCATCTCCACCAGCACGTCAGGACGCACACAGACGTAATCCGGCCCCAGCCGTTCCTGCACCTGCTGCAGCATGCTCATCTCAAGCCCCCAGTTCAGCACCCATGCCTCGATGAAGTCCGGCCGGCTGCGAGTCGCGGCGCAGATATCGTCGACGATGGCCTGTACCTGTTCCTCGCGCGATTTTCCGGTCATAAAACGGCTGGCCGAGTAGAAAGCAACCACATTGTTGTGCGTGATGCGCGCCTCCGCAATATCGGGCGAACCGCCGTAGCCGATGAAGATCCCGCGCAGCCTGCCGCTGGAACCACGCGCATATCGATCCGCCTCCTCGTGCCGGCCGTCGATCAGCCACAGGCAGGTGGTGTCGATCCAGCCCATCGCCTGGTCGGTAGCGCGGGCGTACTGCGCCCACAACTGCTCGCGCTGTCCGGGGTATGCGCGCAGATAGATCATGGACTCGGTGTACCCCACGCCCAGGCCACCCATCAACAGGTCGTTGGGGGCGGCTGCGCGCAGATAATAGTTCAGCACCGGCGGCGCCAGGTGCGACGTGGCCGGGGCAAACGACCAGCCCATCGGGAATGCGCCGCGCTCGGGCTTGTCCCATTGCAGATCGCGTGTGCGCATCATCAGCGCCTCGCCCATATTGTCGCCGTCCGAGATCATGAAGGTGTAGTAAACCTTGCTGGGATCATAGGCCGGGCGATCAGGCGATTTATGGTGCCACGCGCCCACCGGCACGCCCGAGTGCACGCTCAGATTCGTGGCCTCATGAGAAGGCGTCAGGATCTTGCCAAAGTACGAGCCACGCAATAAACCAGGCCACTCCATCACCGCATCCGCGTGCGCAAACTTCGCATCCTTGACGTTCGGCATCCAGTCGAACCACCAGCCCAGGATGGGACTGTTGGGTGGCGTTGCGGCCAGAATACCGCGCAACAGATTCTCCTCCAACGGCGTACGGTATTCGGGGAACCAAAAGGTGAAGATCTTGAAGGCAACCAGGTAATCGGTGATCAGGAAGATGCCGGGGTAATTCGTCGCCAGTATACGCGGGTTCATATGAGGGAATAGTTCCACGAAAGCCCAGCGCATCATGTCATACTGGTTTGCCCACTTGCCACGCGCATCAAACAGTACCGCCAATCCCAAACCGGCGTTCAATTCGGGCGTCAGCGGCACTGCGCTATTCAACGCACCAATCATCATGAGCACGTTCGTCTGGTTGAGCTGATCAGAGTGGAACGCGCCGATCTCATCCATGATGCTGCCATCGTAGATCACAGCTCCCTGGATCTCCCCCTTGAACAAACGCCAGGCATCGTCAATGGTTATTTCCTGTGACGTAAACCCTTCGAAGTGCAGCTCATCCAGCCATTGGCGATCCTGGCGCGCATAGCGGCTATGTAACAGGTAGAGACGTGGCTGCGCGCGGTTCACCAGCCCTTGCAGCACTGCCAGCGCGAATTCGACCTGCGGTGAGGCGTTGCTGACATCCACCACTAGCAGTTCACGCGCTGGGCGGGATGATTGCGGCCAGAACTCGGGATAGGGCTGCACCTGTGTCACCGGTTGATAGGACACCGCAGAATCATGAAATGGCGCAAAATGACCGCTCTTTTCATATTGGCCCTCGATCGCGTCAGCCCAGGCCGCCTCCCAGCGTGTGGCGTATGCGTCCTCGCGAACCTCGCCGAGCACCTGGCGGCATGCGTCTGCGCTGCCAGCCACACCCAACATCTCGGCCAATGTCATGCGAGCGAGCAGACGGATGGCAGGCTGTTTCGAGGTGCGAACGAGTTGCTCGACACCCTGGGTAACTTGAGCGGTTTGTCCTGCCGCCTTGACCCAGCAGCCTAATCGTTGGTCCAGACCGGCGCTGAAGGCCGCCTTAACCAACAGCGTGTTCTTGCCAGCTTTCAGCTCGACCCAGGCAGCGTCGCGTTGTGGATCGGCCGGTTCAGGGATGGTGGGCTGTAACACCGCGACACCATTGAACCAGGCACTCGCCAGCCCGCTGCACGCCAGGCTGAGTTGGACCAGCGTCGCTTCTGTCGCTTCTACCTCGGCGTAGTAATAGATGACGCTGTGCGGTTCTTTAGGCATACTGGCGCCGAGGTCCACCGCCCCCGTCATCACGCCATCAAAGGCGCGCGCCGGTTGCCATTGCACCTGGCCGTGCTTGCCAGCATAAGCGCCATCCAGATCCGGTTGCGGCTCAGGGGCATAGCTCGTCAACAGACCGATCAGGTCGGTGTTGTCGAACGGCCCAACCAGGTGGCTGTTGATCAGCCCCACTGGCTGCCATGTGGGAACGACTTCCGCCAGAGCGCGTTCGAACTGCGCTTTCAACGTCGGGTTATTGGGATCGATGTTATTCATTTCACTTTCCTTCATGGCGTGTTGACTCCGGCGATTCATCAGACGCTACAACGTTCCATTGTCCGTTTTGTGTGTTTCCGGCTCAAACGCGCAGCCAATGAGGACAGCAACCAATGGCACAGCCGGCACTTGAAATCGTTCGTATGCAATGGGGCCGGGTAAGAGCAACACATAGAGGATAAATGCCCCCATTGCGCTTGCAATAATGACATGACGCCGCACCAGGCGCCACCACCCGACCGACATGGCGACCCCGCTGGCAACCGTAACAGCGACACTGGCGACAAACAGGATCAGCGCCAGCAGCGGAACGGCCTGCCAGCCACGCGCACGGATGGCGCCCGCAATGCCGGCGGGCATGGCACTCTCCCACGTTTGGCCGCTGAATTGCCCGAACCAAAAACGATATTCCCCCGGCAGCAATCCGTGCAACACACCTTTCACATGGCTGGCGACAAACGCGGCCGGATGGTTGGCGATGATCTCACGTGCTGTATCGGCCAGTGCCAGGGTCGCCTGGTCGCTCTCGCGCGGGTCCATCGCATCGACTGGCGTTGCAAACAGTTGCGGGTTCGTGCGAGTAGCGCGGTCCACGACTTCAAAGAACAACGCCTCCCAACGCGGTGTCCAGGGTGCGACCTCTTCACCGCTTGCCTCAGCCAACGTCGCCGGCGCACTGACACGAGCCAGGTTGTTTTCGAATACCGTGGATAACATTGGGCGACCAAAAACAAGCGCGTTGCGGATCACCCATGGCATGAGCACCAGGCCGGTGGCAAGCACAAACAGTAATGTCTGCCGCAGTCCCGACCTGATCAGCAGGGCAATCGCCAGGATCACCGGCAACAGCACCATATTGGGCTTGACAAGCAATGTCACACCACAGGCTACACCCAACCCGAGGATGCCTGCCCAGCCGGGCCGCATCGATGGCCGCGACAACAGCCAGAACATCACGGCGACGGCAAACGCGAGGATGCTTTCGACATACAGCTCCGCGCTATAGCGCCAGGCCAGGGGGGAAAGTGCATACAGCAACCCCGTAACGGCGGCGATTCCCTTTGGCAGCCCCAGATTGCGCGAAATGCCCATCACCAGCAGCGCTGTGACAGCATCGAGGACCGCCTGCACCACCAGTACAGCGCGTGGGCTGATTCCAGTAAGCACATACACCGCCGCGATGAACAGAGGATACCCAGGCGTGCGGATGGCGTCTGGATGAAAGGGCGGCTCCGTGTTGAGCGAGAAAATGCCCCGCTGGACGAGATTCACCGCTAACTGGTGATACCCGGTGGCATCGACATTCCAGTCGGGCAATAGCGGCCAACGCCAGGCCAGATAACCCAGCCGCAAGAGCAACGCCACCATGAAGACTACCAGCGCATAGCGCGCGTTGCCCTTCATATCAGCCGAAGAACGGTGACATACTCGTCACGGTGAGTTCGATCATGCTTTGTCATATTTGGCCGGCTCAGCGTCGGCTACTTTTGCCAGTGCCTTCTCGAACTTTCTGCGACTGCCCCGTTTTGCTCTTGCACCCAGATATTCCTCGGTCATCAGCGCAGAAACTTTTTCGGCTAGCGCAAGTGTAATAAACTGGTTGATTGAGATACGGTCTTTCTCAGCCAATTCGCGAACTGTTTCATGAAGCGATTCTGGCAATCTTAAGCTAATGGTGCTCACGGCAACTCTCCTATCACCTGCAGGAACTCGCGCGATGTGACCACCTTGAGTCCAAACACCTCTACACCTTCAAAGTCAGCAACGTTATATGTGACCATATAGCCGCAACCGGCTGTCACTGCCAACTTCTCTACGGTGATGGCCATTGGCATGGCATAATTCATGCCGACATGTCCGCCATCTCTTCCATCCACGCCGGTCTGAGGTCATAGTAAAGGACATCCGGGTCAATGTCCGCGCCGTTATCCCACGCGATCGTTCCGCCATCAATCCTCATCGCACGAAATCGCGCAGGATCAGATCGCAGTGGATCAAAAATGGGTCCGCGCAGATATTGCTCAAGGTTGATGACTTTTGTCACGCCGTTTTCAAAAGTGAACAGCACATTAAACCCTTGCAATGGCTCAACGGCGCGAACACGAACACGAGGACCTAACTGCTCCATCTCAGATCTCCTTCAATCCAATGGCTCAACTTCCTCAAGTGGCGACTGCTCTCGTGCCCTAATCCAATTGGCTCTCAACTCGGCACGATGGGCCAATGCCCATTCCACTACCATACTGTGCGCACGACGCGGCAGATTACCTCGCAAGACCTCCAGCGTTTCGATGACGTAAAGTGCCTCAAATTCACCGTATTCGGCGTGGAAATGCGGCGGCAGATGATCGTTGAAGTACATGTAGATGACTACTCCATAAAACTGGCTGATGCGAGGCATATACACACCATAGTTAATCGTAGCATAAGGAGGCTGCGGTCCAGGTTCTCAAGTGGAACAGTTGCCGGAAGACCTGTGAGGTCTTATGCGTTCGATACGCAAACGTCGACCTCACAGGCCCGTTCAAGCCTGTTCAGCTTAGAACGTCACGTCCTTGCCGCTGCGGGCAGCCTGATAGGTGCCTTCCAGCAATTCGGTCAAGTTGCGTCCGTCCTCGACCGTGATGGTCATCGGCGTGCCGTGCAGAATGGCGCTGATCCATTGGTCTATCGGCATGGGCAGCGCCTTGGGCAGATTGGTTGGATTGATATAGCCCTGTACTTCACCCATCTGCAACTGTGTACTGTTGACCACCAGCCCGCTGTTAGGCGCAGTGTTCAGGCCCATGTAACCATCGGTGCCGTAGATCTCGTACGGGTTCGGGCCGGCGCGGTGCACCCACGATGTGTCCAGGATGCCCAACGCCCCACTCTTGAACTCGATCACGGCCACCGTGTTATCGTCGATTGGGTAGGCATCCGCGAAGTTTTGAATCTTCGCCACCATGCTCTTCGGTTCACCCATGAACCAGCGCATCACGTCGGTGGTGTGACAGCCCAGGTCGAACAGCGCGCCGCCGCCGGCCAGCTTCTCATCCGCAAACCAGGCACTGCCATCGTGAAACCACTTATCAAGTGCGGCCATGTGCGCCACACGCGCGCGCATCAGCGTGATCTTGCCCAACAAGCCCTTATCCAACACCTGCTTCATGAACAGGATTTCAGGGCGTGTCCGGCTCGGCAGCGAGATCATGAACTTGATGCCGCTCTTGTTCACCAGTTCGACGATCTCATCGGCATCCCGGGTGGCAACCGTCAGCGCCTTCTCGGTGAAGATGTGCTTCTTGTGCTTGAGCGCGGCTTTCATCACCTGAGGGTGCTGCGACGTGGGCGCGTTGATGACCACTGCATCCACCTCGTTGCTGCCGCACACCTTGTCCAGGTCGTCGTACCAGGACACGCCGAACCGCTCGGACGCGGCCTTGCCGCGCGCAGGATCGTCGTCCCAGATGCACTGAATCTTGGCTTCCAGGTGCTTCTGAACGTGATCACCATAACCGTTCGCATGGACGTGTGCCATGCCAAGCATTGCAATACGTAGCATCATTTCCTCCTCGTATTCGGTTGTCTCCCGCCAGGCCGTAGCCTTAATGGGGCCGGGGAATATGGCCGCACTTTTGCGGCTTGGCGAGAGCCTTATTCCTTCTTACTTGCCGCGTGAGACAGGCGTGCCGAACTGGTTACGCAACAGCGTGATGAGTTCCTCCGCCGTCACCACGCGCGTGCCTTGTGGCAATCGATCGATCGTCTGTTTGACGGCCACCATCGGCCCGCCGATATCCTTGAACGACCAGGCGTGCACGTTGATGATGGCACAACTGTTTGGATCGCTCAACGGCAGCGCCGGCATCTGTCCAATCGCCTCCGCCACACCTTCCGGGCTATTCGCCCGCAATGGCTCCCATAGCAGGAAGCGATACGAGACCGCCGGCTTGCCGTTGTGCCAGAAAATTTCGCCCTTACGTGCGTTGTACGGGTTGTAGTCCTTGTAGAGCACGCCCAGTACTTCCGGGCGCTCCAGCAGCTCGCTGGCCTGAGCCATATCCCCGCCGGAGTTCAGCATGGTCACGATGGACAAATCACTCATGCGCAGAGCGCTGGCCGTCTGTTCGGCAAACGCCTTGCGATCCGGCAAGTTGTTGTGAAAGCTGTAGCCAATCCCGCTGGGACCGGTGACGAAGTCGTCGACGGCCGGGCCGCGACTTGCCGTGCGGTAGAAGTAATCCAACACACGCGGCGCGACCTCTGCCAGCACCGGCGCCATCTCCCATGTCATGTTGAACGTGCCCCGCTGCGGGCTGGCCCAGAAGCCCTGGTCAGAAACGAACCCACCACCCATCCACTGGATGTTGTCGCCATCGCTCATCACGAACGCGACGATACGCTCGCCGTCTTTGGCTGCCTCCGGGGAGCGATGCGGGCGCGGCGCCAGTTTCGCCGGCAATTGCGCCAGCACCGACAGGTTGCGCGACCAATCCGCCGGGATGCCCGTGCCACCCCCCTTGCTCAGGGTCTGGATCCAGTGATGTTCGTCGCCGCCCCATCCGAACACCCGTGTGTTCGGGCCAAGGGCCTGCACCACGTGGGTGGTCGTTCCTGGATCCATGCGATAGTACGTGAACGCGTTTTTGAACACAGCGAAGTCGCGCAGGTGTGCGGTCTTGTCCTCGATCTGCTCGACCGCAATCCCGCGCGCAAACAGGCTGTTGAACTCGTCGAACGCGCGCCGCTCGTCGTAGTCGCGCACGTCCATGAGGACGGTCAATCCCTCTGCCTTGATCCTGTCCAGGATGGACTCGTCCACCGCCACTGCCTGCTTCGGCCCGCACAGCGCGGTGGCGACGTTGATGCTGTCGGTGCCGAGCGTGTAGACGATGGCGCCGCTCACTTCGTCGCGGAACTGCCGCAGCAAGTCCCAGACAGAGCCGGCCGTCTGAACACGCGTGCCCTCCTTACGCAGTTGGTCCAAAATCAACGCGTTCATACCGTCGCTGGCGATCCAGATGCGCGCTGCCTTCTTGTTGACCAGTCCCTGCAGCGTCAGCGCCAGCGCCTGCTCCGCCGGGCTGGCCCTCTCGACGTCGATCACCCACAACTCGGGAATGCTCGGCGCCTGCGGCACCGATGGTGTGAGCGTGGCCATCGGGACCGCACCCGGTCCCGATGCACAGGCCGCAGCGAACAGCAGAGAGTGCATCATGGTGAGACAGAAGCGCCGTCTTAGCACGACTTGACCCCGCTGATGCAATCCCAGGTTACCTGCATAGCGTCCCATAACATGCCAT
>JAMDDR010000584.1 GCA_023488685.1 Chloroflexota bacterium | reverse complement strand
GTTGCGAGGCACCGTGGTGGTGTACGATGCCTTTACCCAGCAACCGCTCCTGTCGTTGGATGAACGCTATGAAAGTGGGATTACGTTTGAAGTGAAATAACAATGAACGTCTCATGGTCATTCTGAACGCGCCGTAGAGCTTTCAGCCTTCACCTGTCATTCCGAGCGCGCTATAGAGCATGCAAAGGCTCAAGCTTCGTTGCGCGCGACGCGGAGCGTCTTTGCCGATATCGGCTGAGATCCCTCGCTCCGCGTCGGGATGACAACCATTCGCTCATCCTGCCACGGTGATCGCAAGGGTCCGCACGACTGTCCGCCTGTCATCCTGAACGCGCCCACAGAGCTTTTGCAGGCGTAAGCGTCGCTGCGCGGGCGGCCTGCCGGTGTGTATGATGCTGTGGGCATCTGGTCATTCCTGTGTGTGTCACGTGCGACTCAACACGCCGTCGTCAGGTGACGGGTTCGGCGATCACGCGGCGGATTGCCTCGACGATCAGGACGTGTTCGGCTTCATGGACGCGCGCTTCGAATGACTCGATGGTGTCATCTGGCTGGATCGGCACGGCAGCTTGGGCAATCACTGGTCCCGCATCCACCTCCGGGATGACATAGTGCATCATGCAACCGCCGTGCGTGGTCTCACCTCGATGGTAGGCCTCAAACGCGCGATGGATGGAGTCGGTGCCTGGAAAGGTGCCGGGCAATGCCGGGTGCAGGTTGATGACTTTGCCGGCGAACTGATTGAGGAAAGGTGGCGTAAACACGTGCATCCAGCCCGCCAGCACGATCACATCGGGCTGGTACGGTTGCACCTTGGCGGCCAAATCGACGTCGTACTGCTCACGGCTTTTGCCAGCATCCCTGTATGGTTTGAGTGGATGGTACAGGGTGGGCACACCGGCGCGCTCGGCGCGCGAGAGCCCAAAGGACGCTTTCCGGTTTGAAACAACTAATACCACCTGGGCCGGCAATGACCCGGCCTGAGTTGCATCGAGGATGGCCTGTAGATTGGTGCCGGAGCCGGAGATCATGACGACGAGCCGTTTGGATACTGGAGAGATGCTCATGATAGATTTGGTGTCGATAGCATTACGGTTTTCTCGTTGATGGAGTTAGCGTACCTTGACTTCGTGAGCCCCCGCGATGATTTCCCCTACCACATAACAGTCTCCCGCGAGAGTTGATTGGGCTGGTTGCGCCTGTTCCGGGGGCACGACGACGAGCATCCCCAATCCCATATTGAACACGTGGAACATCTCGTCATCCGCGATGTGGCCGGTACGCTGGATCAGGTCAAAGATGGGCAGTTCTGGCCATGTGCCGCGCCGGATGAGTGCGCCAGTACCGGCAGGCAATACGCGTGGTATATTGTCGACGAAACCACCGCCGGTAATATGCGCCATCGCACGCACGTCGATGCCGGCGTTCCACAATTGCCGGATGGGTTGGAGATAGGAGCGGTGTACCGCGAGCAATGCAGCGCCGATGCTGTCGCCGGTCGTCAAAGGAATGCTCCAATCAAGGTCAGACAGTACCTGCCGCGCCAGTGAATAGCCATTGGTGTGCAACCCGGTCGAAGGTAAGCCCAAAACTACATCGCCGGCGCGCGCACGCCCGCCATCCACGATGCGCTCTCTTTCGACGGTGCCGATAATCGTGCCGGCCAGGTCAAATTCACCCGGCACATACACACCGGGCATCTCGGCGGTCTCACCGCCGAGCAGCGCACAGCCCGCCTCACGACATGCGGTCGCGACGCCGCCGACCACCGTCGCGACCTGCTCGGCCTCAAGCTTGGACGACGCGATGTAGTCCAGAAAGAATAAAGGCTGGGCGCCCTGCACCAGGATATCGTTGACGCAGTGGTTGACCAGGTCCTGCCCAACTGTATCCCAGCGACCGAGTTGAGCGGCCACCTTGGTTTTCGTCCCCACGCCGTCGGTCGAGGCGACCAACACGGGCGCTTTCATCGCCTGCAGGCGGGTGGCGTCGAACAGACCACCAAACGCGCCAATGCCGGCGAGCACATCGGGCCCATAGGTCGCGCGCACAGCGTCCGCCATCAGGTCCACCGCGCGCTGGCCCGCTGCGATATTCACACCCGCGGCGGCGTAAGTGTTAGATTGTTTGGATTGTGTCTTTTGTGTCATGCGCTCCTCATTGTCTCGATCAGGGGGGCTCCCCGGCGCTGCGCTCCATCATCGCTTCAGCCTAATGCCACTAAGATATCACGGTTTACTGGACTCAAGGCTTTAGCCGGTGACGCCATCTTGCCAAATCCGCGGTGTGTTCGAGACCACGACCTTCCGGCTAAAGCCGCCGTTCGCTGCGAACGGATGAATCCAGAATCTGAGTTGCAGTAGGCTTAAGCCTAATGTCACTAAGATTTCGGGGTAGAGTAGGCGCATGACACAAAAGACACAATCCAAACAATCTAACACTTACGCCGCCGCGGGTGTGAATATCGCAGCGGGCCAGCGCGCGGTGGACCTGATGGCGGACGCTGTGCGCGCGACCTAT
>JAMDDR010000495.1 GCA_023488685.1 Chloroflexota bacterium | reverse complement strand
ACCAGACAGCCTCGTGAGCGACAAGAACCAGCGTTGACGCTGCCGGCGAGCGCGTTTCTTCACCTCTCCCTAAGTGCCAAGGCTATGGACGATCGGATAAGCGAGCCTATCCGGTTACCCTCCCAGACGCCAGACACCCTCTTCTTGTGCGCGACCCTGCGCCTGAGCGCGACCCTGCGCCTGAAGCCGATGTGACACGCGACGGCGGCGGTTATTCCCACAACGTTGGTTGGCCTGATAGACACACGTGTGCTATCTGCGCAGGCCAGGACCGGTCAGGTAACCTTTTGGCGGCGTCATGCGACTATATCGTAAGCATATATGACCGCCTTCAGTCGTTCTCCGTCCGGCATGTTCGACTTCGCCCTGGTCTGGCTGGGCCAGATGGTTTCGGTGTTAGCCACAGCCATGAGCCAATTCGCCGTGACCATCTGTTTGGCAATCTGTTTTGGGGCATCGCCTTCGCCTTGCTTGCTCCCATGGTCCTGGCCCGCACGGGCAGCAGCGAGACGGCGTTGGGATTGACGCAGTCGGCAGGTGCGATTGGCGCCGTCGCCGGCGGTGTCATCATGAGCGTGTGGGGTGGGTTCAAGCGTCGCGTGCACGGTATTCTGCTGGGCTGGATCTGGAGCGGTCTCATCGGAACCGCGCTGTTGGGACTCGGCCAGGATGTGACTGTATGGGTCCCGGTGATATTTATGGGATCCCTGCCGTTTGCGATCATGACCGGCTCGAGCCAGGCGATTTACCAGGCCAAAGTGCCGCCGGATGTGCAGGGCCGGGTGTTTGCCGCGCGGCGGATGATCGCATTCCTCACCAATCCTCTCTCCCCACTCATCGCCGGTGTGCTTGCCGACCGGGTGTTGGAGCCTGTGATGAGAACAGGAAGCAATCCCGAAAAATCAAATAACTTCCCAACCAAACCTTCACACTTTCCCAAAAAGTACAGAGTACCCTGTTGGGCATCGCCTGCAAGCGATCACGAGAGAGTATCATGAATACAAAACAATTATCAAAATGGTTGGTTGATGCAGCGCTGTTCACTGGTTTCATCGCTGCTTTCTTTTTAGACGTTACGGGTCTTGATCTGCATCAATGGATTGGCATTGCTGCTGGCACGATTGCAACCTATCACTTCATCACACATTGGAACTGGGTCAGCGCTGTCACACGCCGCTTCTTTGGGCAGATGTCGAACAAGTCAAGGCTCTATTACCTGATCGACGCCGCCATATTGCTCGGTTTCTTCACCATTGTGGGCACCGGGCTGGTCATATCGACTTGGCTCAACCTGGCCGTAGCCAGCGCGGGCGCCTGGCAAACCGTTCATATCGTCGCGTCGATCGTCACGTTGCTCATAACGGTGTTGAAGATCGGTCTGCACTGGCGTTGGATCGTGACCGTGGCAAAGGGCTTCTTCTCCCGCCCAGCCCCCTCTCAGACCAAACGCGTTCCGATGCAGCCAGCCGGTGGTGCGCTATTGTTGAACCGGCGTGGGTTCCTGGGAGTCATGGGTTTGGTCGGTGTCACCTCGGCCTTTGCCTTGAACAATGCGGTGAAGAGTTTGCACCTGGGTCAGGTTGGAGAGCCCATCCCCATCTCGCAGGTCGACTCGCAGGCCGAAACGACCACATCTTCGACATCAGACGTGGCAGACTCAGCCCAGGCTGTGATAACCAGCCAGTCCACTGCTTCGCCCAGCGCCACCGCTGCGACCGCAATGCTGCAATCGACGCCTACTTCCACAGTGCCCGTTGCTACAGCGACCGCTGTCTCCGCCCAGAGCCAGGTGACCAGCACATGTTCTGTGCGCTGCCCGCGGGGATGCTCTTACCCAGGACACTGCCGCCGCTACGTGGACGCAGATGGCAACAACCGCTGTGACCTGGGCGAATGCGTATGAGCTATGGTTGCTGAATGGTCAACACGACCTCGCTTTTTGCGGGCTGGTATTGCAATACGCCCACCAACCCTTGCGAAGGTGGCATGCCCGTATCACAGCCTGCCCAGACCACCTTCGCAAGGGTTGATCCGAACGGGCGTTGTGACATGTGACAAGTGACAACCGTTGTCACTGGTTGTCACACCGGCCGTGCCAGCCGGTGGATGGGAACGGACCCACCCACGGGTCCCCGGAACATATGTTCTAGTCACAGGGCAAGTGTAGTTACCCTCGGGTGATTTGTCAAGGGAGGTGGTTCGGTTCGCGACGATCCGAATTCGTACGTGATCGCCTATCGCAGCCAAACGGGTGACTACTTTGTGATACAGCCCGGCGATGGAATGCCAAAGAACCTGATCCAATCGGCCGGTGAGACGTACAAGACCAGCGCCGGTCTGGTGCTCCACTTCTTGGAAGAGAGATCTGCACCGGGCCTGAACCGCGCCCCGAGACGGGGCGCTGAGCATTACTATCGTGGCTCCCGGCCCCGAGACGAGCGCTGAGCTGCTTGCGGCTCAAGGCCCCGTCTCGGGGCCGGCGGTGAACATCGAGCCACGCCTGGCGAACGGTCCACCCACCCC
>JAMDDR010000292.1 GCA_023488685.1 Chloroflexota bacterium | reverse complement strand
TGGCGTGAAACGGAACCAGTTCACGTTCAACACGTCACTTGCCGTGCCTTTGAAAACCAGATACAGGTCATGTGTCCCGGTAACCAACGGCATGGTTGCTGTGAATGTGCTCCATGTGGTGTTGAGGTTGGGAACGGCAATGGTCGCCAGCAGCGTTCCGGCGGTATTGTCCAGGCGCACCTCAACAGTCATCGCACCTCTGCTCAGCACGCGCATCAAGAATTGGCCAGCGCCGCTGCCAAAATCGACCCCGTTATATTTTGCCCAGTCGTTATTGTGGATAAGATTCAGCCGGTAGCCTGAACCGTCATCTTGTGTGGCGATGGCGCCAATTCCCGACATGGCGTCATAGTATTCGGCTTCAATCTGGTTGAACGCGCTCAGCGCATAGTCCCCACCCGGACGCTGTGTGATGCCGTCGAGCCAGAGCTTCGCCGTACTGGTAAACCCACTCGCATCGATGGGCGGAATCGGGAAACTGTGCGACAGTTCATATAAGCCGGCCGTCGTCCATCGGCTGTTGACCTGCTCGAAGACCTCTGTCAGTACTGCATGTAACCGCCGCCACGTCCAGAACGTCGGACTTGTTTTCGCGCAGGAACTTGCGTCACAGTTCAAATCAGTGGGCGTATCCGATGCGCCGTCACAGTCAGTCGCTGAGGCTGGATTTGAGCAGCGAATCTCGCTATGGAACAGCACGCGTGCATGCGGTTGTACGGCTGTTCCCGTGCGCTTGGTGTATTCGATACGACGGGGCAATCCCGCCCGCACATATTGCTTCAGCACGCCGGACGCCGAGTAGTAGTTGAATTCCGGTTCGTAAAAAAAGCTGACGACATTGCCATTGGGATCCACGATGCGATCAAGGTTCCACTGCCATGCGCGGTTTTGCAGTGTGCCGTTACACGAGCTACCCGTTGCCGTGTCGTAGGAGGGCACCCAGAAAGCAGAATTCATATCCGCCCCTGTCTCGGGTTCCACTTCACTGCCGAAGTAATATTTGGTGCCATCCGGCGCTGATGCCAACCAGTACTGCTTATTGACGTCGGGATGAGTGACGACCGTGCTCGTCGAGAGTTCAAACTTCCAATAAGGATCATCGCGCAGCCGGTAAGAAGTCCCACTAACCTGCACCAGCCGCGCCGTCTTACCGCGCATTGAAAACAGATAGTCTCCTCCAGGTGTGTTCGTCAGGCAAAGGTTTCCGGATCCTGTCGGTGAAGGTTTAAACAAGCGAACGATGGCGCCCAGGTTCATGCTCCAACCCACCCCAATCGCACCGGGCTGCCCATGTTTTGATCCTTGTACACCGTCGACGCTGCTGCTGTCATACAGCAGATCCACGTCCGGTATGTCACCTGCGGCCGGAGGCGGCAGCGGGATCGTGTAGCTTGTCTGAGCCGAGCCATTCACAAGCCCAAAATCGAAATCTTGTATATCGCCCGCCGGGATGGCTCCATAATCACTTGTCGGGCTTCCAGCACCCGCTGCGAGCGCAAGGATAGGGCCAGATGTTCTGCCGCCGACGGCATCAATGGCATTTTCCCCCACTGAGGACGGTTCGAGAGTAGAGTCCGTTCCCTTGGTTGCATCAGTTCCGCTCGCCCAACGCTGTAAAGTACTCGCGTCAAGCTTAATGATGAGCTGGCGTTTGACGCTGTCGTTCCATCCTTGCAGCGGCTTCCACACCTGGCAAGCGGTGATCGTGCCATTTTGTTCATCAAACGTGCAACCTGAAACTTCATAGAGCGCGAGACGATCAACAAAGTCACCCCCATATTTCATGGACACGTTGCTGTAATCCACACCCAGGTGAACGGCCTGTTTTGCCTGTCCCAAACTCAGCCGCCCTTTGCGGTCAAAGTTGAGCCTGAATACGACATTCACAGGCGAAACGGCGCTGCCCGGTTGTGACTCTTCGCCGGTCGGCAGTGAGTCAATGTAGCTGACGAGTGTATCTACGGAAGAACGCTTGTCGTTATCTTCATGCACTGGCAATGAGAGCGCTGATGCCGCACGATTAGCGCGCTGCGAGACCGCAGCGGGCGGAATCACAACCGTAACATCCGGTGCCGGAGGTTCGATCACATCCAGTATGTCTGTACTGGTCGTTGAGACCTCGGCTACCTTGACTTTCTCTGTATCATCTTCTGTTTTATGATCCAAGAGACTCGGTTGGCGCTTTTGACCCGTCGTGGTGATGACTGACGCATTGATTTGCTTTGTCGTTCCGGCCGCTGGCCCGGCAGAACTTGGTTGTAGTGTCTGATCAAGAGCAACAAAGATGAGGCAAGTCAAGGTCATTAGACGTGCGAAAGCTCGTGCGTGTCGATACGGTTTAGCTGGCATGCCAGTCTCCTTTGGCGTTCCAACACACCCTGATGCACCCGTTACTTCTGTGCGTGCGCAAACCGAGCGGCTATCAGCCGTCGCCAAAGACCCAGACCCGAAATGGTGTTAAAACTCGAAGGGGGAGCAATTGAGCGCGCCGCAATGAATCTTCAGAAGTCAGGTGCGCCGAACAC